>DATFEI010000016.1:0-4167 GCA_035251315.1 Burkholderiales bacterium | reverse complement strand
CCTCCCGCCCGCCGGCTGGGTCGGAAACGCCCACATGCTGAATGTGAACTTCGGGGTCTTTCCCTTTGACTCCTCGGCGAGCTTCTCGAAGTCGACAATCTGGGCGACCGGACTCACCGCGTCGAGGTCGATCTGCCGCAGAAACTCGCCGACGAACTTCTGCTGCACGTCGCCTGCCCGGCGCTTCAGATCCTCGAAGTGCAGTCTGCGGATCGCTCCTCCGACGCGGTGCAGCCCTTCGCCCCAAAAGTAGTTCCTGGCCTTCAGGCGCACTGATTCCTCGCGCCCTTCGGAAGCGGCGCTCTTGCTGCGCAGCTCGGCGACGATGCGCTGCTCTGTTGCGAATGGGAACATGTAGAGGAACACGGCCTGGCGGTCGCGCACCCATTGCTGCCTGCGCTCCTCGAATTCCTCGACCCTGAGCTTCTCGTGCCGTATGGAGATGTACTGGTGCCGGTAGACGTGGAACGTAACGTGGGTGACCACCCCAAAGAGGCCATAGCTGCAGCGCAGCGCGTCCAAGTCTGGATCTCCCTCTTTGAACTCCTTGATCTCTCCATCCGGCTTCATGAGGCGCATGCCGACGACGTCATGGCAGACCTGGCCGGGTTCATCGGGAAAGGAGGAATCCTTGGTCGCCCCGCAGGCGGCTGCCCCCATGGTTAGCGGCCCGAGCTCGGTGTTGACGCGAAGCTGTAGATCCTTCTCTCGAAGCTCGCGCGCCACGCTGATGAAGGTGCGGCCGGCCGGCACGGTAACCTTGCCGACCGACTCGCGTTGCGGATCCTGCTGCAACTCCAGGCGCAGCGGCTGCTCGGCGAGCTTGCGCAAGCTCACGAGCGTGCCCCAACGCGGCTGGCCCGGGGCGCGCGCGGCAATGCACTCCGTCATCGAATGCAGCGACCCCACCGGGCGAATGGGCGAAGGGAAGCGCTGAGGGTCGCACAGGATTCTCCGCAGCCCATCTTCGTCCCCAGGTTCCTCGATCGTGCGCTCGCTGCACTGGATGGTTCCGAACCAGTTCTTGCTCATGTCGTACTCCCTACCAGTTCCTGCATAGCGGCGCGCAGGCGCGCCGGCATCACCGGCTTGTGGAGCAACGGGTAGCCGCTCTCCTGCGCTTCGCGCAGGCGGTCGGGCGCGGTATCGCCGGTGATGACTAGCGCCGGGACCCGCGCGCCGGCGAGCTCCCGCAATCTGGCGATGGTCTCGATGCCGGAGGCATGGCGCCGCAGCCGGTAGTCGACGATGAGGAGATCGACCGGCGGCGCAGCCGCCCCGAAGTGCGCTGCGGCTTCTTCTGGAGTCGCCGTGGTGATGACTTCGCAGCCCCAGTTCTCCAGCACGCGCCGCATAGCGTCGAGCACCGAGATTTCGTCATCGAGCACCAGCACCCGCCGGCCGCGCACCTCGCCGCCAACGGGGCCGGGCGCCGCCGCCGGCTTAGCGATCGGCTGTGCTTGCGAGACGCGCGGCAGCAGCACGGAAAAGCGGGAGCCGCGCCCGACCACGGAGCTGAGCTCGATGTGATGGCCGAGCAGGCCAGCGAGGCGCCGCACGATAGCGAGCCCTAGTCCCAACCCCTGGCGACGATCGCGTTCCGGATTACCGAGCTGGTGGAACTCCAGAAAGATGTCTTCGCGCGATTGCTCTGGGATGCCGGGGCCGGTGTCGACGACGTCGATACGGATCGCATCGCCCTTCTGCCGCACGCCGACGAGCACTTGCCCGTTCTTCGTGTACCGCAACGCGTTCGAAATCAGGTTCGCGAGGATGCGCTGCAGCATCGCCCCATCGGAGAGCACGGTTACGCCGCGCGGGCGCACGCGCAGGCCGTTGCCCGTGACCCTGGCGACCGGCTGGTACTCGTTATTGAGCCGCTGCAACAGCGCCCCAAGATCGAGCGGCTCGACGTTGGCCTGTACCACGCCGGCGTCGAGCTTCGAGATGTCGAGCAAGCTGTTCAGCATCGAGTCGACCGCGTCCACAGCGGCGTCGATCTGGTCAAGCAGCGGGGCCGAGCGCGCGTCGCGCACGCCGTCGGCGAGCGTCGCAAGCAGCAGGCCGAGGGCGTGAATCGGCTGCCGCAGATCGTGGCTTGCAGCGGCGAGAAAGCGCGTCTTGGCCGCGTTGGCCTGCTCGGCGCTGCGCCGCGCTGCGTCGGCTTCCTTCAGTGCCGATTCGAGCAGCGCGCTTTTTTCTTCCGCCTCGCGCCGCAGCGCAACGTTCTCGAAGCTGAGCTGCAGCGACTCGTTGAGCAGGCGGTGGACGTTGCGCGCGCCAACGAAATACGCGATCGATGCGACGGCGGCAAGCAGAGCAACGGTGTTGCTCACGATGTTGCCGTGCCACAGCAGCACGGCGATGAGGGCACCCATCGAAGGCCCGACGACCGCCCAGAACGAAGGTAGATAGGAGGCAAGATTGACCACCGAGCCCGCGCAGATGCCCATGAGAATCACCGTAATGGTGATGACGCTAATCGGCTGCTCGGGGTCCAGGAATAGGATTGAGGCGAGCGCCCACACGCCGCCGATGAGCGTCGAACCCGCGGCGGAGGCGACGGCCCAGCGCGTGATCCGGTTCTTGGGAGGATCGCTGCGAAAGAACATCGCGATCTGCGCCAAGCGCATCCCACACACGGCGGCAAGTGCGAGCAGCCAGGCAAGCAGCACCCCGTTGGAAACGGTGTTCCAAAGGACGAAGGTGAGAATGCAACCGACGATGACAATGGCCACCATCGAGCCCGGCGCTTGCCGGTAGAGGTAGCGCACGAGCTCGGCGTTGACGTCGTCGCGAAAAAGATGGACGCGCGGCGCAGCCGCGGCAGAAATCGCTTGCGTGGCCATGGTTCCTCCTCGCTCCCGTGGAGTTCTAGTATGCCGCGCTAGCCGAGCGCCTGTTCGAGCGCCTGCTGCACGGTCCCGCACAGCAGGTCGACCTTGTAAGCGCTCATCGGCAGCGGGATCGCGCCTTCGCGGGCATGGGAGGCGGCCCGGCGCAGTGTTTCGCCATCGGCGGGCTGGCTGAGGAGCGCGGCCTCGACCCGCTCTCGCCGCAGGGGGATCGGCGCCACCCCGCCCACCGCCACCCGGGCAAACGCGATCCGGCCGCCGGCGAGGCCGAGCCTGACGAGCGCTTCCGCAAGCGGCCATTCGGCCGCCGCCCGAGCCGTGGCCCGGAAATACGCGGCGCGCTCGCCCGCGAGCGGCGCCGGCATCAGGGCCGCGGTGAGCACCTCGTGCGGGCCGAGCTGATGGTCGCGGCGCGCATCCGAGCCGTCTCCGTACAGAGCGGCGAGGGCACGCATGCCGCTGCCCGCGACCTCGACCTGCGCCTCGTAGGCAAGAAGCGCCATTGCCAGCGTGGATGGATGGGGCGCCACGCAGGGGCCCAGATCGAAGCACGAGCTGAGCAGGTGATTGCCCTCGCGCGCGGGACACGAATTGCCGCCTTTCTTGAAGCAGCTCGTCCGCGGATGACGGAAATACCAGCAGCGGTTGCGCTGCAACAGGTTGCCGCCGAAGGTGCCCGCCGCCCTGATCTGCGGCGTCGCGAGCGCGGCTGCGGAGCGTGCGAGGCCCGGATACGCCGCCGCGAGCCGCGGATCGCTCGCGAGCGTGGCGATTGGCGTGAGCGCGCCGATTCGCGCTCGGCCTTCCTCGTCCCAGGAAACGCCGCTCAATGCCGTCAGCCCGCGAAGATCGACCACGGGGCCGGAAGAGACGCCGCTGCGCAGCCGTTGCTGCAGGTCGCTGCCGCCGGCGCGGAACTCGCCCTGGGCGGCCATCGCCTCCTCGATGCTGGCGGGAATCCGGGTCATGAAGCCATGCCGCGGAGGAGCCGGTCGGGCCGGATCGGCAACTCGTAGGGCCGCCAGTTGGTGGCGTTGTAGACCGCGTTACCGATCGAAGCAGCAACCCCGAGCGTCGAAAGCTCGCTCAGCCCCACGCCGCCGCCGAGCACGTGCTCGAAGCCACGCTCGTCGAAATGGAGATCGATTTGCGGAACGTCCGCGATGCCGGGGATGCGATAGTCCTCGAGGCCGGCGCTCAGCACGATGCCGCTGTGCTCGTCTACCGCGCGATGCTCGTACAGCGCATAACCCATGCCCTGGATCACGCCGCCGTAGCACTGGTTCCGTGCGAGCTGCGGCATGGCGATGCG
>DATFEI010000034.1:0-6113 GCA_035251315.1 Burkholderiales bacterium | reverse complement strand
CACCGGCGGAGTCGGCGTGAGCGGCGTGACCGGCGACCAGGACGAGCAGTGCGCTAAGACCGGTGTCGGAATGAAGTAAGGGAAAACCGGGGTCTCACCCCGTTTCTTCCGTGCTTCTTCCTTATTTCATCTTGCAGTCCTGCACATAGGCGTCGGCACGGCTCTGGAGGACCGTGCCGATCGTCTTGTGCACGATTTTGCCGTCGTTGCCGCGGCCGACGAGCTGCAAATAGTAGTTCTGCACCGGGAACTGGTTCGGGCCGAACTTGAAGTCGCCGCGCACGCTCTTGAAGTCGGCGGCGCGGAGCGCCGCGCGCAGCGCCTCCTTGTCCTCGATCTTGCCCTTCACCTTACGGATGGCCGAGTCGAGCAGTAACGCCGTGTCGTAGCCCGACGCCGCGTAGCCGGTCGGCAGCCGGTTGTAGGCCTTCTCGAACTCGGCGACGAACTTGCGGTTGACCGCGTTATCGAAGTCGATCGACCAGTGCCCGACGCTAAAGAGCCCGAGCATCGGGTCGCCCACCGCGCGGATGATGTCCTGGTCTGAGCCCCACAGCGGCACCACGAGCTGGATGTCCTTGGACATGCCGGCGGCGACGAACTGCTTGATGAAATTGATGCCCATGCCGCCGGGCAGGAACACATAGAGCGCCTCGGGCTTCGCGGCGCGGATCTGTGAAAGCTCGGCGGCGTAGTCAAGTTGGCCCAGCTTGGTGTACATCTCGTCGACCAGCTTGCCCTTGAAATAACGCTTGAAACCGGTGGCGGCGTCCTTGCCGCCCTGGTAGTTGGGCGCGAGGAAGAGCACGTTCTTGATCCCCTTCGAGGTGATGTACTGGCCCGCCGCCTCGCTGTAGGCCTCGCTCGGCCACGATGACACGAAGAAGAACGGGTGGCATTGCGCGCCCGAGTACGGGGCGGGTCCCGCGTTCGGCGCGATGTAGAACACTTTCGCCGCCAGGATGTCGGGCGCGATCGCGAGCACCACGTTCGAGAACACCGTGCCGGTGACGAAATCCACCCTTTCCTGCCGGATGTAGCGCTCGGCGAGGCTTTTCGCCTGCTCCGGCTTGAGCCCGTCGTCGCCGATCAGCACTTCGGCAGGCAGGCCGCCCAGCTTGCCGCCGTTCAGCTTGATCGCGAGCTGGAAAGCGTCGCGGATGTCGACGCCGACCGAGGCGTTCGGCCCCGACAGCGTGCCGATGAACCCGATCTTGACCTTGTCGGCGGCATGCGCCGGCAGACCCAACAGCAATGCAATGAAGAACAGTCCTCTCACCATCGCCTCCTCCTAACGATTAGCCCTGGCTACCCGCATCCTTTCATCGACGATGCGGCCCCTCTCGACCACGACCTTGCCGTCGAGCTCGATAGTGCAGTCGCGCATCGGCACGTCGTAATGCCCGCGCGTGTCGCGGCTTCCCCCGCCCTGCGTGTTCGGGCCGGTGGAGAAAAGGAAATTGCCGGGAAAGGTGCGCGCGGCGGCGCGGTGGCGATCAGGGTCGTCGCCGTGCAGGGCGATGCCGTACCAGAGCGCCTGCGGATTGAGCCCCCAGCCGAGGTGCGACACCGCATAGGGGTCGCGGTCCTGCGGGGAGCTCTTGCCGTCCTCGAGCCAGTCGCGCATCAGCTTCGCGTCCATACTGCCTTCGAGCTTGACGATGTGGCCTTCGCGAATCTCGAGCCTCACCGGGTCGGCGATGTAGCGGCAATAGGGCAGGATGACGATGTCTCCCGGCTGGAACACCACCGTGCCGTGCGCGGTGCCTTCGTTCGGAAAAGTGTGGATGTGCCCGCCGCCCCAATGGTCGAAATGACCGCGCTCGTCGGCGAAGCCCCATTGGGTCATCACCGGGTACTCCCCGCACTGATACGTGAGATCCGTGCCCGCTTCGCTCCGCACGCAAACCGTCTTTGCCTTCTTATAAATACTCTCTGCATGTTTACACGCTTCCTTCAGCCCCGGTGGTGCCATGAGCCGCTCAAGGTCGTCGGGCGAGTCGATGATCATGAGCACGCGCGTGCCGCCGTCCATGACCTGCCTGAGCCATTTCGTGAAGAGCGGCACGTGGAAGATCACCACCATGTCCGCGGCCTTGACCGCCTCGAGCGTGCCTTTGCATTTGCCGATCGTCGGCACGCCCACCTTAGTCCACGAGGGCAGCGAGTTCACGCACAGCTCGTAGATGTCCGCGCCGAGGTCATCGGCCGCGGCGAACGCCGCCTGCACGTACTCGCGCCGGGTGGCGAGGTCGCTGACCGCGACGATCGTCTCGCCCTTCTTTACCTGGCACATCTCGAACTCGCGGCGGTAAAGCAGCGCGAGCTTCGCCGGGTTCAGCTCCTGGATCATTCGCGCATTATGGCGCGCCTGCGTTTCGGGCGCGCATCATCGCCCCCCATACGGCGTGCGGCGTAGCCGGCATTTCGAGATGCTCTATTTGCAATGCATCAAGCAATGCGCTCACCACCGCCGCCGGCGCCCCGATCGCGCCCGATTCCCCGCACCCCTTTGCGCCGAGCGGGTTGTGCGTGCACGGCTGGCTTTCGTCCGTCTCGGAAAAGAACCGAGGCAGATCGCTCGCGCGCGGAAGCGCGTAGTCCATGAACGAGGCGGAAAGAAGCTGCCCGGCGTCGTAGACCGTGCGCTCCGCCAGCGCCTGCCCGATGCCCTGGGCGAGACCGCCGTGCAGTTGACCTTCCACGATCATCGGGTTGATCACCGTCCCGATGTCGTCCACCGCGTGATAAGAGACAAGCTCGACCAGGCCGGTTTCCGGATCGACTTCGAGCTCGCAGACATGCACGCCGTTGGAATAAGCGAAGTTCGGGGGGTCGTAGTAAGCCGTCTCGTCCAGTCCCGGCTCCAGGGACTCGAGCGGATAATGGTGCGGGACGTACGCTGCGAGCGCGACGTCCCGAAAGACAATCTTGCGGTCCGTTCCTGCAACCCGGAATTCTCCGGCGGAGAACTCGATGTCGGCGGCCGATGCTTCCAACAGGTGCGCGGCGATCCTCTTGCCCTTGAGGATCACCTTCTGGCAGGCCGAATGAAGCGCCGAGCCGCCCACTGCGATCGAGCGGGATCCAAAGGTACCGGTGCCCACCGGAACGGCCGCCGTATCTCCCTCTACCACTGAAATGCTTTCAATGGGAACTCCAAGACGATCGGCCAGGATTTGCGCAAAGGTGGTGGAGTGGCCCTGGCCATGGTTGTGCGTGCCTAGATACGCGGTAACGCTCCCGTCGGGCGCCACGCGCACCGTTGCCGCTTCGTAGAATCCTCCGCGCGCGCCCATCATTCCGGCCAGGCGCGACGGCGCGACGCCCGAGGACTCCAGGTAACAGGCGAGCCCGATGCCTCGCAACCGGTTTCGGGTTTTCGCTTCCCTTCGTCGCTGTTCGAATTTCTCGTAGTCAGAAACGGCCAGCGCGCGCTCGAAGATGCGCGGGAAATCGCCGCAGTCGTAAGTCGGTCCGATCGGCGTCTTGTACGGCATGGCGTTCTTGGGGATCAGGTTGCGGCGCCGGATCTCGGCGCGGTCGATGCCGAGCGCGCGCGCCGCCTTGTCGGCGAGGCGCTCGAGCACGTAGCACGCCTCGGGCCGGCCCGCGCCGCGATAGGCGTCGGTAGGTGCGCTGTTCGAGAACACGCCCGTAACCTCGATATGGATTGCAGGCGTGCGATAAAGGCCGGCGAGGAGCGCGCTGTAGATCGGTCCCGGGATCGCCGCACCGAAGGTCGACACGTACGCGCCGAGATCGGCGCGCGTCTGCACACGGAGCGCGAGAAAGCGTCCGTTGCGGTCGAGCGCGAGCGAGGCCCGCGTGCGGTGGTCCCTGCCCTGCGTGTCGGAGACGAACGATTCGTTGCGCGTTGCGATCCACTTCACCGGCCGGCGGAGACGGCGCGCAGCCCAGACGACGATGGTTTCCTCGGGATAGTGCTTACCCTTGTAGCCGAAGCCGCCCCCCATGTCGTAAGACGCGACCCGCAGCTCGTTTTCCGTCAGACCGAGCTCCGCGCACACGTGGCTCCGGATGTGGTGCGGCGTCTGGGTGCCGCAGTACAAGGTGTCGCCTGTGGCAATCGCGCCGCGTGTCTCGATCGCCGCTCCGCAGAGCCGGTTGTTGACGAGCTCGAGCTCGACGTGGTGCGCGGCGCGCGCGAACGCGGCATCCACTGCCGCTGCGTCGCCACGCGTCCAGTGGAAGCAGGTTTCCGACTGGATGTTTTCAAGGATTTCATAGTCAATCCGGACCTGCTCGGCCGCATCCTCTGCGAGCGATTTGCTTTCAGCAAACACGGCAGCGACAGGCTCGCCAACGTGCCGCACCGTTTCGCGCGCGAGCGCCCAGCGCGGCGGCTCCACCATGCCTGCAATCGTCCAGCCGGCGCGCATCGGACGAACGCCGTCCTTCTCCATGTCGCGGCCCGTAAAAACGAGAATTTCCTTCGGAAAAGTGATTTTGCGAACCCGGGCGTGCGAATGGGGCGAGCGCACCAGCACGCAATGGAGCGTGCCGGGAAAGAAAACGTCGTCGATGAAGCGGCCGCTGCCGGTGAGGAAGCGAGAGTCCTCGACGCGGCGGACCCGCGCTCCGATCACTCCAGCTCTTCGCGCAGAAGGTCCAGTCGCTCGTAGATCGCGCGGTCGGTGACGATGAAAAGCTCTGCCGAGCGCGCTTCGTGGCTCGCCCAGGTCCAGTGCGGCACAGTGAAGACGTCGTGCCGGGACCATTCAAAGGCGTGTTCGCCGAGCGTGGAGCGTCCTTCGCCGGACACCACCAGGCAGATCGCGTTGTATGTAACCCGCCTGGGCCTGGTCTTGCCCCCGATTCTCGAGAAGAAGAGATCGAGCGTGGGCATGACCGAGCCCCCGTTCTTCGTGTAGCGCAGCGTGCGCGCGCCGTCGGGTCCTACGGGGAGCGAATCTACTTGTCTGCGTATTTCGGTCCCCGCGAAGCGGTATTCCTCGGAGCCCGCATCGTTCACTTCCCAGAAGCGCTCGTCCCGACGGGTCCCGGGCTCGAAGAAGCTCGCATCGAGCGCGCAGATCGCGGGCATGTTGGCGGCGTCAAACCACACGGTGCGCCGGCTACTCTGGTTGATGTGCCCGTGCCAGCACATCGGCGGCGTGAGTACGAGGTCACCCTCCTTCATCTCGCAGCGCCGGCCGTTCACGATGGTCACAGCACCTTCTGCGCGCGTGGAGAAGCGGATTGCGGCGGCGGTGTGGCGGTGAGGCACCGCCTTGTCGCCGGGCTCGAGCACAGTGAATGCTCCGATCAGGTTCTGCGTGGTCACGGTCGCGCCGCCGAACGCCGGATGCGCAAGGATGAGCGCACGGCGCTCCACGTCCTCAATGGCGACTTCCTTCGCGGCGCGTTCGGTGAAGGGCTCGATATCGCTCCAGCGCCAGTGCATCGGCGCATCCTTCGCGCGCGGCTGGAGCGGCGTAATGCGCTGGTAGCGATCCCATAGCGGGTGGATGTTGGAGCGCTCCAGGGACGCGATGAGCGCCGCATCGGTTCTCATGGCTGGAACGATACCCCGAGAAATGGGGTCCAATTCGTTTTCGCCAATTTTTCCGCGCTCCCGAACCTCTTCTCATGGCATCTCCGGCCGACCGGCGCACCGAATGGTTCGTACCCTCCTTCGGCCCGGAGCGCTTCCGCCTCGCCGTGGGGCTGCTCTTCCTGCCCTACACCGGCATGGTGCTCTCGTTCACCGTGATCGGCTCGATGCTCGCGCCGGCAATCCACTGGGACCGGGTCGGCGCCATCGTCCTCATCTACTTCCTCGCCTTGGGGATCGGCGCTCACGCGCTCGACGCGGTAGGCAGCGCGGCGGCGAAGCCCTGGGGCAGCGTCTTCTCCCGCGCCCAGCTCTGGGCGCTCGCCGTGGCCGCGCTCCTTGCCGCGTATGCCGTCGGCATCTGGTACATGGTGCGCTATACCCCGCTGCTCTGGCCAATCGCGCTCGCCGAAGGGTTCTTCGTCCTCGCCTACAACCTCGAATGGTTCCGCGGCCGCTTCCACAGCGATTTCTGGTTCGCGGTGTCGTGGGGAGCGCTCCCCGTTCTTGCCGGCTACGTGCTCCAGACCAACGC
>DATFEI010000047.1:0-7397 GCA_035251315.1 Burkholderiales bacterium | reverse complement strand
CCGGCGCGCTCGGCGGGGCCGCCGGGCGCGAGCCCGGCGACCACCAGACGCTCGCCCGCTTCGGTGGTGTACAGGCCGAGCCATGGGCGCGGCGGGCGGTTCACGCGGCCGCGCTTCACCATGTCGTCGAGGATCGGATCGAGCAGGTCGATCGGCACGAGCATGTTGCCCTGGATCGTGCCGGCGTCGATCTTCTCCTGCACGAGGAGCGAGCCGACGGCGGCGAGCTTGCCGTCGGCGCCGATCAGCGCCGAGCCGCCCCATTGCGGATGCGCGGGCGCGGTGAAAAGCGCTTCATCGAGCACGTACTCCCAGTAGCCGGCGAACTCGCGCTTGGCGAACACCGTCGCCTTGAGCGCGTGCGCGCGGCCGCCGTGCCCGGCGAGCACCACGTTCTCGCCCACCCGGATCGGCGCGGCGCTGCCGCGCTCGATGGGTTTGACGCCGAGCTTGCCGAGCGCCTGCACCAGGCCGAAGCCGGTCGTCTGGTCGTACGCGAGCACCGTGCCGCCGGCGACCGCACCCTTGCTGGTGGTGAGCCAGATCACGCTCGCTTCGGTGACGAGGTATCCGATGGTGAGCACGAGGCCGCTCTCGCTGATCACCACGCCGTTACCTGCGCGCTCGGTGCCGAGGATCGAGGCGGTGAAGGCGTCCTCGGGAACCTCGACGCGCAGCTGCACCACGGCTTCGAGCGCGCGATCGAGGTCGAAGCGCCAGTCCTCGGGCTTCGGCCGCATCTCCGCCGGAAACGCCCAGCTCTTCTGCTCGGCCATATGAGTCTAGATTCTACGTCCGCCGGCGGCGTCGAAGACGTGCGCATTCCCCGCCTGCGGCGAAACCAGCACGCGCTCTCCGGGCCCGAAGCTTGCGCGGCCGTGAGTCATTACGGTGAAGCTCTGCCCGCCGATCCTCACCAGGACCTCGGTCTCCGCGCCCATCGGCTCGACCACTTCAATCTCGGCGGCGATCCCCTGGCTTGCGAAAGACAGATGCTCTGGCCGTATGCCGTATTTGACGCTTTGCCCGTCCTGGGCTTTCACGTTGCATGGCCAGCGCGCTCCCAACGCCTCGACGGCGCCGTTTCGATAGGTTCCGTCGAAGACGTTCATCGCCGGCGAGCCGATGAACTGGGCGACGAAGAGATTCGCCGGCCGGTCGTAGAGCTCGAGCGGATCGCCGAGCTGCTCGATGCGCCCCTCGTTCATCACCGCGATGCGGTCGGCCATGGTCATCGCCTCGACCTGGTCGTGCGTAACGTAGACCGTGGTGGTCTTCAGCCGCTGGTGCAGCGCCTTGATCTCGGAGCGCATCGCCACCCGCAGCTTCGCGTCGAGGTTCGAGAGCGGCTCGTCGAAGAGAAAGACCTTCGGGTCGCGCACGATCGCGCGTCCCATCGCCACGCGCTGGCGCTGGCCGCCCGAGAGCTCGCGCGGGTAGCGCCCGAGGAAGGGCTCGAGATTCAGGATCTTCGCTGCGCGATCGACCCCTTCGGCAATCCTGCGGACGCTCTCTTTTCGAAGCCTCAGGGAAAAACCCATGTTTTCCCGCACGGTCATGTGCGGGTAGAGCGCATAGCTCTGGAACACCATCGCGATGTCGCGGTCCTTGGAGTCCAGATCGTTCACCACGCGGCCGTCGATGGCGATGGTGCCCGCGGTGATGTCCTCGAGGCCCGCGAGCATGCGCAGAAGCGTGGACTTGCCGCAGCCCGATGGCCCCACCAGCACCATGAACTCGCCGTCGCCGATGTCGAGAGAGATGCCGTGCAGCACTTTGGTCTTGCCGAAATCTTTTCGGATCTCGGAAAAGGAAACCGAAGCCATCAGGCCTTCACCGCTCCGGTGGTGAGCCCCGACACCATGTAGCGCCGGAAGGCGTAGTAGATCGCAGCCGGCGGCAGCGCGTACACGAGCCCCGTCGCCATCAGGAGCTCCCAGGGCGAGTCATCCGCCGCGATGAAGTGGCCGAGCGCGACCGCGAGCGTGATCGTCTGCTCGTGGGAGAGGAGGAGGTACGCGTAGAGGTACTCGTTCCAGGCGAGGAGGAGCGCGTAGGTGCCGATCGCGACGAGCGACGGCGTCATGAGCGGCAGGTAGACGAGCCGGAAGAGCTGAAGCGGCGTGGCGCCGTCGATCCGCGCCGCCTCGTCAAGCTCGTAGGGCAGCTTGTCGGAAGCCTGCTTGAGCACCCAGATCGCGTACGGCGCGGCGAGCGTGACCATGGCGAGGACGAGCGACCAGCGATTGCTGAGAAGCCCGTAGATCCCCATCGCCTTGTACATCGGGATGGCGAGGAACGCGGCCGGGATGAAATAGGTGAAGAGCGCGAGGTTCATCACCGCGCGCCCGCCGCGCACCTTGAGGCGGCTGATCGCGAACGCCGCGCAGGTGGCGACCGCGAGCGTGATCACGCCCACGGCGACCGCGATCCAGAGCGAGTTCCAGATCTGCACCCAGAAGTGGTGCAGGTAGAAGTGCTCCTCACGGAAGATCGTGCCGAAGTTCCTGAGCGTCGGCTTGTCGGGCCACAGCGCGCCGGAGAACGCCGAGTCCTTCGACGAGATCGAGAAGAGAAAGATGTGATAGATCGGCAGCAGCGTCCACAGCAACACAGGTATTGCAACCAGAAACAAGACTGCTTCGCGCGTGAATCGCCTCATTTGGACAGGTGCTTCATCATGTAGTAGACGAGCGGCAGCACGAGCGGCATGGCGCACACGATCGTCGCCATCGCGAGGTCGACCTGATCGAGGCGGATATAGCGGATGCCGAGCGTCGCCAGCACGTGCGTGAGGTCCGCCGGCCCGCCGCCGGTGAGGAGATAGACGCTGTTGAAGTCGCCGAGCGTCCAGATCATCGAGAGGATCGTCGAGGTGAGATACAGCGTGCGCAGCGAGGGCCAGGTCACGTACTTGAAGCGCTGCCAGGCCGAGGCGCCGTCCACCGCCGCCGCCTCATAGAGCTCGCGCGGGATCGCGAGCCGCCCCGCGATCAGGATCAGCGTCCAGAAGGGCAGCGACTTCCAGATGTGCGTCAGCATCGCCAGGCCGAGCCCGATGCGCGGATCGTTCAGCCAGTTCGGGCCGTCCATCGCGGTGAGGCGGAAGATCACCGAGTTGATCACTCCCCACTCGGGGTTGAACATGAAGCGGATCGAGAAGATGGTCGGAATCGACGGCACCGCCCATGGCAAGAGGAACAGCACCGACACCCACCGGATCCAGGCGCGCTCGTGCACGAAGAAGCCCGAGAGCCAGAGGGCCAGAAGAAACTTGAGGTTCACAGCTATTGCCAAAAACAAGACCGTGTTGACCGCCGTGCGGATGAAGATCGGATCGGCGAAGAGCCGCGCATAGCTCTCCGGGTGCCGCGCGAGCCACAGGCCGTAGCTCACCGGGTAGAGCACGAACGCGACGAACACCAGCACGTAGGGCGCGATCAGGATCAGGCCCCACGTCTGCCACGTGCTGAGCCCCCGCCGCGGCGGCGCGGCGGGAAGGTGCGGGATGGCGATCGACGACATGCCTGGGAATTCGGGGTCAGGGTCGAGATTCAGTTTTCACGTACGTAAAAACGAATCTCGACCCTGACCCCGAATTCCGGCGCTGACCCCGAATTACTAGCCCGCGACGTCCTTGATGCGCTTCACCATCTCGTCGACCGCCTTGTCCACCGGCCACTTGTCGGTGACGACGCGGTTCATGGCCTTGGCCCAGACGTTCTCGTTGTTGAGGATGGTGAATTTCCAGTTCTTGGTGAACTCGAAGGTCACGGTGCCGGCCGAGAACTGCTCGTGCACCACCTTGCGGTGCGGGTCCTCGGTCCAGTACTTGCGCGCCGCCGCCGACTTCATCACCGGGTACCAGCGGCCGAGCGCGCCCTCGACGTACGGCGTGAGGTTCTCGTCCTCCATCAGGAAGGCGACGAACTCCTTCGCGCGCTTCTTGTTCTTGGCGTTCTCGAAGATCACGCCGACCTTGACCGCGGCGCGGTACTGCATCGGCTTGCCGTCGGGCTTGTTCGGGAAGCCGGCCGTGGCGATGAGCTCGTCGTAGTTTTTCTTCGCCTGCGCGCGCTCCTCGGGCTTCAGCTTCTCGTTGTTCGCGTCGTCGAGCCACTTGGAGGCGATCGAGATGGTCGCGTTGTGCGTCATCAGGATCGTCTTGTTGTGGAAGTTGACGTTGTTGTCCGGGTCCTTCCAGTTGATCGCCGAGGGCGGCGTGCAGCCCTTGCCGATGGTCTCGGTGTAGTCGCGCAGCGCGTTCGCGAGGCCCTGGCGCACCTGCTTGTCGTCGACGCGCAGCTTGCCCTCGTCGTCCACGAGCTTCACGTTGTACGCGTCCATGTAGGTGAGGAACGAGTAGAACGAGTCGCTCGAGTCGACCCCCATCGGGCTGCCGATCGAGTACACGCGCTTGCCGGTCTTCTTGCGGTAGCCTTCCTGCACCTTGCCGCACCAGAAGGTGAAGTATCCCTTCCAGTCCTTCGGGATGTCGGACTCCTTGAAGCCCGCATCCGCCAGCATGTCCTTCCAGTACTGGATGTGCATCGTCTGGCGCTTGACCGGGAACGCGTAGTGGGCGCGCTTCTTCGCCTTGTCGTTCCACATGTTGGTGGTCTCGACCGTGTTCGGCAGGAACTTGCCCTTCATCGGGTTGAGGATGTCGGAGAGGTCCTCGAGGCGGCCTTCGAACGCCCACTTGCCGGCGACCTGGAAGTCGAACACGTCGCCGTACACCACGTCGGGCGGGCTATTGGCGTCGAGCGCGGCCACCGTCTTGGGGATCATTTCCTGCGGCGCGTAGCGCGAGAGCTCGACCTTGACGCCGGTCTTCTTCTGGAACTTGGCGACGACGTCGTCGAGCGCCTTGTCTTCCTGCGGGTAGAACCCTTTCGACCAGTACAGCACGAGCGTCTCCTGCGCCGAAACGGGCAAGCTGCAGGGCAGGGCGAGCGCGGCCAACAGCAATACGGCAACGAGCTTTCTCACGGATCTCCTCCTGGTTGGGGCGACTTGTATGATAACTGACTAGTTAACCGCAGATCGGGGTCTGACCCCGATTCTCAACCCCACGCTCAGCGCTTGGGGTCTGACCCCGATTTTTTCCGGTAGGCCTCGAATTCCGCCTTGGTTTCCGCGTTGGGCGGATACAGGCCGAAGATCGAGCGCCCCTCCTTGACCTTGGCCTCGACCCAGTCCTCGAACTCGGTCTGCGCTTCGGCTTCCTTCGCCACCTCTTCGGCCATCTTGGCCGGGATCACGACCACGCCCTCGGCGTCGCCGACCACCACGTCGCCCGGGTAAACCGCGACACCGCCGCAGCCGATCGGCACCTGGCTCTCGACCGCGTGGTGGCGCACGAGGTTGAGCGGCGCCGAGCGCGCGCCGCAGTACGCCGGCCAGGCGAGCTTCTCGATCGTCGGCGAATCGCGCAGCCCGCCATCGGTCACCACGCCCGCCACGCCGCGTACCATGAGCCGCGTCATCAGGATGTCGCCGCCGGTCGCGGCCGAGGCGTCGCGGCGCGCGTCCATCACCAGCACCTGGCCGCTCGGGCAGGCCTCGATCGCCTCGCGCTGCGGGTGGCCGCGACCCTCGAATGCGCCGAGCTGATCGACGTCCTCGCGCGCCGGGATGTAGCGCAGCGTGTAGGCCTCGCCCACCATGCGCGGAGCGTCCTTATTCAACAAAAAAATCCCCTGGATGAACACGTTGCGCAACCCGCGCTTGAAGAGCACCGTGGTCAGGGTTGCGGTGGAAGCCTTCTTCAAAGCTTCACGGGCATAAGATGAAAGCATGGTGGATGTCGAACGCGAAGGACCGGTCGCGAGAATCTTCCTCAACCGGCCCGAAAAAGCAAACGCTTTGACGAGCCGCGCGCTCGACGAGCTCGCGCGCGCGTTGCGGGAACTTGCGGGCGATCGGTCCCTCAGAACGCTGATCCTCGGCGGTCGCGGCCGGACCTTCTGCGGCGGCGCCGACCGCGAGGAACTCAGCAATCTGACGGCGCAGACAGCGGGTGCGTTTGTCACTCGTATCCATGAGGTATGCCAGGCAATCCGCGAGCTGCCGGTGCCGGTCGTGGCGCGGCTTCACGGCGCGGTCATCGGCGCGGGGCTCGAGATCGCCGCCGCGTGCGACCTGCGCGTCGCGGCCGAGGGCACCAGGTTCGCCATGCCCGAGGTCAGGCTCGGGATCCCCTCGGTGGTCGAGGCCGCGCTCCTGCCGCGGCTCATGGGCTCCGGGCGCGCCGCCTGGCTGGTTCTTACCGGCGAGGCGATCGACGCCCGGCGCGCGCTCGAATGGGGGTTGATCGAAGACCTGGCGTCGGATCTCGATTCCCGATTGGAATTTCTTTCAAAAAGCCTGCTTGCGGGCGACCCCGAAGCGCTGCGGGTGCAGAAGGAGCTCCTCCAGCTTTGGGACGAGGCGCCGCTTGCCGGCGCAGTGGCGGCGAGCATCGAGCGCTTCGCGCAGCTTCACAAATAGGGTATCCTATCCTTCCAACTGGTTGTCTAGTTGTAAGGAAGATAAGGCTCCTGAGAGTGATCACGGTAGGCTCCTTCGAGGCAAAGACCAAGCTCGCCGAGCTGCTCGACAAGGTCGAGGCGGGCGAAACCGTCACGATTACTCGCCGTGGCAAGGCGGTGGCGAAGCTCGTCCCGGCCGCAATCGACGCGGAGGAGCGGGCGAGGCGGCGTGCGTTCATCGAGGAGGTCAAGAGGAAGCGGGCGGCCTGGGATCGGGGTGCGAAGCCCGGCGCGACGATCGCCGATCTGATCAAGGCCGGCCGACGTTACTAATGGCGGTGGTGTTCGACTGCTCGGTGACCCTCGCCTGGTTCTTGAAAGACGAGCGCACCGCCTTCACCGACACTGCATTCGAGCTGCTGGAGACCGAGGAATGCTGGGTGCCGTATCTCTGGCGCCTCGAGTTCCCGAACGCGCTGCTCTTCGCCGAGCGCAAGAAACGCCTCGGCCGCGACCAGCGGCTGGAGATCCTGGACAACGCCGCCCAGCTCTTCCTGCGCACTGACCAGGCGCTGCCGGATATCCGCTCGCTGAGCGCGCTGGCGGAGCGCCGCGGCCTCACCGTTTATGACGCCTCCTACCTGGAGCTCGCCCTGCGCTCGGGCTTCGACCTGATCACGCTCGATCGAGAGCTCGCCGGCGCAGCGGTTGCCGAAGGGGTGGCAGCGCATTCGCCGGGCCGCTCGACGGCCGCCCAGGTGCGCAAGCGCTACGCTGTGGAGGCGGCTTGAGAGCGTGTTTGAATCCCATATCGTGTTGACTCCCATATCTAGTACACAAAGCGCTAAACTGCACTAAATACATGGCTAAACCGCAGGTCTACGACGCATCCGCCATCCAGGCGCTGAAGGGCCTCGAGCCGGT
>DATFEI010000281.1:0-20374 GCA_035251315.1 Burkholderiales bacterium | reverse complement strand
CAGGCTTCCGACGCCCCCATGGCTGCTCCGATGCTGCCCGCCAACGCGCCGGTTCTGGCCTCGCTCGCGCTGCCGGTTGAATACGCCGTAACGGACGCGGCGCACTACGGCATCGCGGCGATGCTTTCTCGGCTGGGACAGAGGCTGGAGCAGGGGCTCAAGCTGGTGCAAGTGCGCGAGCCGGGCCTGGGCGTCGAAGAGCGCGATCTGTTCACCTCTCAGGTGATCGGGCTCGCTCACCGTCACGGCTGCAAGGTGATGGTGAAGTCGGCCTTCCCGGGCGCGGATGGCATTCATTTCAAGGCTTCTGAGCTGGCTTCACTGAAGGAAAGACCTCGTGGGATGCTTGCGGCGGCCTCGTGCCACAGCCGAGCGGAGCTAGAGCAGGCAATGGAACTCGAGCTCGACTTCGCCGTCCTCGGGCCGGTGAAGGACAAGCCGCCCGCGCTGGGATGGGCGCGCTTCGCCGACCTTGCTCGCGGCGCGAGTATTCCTGTCTACGCGATCGGTGGATTGACGCGCTCCGAGATGCAAGACGCCTGGAGCGCGGGGGCGCACGGCGTAGCTATGATTCGGGGAGCTTGGCGCTAGGGTCGTCCTGCTCCGGAAGCCGGTACTCTTCGGCGGCCCATCTTCCGAGGTCGACCATGCGGCGCTCGCTGCAGAACGGACGCCACTCGTTTGCTCGCGAATACTCGGTGCGCGTGCCGCAGCGCGGGCAGCGGACGATTCTTACAGATTGCAAAACGTGAGCTCGAAGCCGACGTCCCAGTCCGCGGTGCGCGCGCGGGACTCGGGGCTCTGATTCGCGCCGTCCTGGATGACGAAGCGGATGTTGAGGACGTACTTGTTGGCGCTGATCTCCGGGACGCAGGGCATCTTGGGATTGAGACGCAGCCGCAGCATCTGGGCCGTCTTGCCGCCGAGCATTTGCTGGAACATGCCCTGCGGCGCCGACAAGGCCTGCGGCTTGCCCGACTCGCGCAGAATTCGCAGGACAATGGCCGAGCCGTCGCGCAGTGGATAGAGTGGCCCGGTCCAGGCCGCCAGCTGCCCGGTGCGCTCCTCGGATGGCCGGTGCAGCCAATAGTGGTACGACGGCAGGTCGAACTCGCACGCGCCACCGGGGATGCCGGTGCGCTGCTTGATCGACATCAGCCAGTCGTTCTCGCGCAGATACTGACCGATCTTGCCGGTCATGGAGAACAGCGCCTGCGACGCCTGCTCGATGTCGCGCAGAACGCTGGCGAGCGCCTGCTCGGCGATGTCGGGATTGTTGCGGAAGGAGAGCAGCACCTGCTTCTGGCGCTCGAGCTCCTGCAGAAGATCGGACTTCAGGTCGGCGCGGCTTGCGACCTCCATGATCTCGAACAGGGTCAGCAGCGCGACGTGGTGGTCGTGTGGCTCCGTGCGCGCGATGAAGTGACGCGAGCGCTCGAACAGGTCCTCCAGCCGCAGCAGCGTGCGGATGCGCTCGTTGAGCGGGTATTCGTACGTGATCACCGGCTTGCGAATTGTAGGTATTTTTGATGCAGCGCGTCGACTTGTTCGCGCAACGCCTCACGCGAGCCACCGTTGTCGATCATGTCGTCGGCCGCCGCGGCACGCTCAGCGCGCGTCGCCTGGGTGCGCATGATGGCGCGCACCTCGTCTTCGGAAAGCCCGGCGCGCGTGCGCACGCGTGCGACCTGCGTTTCCTCGGGGCAGTCGACCACCAACACCCGGTCGACGCGCTTGCGGTAGTCGGGCGATTCGATGAGCAGCGGCACGACATGCACGACGTAAGGCCCGGTGGCGGCCGCGATGCGCCGGGCGGATTCCTCGCGGATCATCGGGTGCAGGAGCGCCTCGAGCTTTCGCTTCGCGGCCGGGTCCGCGAACACGCGCTCGCGCACCTTGCTGCGGTTCATCGAGCCCTCGCCGCTCACCGCCTCCGGGCCGAAGAGCTTCTCTACGGCAGCTATGGCGGCGCCGCCCTTCGCGGTGAGCTCATGTGCAATGACGTCCGTATCGACAACCGTGGCCCCCAGCGCGGCAAAGTCGGCCGCGGCGGCGGATTTTCCGCTGCCGATGCCACCGGTAAGTCCCACCACGAAGGTCACAGGCGCTGCAGGTACCAGCGAAGGATCGGCTCGCCCCAGAACATGGCCACGATGCCGGCGATGGCGAGGTACGGGCCGAAATGGAAGCGGAAGCTCGCGTCCCAGCGACCCCGGGCGGCGAACATCTGCAGCGCACCGAAAGCGAGACCGACGAGCGAGGAAAGCAGGATCACGAGCGGCAACAGCTTCCATCCGAGGAATGCGCCCACCGCCGCGTTCATCTTGAAATCGCCGTAACCCATGCCTTCCTTGCCAGTGGCGAGCCTGTAAGCATGGAACACGAGCCATAGCGACAGGTAGCCGGCGGCGGCACCGATGACCGCCTCCTGTATGGACGTAAAGGCCTGGGTGAGGTTCAGCAGCAAGCCCAGCCACAACAGGGGCAGGGTCAGGCTGTCGGGCAGAAGGCCCGTTTCCTGGTCGATGAACGCGAGCGCGATAGTGAACCAGATGAAGATTGCGGCTCCGAGCGCGCTGGCGGTCGCACCGAAGCGCCACGCAGCGTATGCGGCACCGATCCCGGCGAGGGCTTCGACCAGCGGGTACTTGGCGCTGATGCGCGCCCGGCACGCCGAGCACCTGCCGCGCAGCACGAGCCAGCTTGCGATCGGCACGTTTTCCCAGGCGCGGATGCGGTGCCCGCACGCCGGACACGCCGAGCGCGGCGCGATCAGGCTATACGGCGGCTGCTGCGGCAGCGGCTGCCCGGCGAGCTCGGCGCACTCCTCGCGCCAGCCGCGCTCGAGCATTTTCGGCAGCCGGTGGATCACGACGTTGAGAAACGAGCCGACGCATAGCCCGAGCACCAGCGCCGCCCACGGCAGGAAGGCCGGCTGTAGCACCCAGCCGGCCGCCGTCATGATTTCAAAGAGCTTGCCCCAGCTTGAAGATCGGCAGGTACATCGCGATCACCATGCCCCCGACGAGGACGCCGAGCACGACCATGATCGCCGGTTCCAGCAGCGACGAGAGCGCCTCGACCGCGTCGTCGACTTCTTGCTCGTAGAAGTCGGCGACCTTGCCAAGCATGGCGTCGAGCGATCCGGTCTCCTCGCCGATCGACACCATCTGGACCACCATGTTAGGAAACACGCTGGAGTTCTGCATCGCCATCGTCAGCGACGTGCCGGTGGACACTTCCTGCTTGATCTGCCGGGTGGCCTGGGCATAAATGTAGTTGCCCGCGGCGCCGCCGACCGAGTCGAGCGCCTCGACCAGCGGCACCCCGGCGGCGAACATGGTCGACAGCGTCCGCGTCCAGCGCGCGATGGCCGATTTCCTCACCAGGTCACCGAAAACCGGAAGCCTGAGCGTGAACCGATCCATAAAGATCTGCACCGCCACCGAGCGCTTCCAGGCTTCCAGGAAGCCGTAGATCGCGCCGCCGAGGACCGGAAATACGACGTACCAGTTGGCGACGAACCAGTCCGAGATGCCGATGACCATGAGCGTCGGCGCGGGCAGATCGGCGCCGAAGTTGGTGAACACCTCCTTGAACGCCGGGATCACGAAAATCATGATCACTGCGGTGATGATGAACGCCACCGCGATGATCGCGATCGGATAGAACATCGCGCTCTTGATCTTCGACTTGATGGCGAGGATCTTTTCCTTGTAGGTCGCGAGGCGGTCGAGCAGGGTCTCGAGAATGCCCGCCTGCTCGCCGGCCTGGACCAGGTTGCAAAAGAGCGCGTCGAAGTGCAGCGGGAACTTCCGGAACGCCGAAGCGAGCGCGGAGCCGGTCTCGACGTCGGTCTTGATGTCGGTCAGCAGCTTCGCCACCGCCGCGTTCGAGGCGCCCTTGCTCACGATGTCGAAGGATTGCAGCAGCGGCACGCCGGCCTTCATCATAGTTGCGAGTTGGCGCGTGAAAAGCGCGATGTCCTTCTCTGTGACCTTGCCGCCCCTGCGGGTCTTGACCGCCTTTACCTTCCGCACAACGATGCCCTGACGGCGCAACGTCGCGTTCACGGCCGCTTCGCTCACTGCGCGCAGCTCGCCGCGAATCGTCTTCCCGGCCTTGTCTCTGCCTTCCCAGCTGAACGTGAATTGCTTCGGCCCTCTGGCTGCTGCTGCTGTTGCCATACTGAGCGCTCCCTTCCCCCTTGCTTATTCCTTTCGCCCGGATGATGCCCGCGGGCGAAGCGTTTGTAAAGCGTGAAGTTCCTCTTCTAAGCCTCTGAGGGCTCGGTATTTTCCACATTCCTCACGGGTCGGAATAGGCGCACCGTTTTGATCGTGCGGCCCTGCGCATGGACAATCTCCATCGGCACGCTCCCGATCTTGATCGAGACGTCCGCCTCGGGGATGTCCTGCAGGTATTCGAGGATCAGCCCGTTGAGGGTCTTGGGTCCGTCGGTCGGAAGGGAGAGCCCGAGCGCGCGGTTCACCTCGCGGACGGGGGTTGCGCCCTCGGCCGTGGCGGCGCCGCTGCGGTCCCAGGCGAGCGCCTGCCCCGCCGTCGGCAGCGAGGTGGTGAACTTGCCGATGATCTCCTCGATGATGTCCTCGAGCGTGAGAAGTCCCATGAGTTCGCCGTATTCGTCGACCACGAGCGCGATGCGCTCGCGGTTCTCCTGGAAGTACTGCATTTGCGCAAGCACCGGGGTGGTCGCCGGAACGAAGTAAGGCTCGCTGAGCATCGATTCGAGCGTCGGCTTGTCGAGCGTCCCGGTCGGCAGCGCCGGCAGCACCTTCTTCAGGTGGAGCACGCCGACCACATCGCCGAGGGCGCTTCGAAACACCGGCAGCCGGCCATGGTGGCTGGTGACGATCTGGCGCACGATCGTCTCCATGTCGTCGTCGAGGCTGAGCGACTCGATCTTGGCGCGCGGCACCATGATGTCCTGCACCGTGACCGCGCCGAGGTCGAACAGGTTGAGCAGGATCGAGACGTGTTTCTTCGGCAGCACGTTGGAATACTCGAGCAGGATCGTGCGGATTTCCTCCGGCGACATTTCGCCTTCGTACTCGCCGCCGCGCATGCGCGCAAGCGCGAGCAACGGATTGAGGATCGCATTGGTCGATGTCGAGAGCAGGGCCACGAACGGCGCCGACACCTTCGCCAGCAGGCGCATCGGCCAGGCCACCAAGCGCGCTATGCCTTCCGCGTTGTGCTGCCCGAGGCGCTTGGGCACGAGCTCGCCGACAACGATCGACACGTAGGTAATCGTCACCACGATGCCGACGGTCGCAACTACGTTGGCCGTCTTCGCTGTGATCGGCAGCGTGGCCTGCAGCCAGGCCGAGACCGGCGCGGACAGGAACGCTTCGCCCACGATGCCGTTCAGGATGCCGATCGAGGTAATGCCGATCTGGATCGTCGACAGGAAGCGGGTCGGGTCGCGCGCCAACGCGAGCGCCGAGGCCGCGAGCTTGTCCCCCTGCTTGGCTCTTGTTTCGAGGCGAGGCTTACGCGCGGTGAGCAGCGCCACTTCCGACATGGCGAGCGCGCCGTTCAAGAGAATGAGGCTGGCGAGGAAGAGGAGTTCCATGGGTTACTCCATTCAGCTGCGTCCGAGCAGCACTTCGAGCACGAAGCGGCTGCCGACGTAGGCGAGGAGCAGCATGACGAAGCCGGTGAGCGTCCAACGCAGGGCGGTACGCCCGCGCCAGCCGTAGCGCCAGCGCCCCGCAAGCAGCAGGCCGAAAGTGAGCCACGACAGCAGCGCGAACACCGTCTTGTGGTCGAAGGTCAGCGCGCGACCGAACAGCGTCTCGGAGAACGCGATGCCGGTGACGAGCGTCAGCGTCAGGAAGACGAACGCCGCCGCGATCATACGGAAGAGGAGCTTCTCGAGCGTGAGAAGCGGAGGCAGGTTCGGAAAAGCGGCCGTACCCTTGCGGTGCAGCTGCCGCTCCGCCACCGCCATCAGCGTCGCGTGCAGCAGCGCGATCACGAACAGGCCGTACGCGAGCATGGCAAGCGCGAGATGGAGCTTGAACTCGGCCGCCTGCGCATGCGCGCCGGTAAGCACAAGGCCGGGGAAGAGCGCGGGGAGTGGCACGGCGAGCGCAGCGAGTGCCAGCACCAGGGGCTGCATACCCTCGAGCTCGTAGAACAGGCTCTCGATCCAGTAGAGCGCAACGCCGACCAGCATCATCACCGAGAGCGCCTGTGCGAAGCCGAACCTGAGCTCGCGGGAGAAAACGCCATCGTAGAGCAGCCAGCCGTGCAGCACGGCCGGGACCAGGATGGCGGCGCGCTCCCAGGCGCGCAGGCCACGCTTGCCGTCCGCGGCCGGTGCGAGCGCCCGCACTCTATGCCAGCGTGTTCTCCAGAAGTGCCAGGCCAGCCCGACGTACATGGCCGAGGCGATGCCGTGAATTACAATGTCGGGCACCGCTTCAGTTTATCACCCGAGTTTCGACAACCGTGCTTGATACCCTGACCTCGCGCCTCGCGCGCATCGTGAAGCACATTCGGGGAGAGGCGCGCCTCACCGAATCGAATATCCAGGAGGCGCTGCGCGAAGTTCGCGTCGCGCTGCTCGAGGCCGACGTCGCGCTGCCGGTCGTGAAGCACTTCATCGACTCGGTGCGCGGCGCCGCGCTCGGTGAGGAGGTCGTCGGCAGCCTTACGCCCGGCCAGGCGCTGGTCGGCGTCGTGCATCGGGAGCTCGCCAAGCTCATGGGGGAGGCGAACGTCGGCTTGAACCTCGCGACGCAGCCGCCGGCCGTCCTTCTCATGGCGGGGCTGCAAGGCTCGGGCAAGACGACAACCTGCGGCAAGCTCGCTCGGCTTCTGATCAAGGACAAGAAGAAAGTGGCGCTCGTCTCCTGCGACGTCTATCGTCCCGCCGCCATCGAGCAGCTGAAGACTGTTGCTTCGCAGGCAAATGCGCAGTTTGTGCCTTCCGTGGTCGGTGAAAAACCTGCCGACATTGCTCGTCGCGCCGTGGATTACGCGCGCACGCATTATTTGGACGTGCTTATCGTCGACACGGCGGGGCGCCTCGCGATCGACGAGGAGATGATGCGCGAGATCGCCGAGCTGCATGCAGCGCTGAAGCCCGTCGAGACGCTCTTCGTCGTCGATGCGATGCAGGGACAGGACGCCGTCAACGTCGCGCGCGCGTTTAACGAGCGGCTGCCGCTTACCGGAGTAGTCCTCACCAAGCTTGACGGCGATGCGCGCGGCGGCGCGGCGCTCTCGGTGCGACACATAACCGGCAAGCCGATCAAGTTCGCCGGCGTGGGCGAGAAGCTCGACGGGCTGGAAGCGTTCCATCCGGAGCGCATGGCCGCGCGCATTCTCGGCATGGGCGACATCCTGTCGCTCGTCGAGGAGGCGCACGCCAAGATCGACCTCGCCGAGGCCCAGCGTGTCGCCGAGAAGGTCAAGAAGGGCAAGGGGTTCGACCTCGAGGACTTCAAGCAGCAGATCGTGCAGATGAAGAAAATGGGCGGAGTCGCTTCGCTCATGGACAAGCTCCCCGCCCAACTCGTCGGCCAGATCGACCCGGCGAAGCTGCAGGACGAGACTCAGTTCAGGCGCATCGAGGGCATCATCAACTCGATGACCCCTGCCGAGCGTCGCAAGCCCGAGATCATCAAGGCCTCGCGCAAACGCCGCATCGCCGCCGGCGCCGGCGTGCCGGTGCAGGCGGTGAACCAGCTGCTCAATCAGTTCGAGCAGATGCAGAAGATGATGAAGATGATGAAGGGCGGGAACCTGCAGCGGATGATGCGCGGGATGAAGGGCATGCTGCCCGGCATGCGCTAGTGCCGGCGCCGCGTGCCGCCGCCGCGATCGCCGCTGCGACGGCGCTCAACCTGCCGTTCGGCACGCTCTACGCGTTTAGCGTTTTCCTGAAGCCGATGGAGGCGCTCATTGGTGTGGGGCGTGCGCAGATGAGCTTCGTATTCGCGCTCGCCACTATTACGCTCACGCTCGGCATGGTGCTTGCGCCGAGCATTTACCGGCGCTTGCCGCCGCCGCTGATCGCGTTGTCCTGTGGAGCCTGTAGCGCCGTGGGTCTTTTCATCGCGGCGACCGCGCGAAGCTTCATTGAGCTTGTCGCTGGCTACGGCGTGCTGTTCGGCATCGGGGCCGGCATCGGTTTCATCCTTGTCCAGCAGGGCGTGAACCAGAGCGTGAGCGCGCGCAGCGGCTTGGCCAACGGCTACGTAGTCAGCCTTTATCCGCTGGGCGCGATGCTTGGCGCGCCGCTCTTCGGCTGGGCAATCGAGACTTACGGCATCCGCGCTACTCTCGCCGGGCTGGGCGTTGCGGTGTTCGCCGGTTGCGCGCTCACGGCGCTTCTGCTTCATGCCGCCAGGATTCCGATGCACCAAGAAACAGCCGAGAAAGTAACGCAGAAAGAGCAGAGGTGGCGCGTCTTCCTGCTGCTCGCCACGGTCTTCTTCCTCGCCGCCGCCGCGGGCCTCATGGTCCTGAGCCAGGCTGCAGGCATCGTACAGGCGTACGGCGGCGCAACGGCGCTCGCTGTCGGCGCGACGGCGTCCATCGCTGGCGCCGTCGGCGCGGCTCGCATTGCCGGCGGCTGGCTGGTGGACCGCTTCCCGATTCCGCGCGTCGCAATGGGGTCGCAACTCTTCGCGCTGTGCGGGGCGTTAATCTTCAGCCTGTTCCCGGGCCCGCGCGTCGCCGTACCTGCGCTCGCGATGATCGGCATGGGCTACGGCGTCGTTTCCGGGCTCACTGCCGCGGCGATTGCACGCTACTGGGGCAAGAACGCGTTCGGCCGTGTGGCAGGCCGACTCTATGTCGCCTGGTGCGTCGCCGCTATCAGCCTGCCGTTACTCGCCGGCTGGCTCTATGACCGGACCGGGGGCTACGGCGCGGCGGTGCTCATTGCGGGCGGGCTGAATCTACTTGCGGTCGGCGTCGCCGTCCGCCTACCAAAGCCCTGATTTCTCCCGTATAATCCGCGCCTTTTCGCTGTTTGCGGAGTATTCCCGATGGTGGTGATTCGACTGCAGCGCGGCGGCGCGAACAAGCGGCCGTTCTTCCATGTCGTGGTGGCCGACTCGCGGCGCGCGGCGGGCAAGAAGTTCATCGAGCGGCTCGGGTTCTACGACCCGAAAGCGCCGCAAGGCCGCGAGGCGCTGCGCGTGAACATGGAGCGCGTGAAGCATTGGACTGGCAAGGGCGCTCAACTTTCGCCTACGGCGGCGCGCCTCGTGAAGCAGTTTGGCAAGAAACCCGCCTGAAAAGCTTGTAGAGATGGGCCGCGTCGCCGGCTCGTACGGCGTGCGGGGATGGATAAGGGTGGAGGAGGCGCAGGCGGCGCTGCCGCGGTGCGCGGCGTGGCGGATAGGCGGCATGGAGTTTTCCGTCGAGCAGGTGAAGCAGCACTCAGGGACGTTGCTCGCGAAGCTGAGAGGCGTTGAGAGTCCCGAGGCGGCCCGGAAGCTGAAGGGGTCGACGGTGTATGTGCGGCGCGAGGCCATGCCAGCGCCTGAAGCAGGCCACTACTACCTCACGGATCTCGTGGGTTTGGAAGTGGTGAACGAGCAGGGAGTCCTGCTCGGGAAGGTGAAGCGCTGGATGTTCAACGGCGCGCAGGACGTGATGGAGGTGGCGGGGGACGGCAGAGTGCGGTTGCTGCCGTGGATCCCTACAGTCGTGAAAAACGTCGACTTGCAGAAACGGCAAATCGATGTGGCATGGGGAGCGGACTGGTGATCCGCTTCGACGTGGTGACGCTGTTTCCGGAGATGTTCGCCGCGATTACGGGCAGCGGGATCACGAGCCGGGCGCTGGAAGCGGGCTTGTATTCGCTGACGACGTGGAATCCGCGCCACTTTGCACCGGACAGGTATCGGACGGTCGACGACCGGCCGTACGGTGGCGGGCCGGGCATGGTAATGCTGGCCGAGCCGTTGGAGAAGACGTTGGACGCGGTGAAGGCTGCGGACGGCGGCAGGGTGGTCTACCTGACGCCGCAAGGAAGAAAGCTCGATCACCGAAGGGTCATGGAGCTGAAGGACGAGCGAGCGCTGACGCTGCTCTGCGGCCGCTACGAAGGCGTGGACGAGCGGCTGCTCGAACGCCGGGTCGACGAGGAGATCTCCATCGGCGACTTCGTGCTCTCCGGCGGAGAGGTGGCGGCGATGGCGCTGATCGACGCCGTGGTGCGCCAACTGCCGGGCGCACTGGGGGACGAGGCTTCTGCGCTGGAAGAGTCCTTCGCCGACGGGCTGCTCGACTGCCCGCAGTACACGCGGCCGGAGGTGCACGCAGGGCTACGCGTGCCGCAGGTGCTGCTTTCGGGGCACCACGGCGCGATCCGGCGCTGGCGGCTGAAGCAGGCGCTGGGCAGGACCTGGCTGCGCAGGCCCGACCTTCTCTCGGCCCGGCAGCTGAGTGCGGAAGAGCAGGGATTATTGGACGAGTTCAAGCAGGAAACGGGAAGCAGGGGATAGCCTCCTCCGCACCCCCTAAGAGAGGTTGACCATGGATCTGATCCGGACACTCGAACACGAAGAAATCAAGCGCCTCAAGAAGGAAGTGCCCGACTTCTCGCCAGGCGATACGGTGGTGGTGAACGTAAACGTTGTCGAAGGCGAGAGGAAGCGCTTGCAGGCCTTCGAGGGCATGGTTATCGCGAAGCGCAATCGCGGCCTGAACTCCTCGTTTATCGTGCGCAAGGTGTCCTCGGGCGAAGGCGTGGAACGCACCTTCCAAACCTATTCGCCCCTGATCGCCTCGATCGAGGTCAAGCGCAAGGGGGAAGTGCGGCGCGCCAAGCTCTACTACCTGCGTTCGCGCTCGGGCAAGTCGGCTCGCATCCGGGAGCGGACGGGCGGAGAAGAAGGCGGCGGCGCGGGAGAAGGCAAAGCGCAGGAGTAAAATGGGCTGATGCGCCGGGAATCGGCTGCCATCAGCCCCATCAGCGAGGTCATCGCCGCGATCCGCGCCGGCGAGATCGTCATCCTGGTCGACGACGAGGATCGCGAGAACGAGGGCGACCTCGTGTTCGCGGCCGACTTCGTCACCCCCGAGAAAGTCAACTTCCTCGCCAAGCATGGCCGGGGCCTCATTTGCATGCCGATCGCCGAGGAGCACGCAAGTCGCCTCGGCCTGCGCCCGATGGTCGAGCAGAACCGGTCGCGCCACGGCACGAATTTCACGGTCTCGATCGAAGCGGCAGAGGGGATCGCCACCGGGATCTCGGCGCACGACCGCGCCCTCACGATCAAAGTGGCGTGCAGCAAGGACGCGAAGCCGGAAGACATCGTCCAGCCGGGCCATGTGTTTCCGCTGATCGCGCAGCGCGGAGGCGTGCTGGTGCGCGCCGGGCACACGGAAGCCTGCTGCGACCTGGCGCGGCTCGCCGGGCTTACGCCCGCGGCGGTACTGTGCGAGATCATGCGTGACGACGGCACGATGGCGCGCGTGCCCGACCTCGTTCAGTTCGCCGCCGAGCACAAGCTGAAGATTGGCACCATCGCCGATCTCATCGAGCACCGAAGCAGGAATGAATCGCTGGTGCAACGAGACTTCGAGCGCGAGATCGATACTCCTTGGGGGGCGTTTCACTTGGTGTCGTACCGTGACCTCGCGGTCGGTTCCCTCCATCTCGCTCTGGTGGCCGGCAAACCAGACCCCAAAAAGGACACCCTCGTCCGAGTCCATGAGCCGCTGTCAATTCTCGACCTGCTTGATGCGGGGCCAAGCACGCATTCCTGGGGCGTCGGCGAGGCGCTGAGAGAGATCCGGGAGGCGCAGGCCGGCGTGATGGTGCTCATGAACTGCAACCAGGACGAGGCGCCGGCGCCGAAAGCGGCGCGCAGCCTTGATCTGCGTCTGTACGGCATCGGCGCGCAGATCCTGCGCGACCTGGGCGTCGGCAAGATGCGCTTGATGGCCACGCCGCGCAAGATGCCCAGCATGACGGGCTTCGGCCTTGAAGTCACCAGCTACGCCGACATGCCCCGGCGGTGAAACGATGCGCCTGGGCGTCGTTGCCAGCCGGTTCAACGAAGAGATCTGCGCGAAGCTCGTCGAGGGGGCGCGCGCCCAGGCGCAGAAGCTCAACGCGCAATGCACCGTGGTGAGCGTACCCGGGGCGCTCGAAATCCCGCTCGCGCTGCAGTGGATGGCGCAGTCCGGCCGCTACGACGCGCTGGTGGCGCTCGGCGCCGTGATCCGCGGCGATACATACCACTTCGATGTCGTAGCGAACGAGTCGGCGCGCGGCGTAATGGACGTGATGCTGGAATTCGGCGTGCCGGTGGCGAACGGAATCCTCACGACCGACGACGAACGCCAGGCGGCCGCGCGTCTGGAGAAAGGCGCCGAGGCGGTGCGCGTCGCGGTCGAGATGGCGCGGCTCAAGTCCCAGCTCCATGAAGCACGCTAGGCGGCAGGCGCGCGAGGTGGCGCTGCAGGCGCTCTACGCCTGGCAGCTTTCGGGCGGCGACCCGCTCGAGGAGGCGCGCTCGAACGACGACTACGCAAAGACCGAGTTTCTCGAGGACCTGGTGCGCGGCGTCGCCGACCGCGCGGCCGAGCTCGAGCGGTTGATCGCGCCGCACCTCGACCGTGACTTCGCCAGGCTCTCACCGGTGGAGCGCGCGATCCTCTATATCGGCGCCTACGAGCTCGCGCACCATCCGAGGACGCCTTTCAAGGTGGTGCTTAACGAGGCGGTCGAGCTCGGCAAGAGCTTCGGCGGCACGGACGGCTATCGCTTCGTCAACGGGGTGCTCGAGAAGATCGCCCAGGCGCTTCGTCCGGAGGAAGTGGCGCGCTCGCGCAACATCGCCTGAACGAGTTCGAACTTATCAAGCGGTACTTCGATCGTCCGCCCAGGCGTGCGCTGCTCGGGGTCGGCGACGATTGCGCGCTTGCGCGGCCCGACCCCGGTCTCGACCTCGCGATCACGACCGACATGCTTGTCGAAGGGCGCCATTTCCTGCCCGACGCCGAGCCGCGCGCGCTCGGCCATAAGGCGCTCGCGGTCAACCTGTCCGACCTCGCCGCGGCGGGCGCAACGCCCCGGTGGGCAACTCTGGCGATCTCACTACCGTCGGCCGAGGCGGTGTGGCTGGAAGCGTTTTCCGCCGGCTTCTTTGCGCTCGCCGAGCGCTACGGCGTGGACCTGCTCGGAGGCGATACAACGCGGAGCGAGCGGCTCTCAATCTGCGTCGCTGCGATCGGCGAAGTGCCGCCCGGGCTGGCACTCACGCGCGCGGCGGCGCGTCCCGGCGACGACATCTGGGTTTCCGGCGAGCTCGGCGGCGCGGCGCTCGGCCTGGTGCACCCGGAGATCGCCGAGGCGGCGAAACGCCTTCACATGCCCGAGCCGCGCGTGGAGCTCGGCGTGCGCCTGCGCGGGCTTGCCCATGCGGCCATTGACATCTCCGACGGCCTCGCGGGCGACCTCGGCCACATCGCCGAGCGCTCGCAGGTCGCCGCGATTGTCGAATACGCCCGCATTCCAAGACCTTCGGTCTTTCAAAAGCTGGGAGCCCCGGAGCTCGAGCGCGACTGCGTGCTCTCAGGCGGCGACGACTACGAGCTCGCTTTCACCGCGCCTCCCGCGCGGCGCGCCGAGCTCGACTCGCTCGCCGTCGAGCTCGGGCTCGCGCTGACGCGGATCGGCACTATCGAGGCAGGTTCCGGGTTGAGCATCCTGGATGCCAAGGGCAAGCCGATCGCGCACCGCGGCGGCTTCGACCACTTCGGCGGGTAGCGGTGATCGCATTGCGCCCGACGCTCGGGTTCGCCTTCTCGCATCCCGCGCACGCGATCGCGTTCGGCTTCGGCGCAGGGCTTTCGCCCTTCGCTCCCGGCACCGCAGGCAGCGCGCTCGGCTGGGCGATCGGCTCGGCGCTGGCCGCCGTCAATCCATGGGTGTTTTTTCTCGTGGTAATCGTGCTCTTTTTTGCCGGCCTTTGGGCCTGCGAAATCACCGGGCGTCACCTCGGCGTCGCCGACCACGGCAGCATGGTATGGGATGAGGTGGTGGCATTCCTTCTCGTGCTTGCCGTCGTGCCGCGCGAGCTCGCCTGGCAGGCTGCGGCGTTCGTGCTGTTCCGCTTCGTCGACATCGCGAAGCCGCCGCCCATCCGTCAGCTCGAATGGCGCTATGGCGGCGGGTTCGGTGTCATGTTCGACGACATCGTCGCTGCGGCGTACACCTTGCTCGCGCTCGCCGTGGTGAAGAGAGCGTTCTTCTGATGGAAGACCTTGCCAAGCGCCTCGGCGAGCGCCTGGCGGCGAGCGGGCAGGTCCTCGCAATCGCGGAGTCCTGTACCGGGGGCTGGGTGGCCCAGGCGGTAACGGCAATCGCTGGTTCCTCGGACTGGTTCGACCGCGGCTTTGTCACCTACTCCAACGATGCGAAGCAGGAGATGCTCGGCGTGCGCGCCGACACGCTCGCGCGACACGGAGCGGTCAGCGAGCAGACCGCGCGCGAAATGGCGCAAGGCGCGCTCGCACGCAGCAAGGCCACGGTCGCCCTTGCCGTTACCGGGGTCGCCGGCCCAGGCGGCGGAAGCGCGGAAAAGCCGGTCGGGATGGTGTGTTTTGCGTGGGCAAGCAGGCAGACTATTCGGACGGAGACGATTCACTTTTCCGGCGATCGGGAGAGCGTGCGCCGGCAGTCCGTAATCCATGCTCTTGAGGGGGTATTGAAGGGCCTTGACGGCCGCTGACCGCGGCCATACATAGAGACATGAGTTCCGTTCGTCCGGCTGCCGTAGCGGGGATGTTCTATCCCCGGGAGGCGCGCGCTCTCGCGGCTGAGGTGGATGATCTACTCGGCGGCGTGAGCGAGTTCGCCCCGCGGCTTGGTTATCCCAAGGCGTTGGTCGTGCCGCACGCCGGTTACATCTATTCCGGCGGGGTCGCGGCGCGCGCCTATGACGAGCTCGTCCCGGCACGCGGCTTCGTGAAGCGGGTCGTGCTGCTTGGCCCGACGCACCGCGTAGCGGTGCGGGGGCTCGCCATGCCGAGCGCCGGCGGCTTTGCCACGCCGCTCGGCACGGTCCGCGTCGATGACGCTGCCCTCGATTCGGTGCGCGACCTGCCGCAGGTCGTGGTGAGCGACGCCGCGCACGCGATGGAGCACTCGCTCGAGGTCCAGCTTCCCTTTCTGCAGAAGATGCTCGGCGACTTCGCGCTCGCGCCCTTCGCGGTCGGCATGGCGAGCGTCGCCGAGGTGGCGGAAGTCATCGAGCGCCTGTGGGGCGGGCCGGAAACGCTGATCGTGATCTCGACCGACATGTCGCACTACCATTCCTACGAGCAGGCGCGCGCCATCGACGGCTTTACGATCAGGCGTATTGCCTCATTCGCGACCGACATCCATCACGAAGAAGCCTGCGGCGCTACGCCCCTCAATGGGCTTTTGTTCTTTTCAAGACAAAGGAACCTTTCTCTGAAGCTGCTTGCCGCGTGCAACTCCGGGGACACCGCGGGCGGCAAGGACAAGGTCGTCGGGTACTCCGCGTTCGGGCTCTACGAAGGCGGGGAGGTCTCGCTCGACGAGGCGGGCCGCACGCTGCTTTCGCTTGCCCGGGGTAGCATTGAGACAAATCTGCTTGGCAAGCCCGAGCCGACAACGGCGGCATCGTGGCTGAGCCAGAGCGGGGCCACGTTCGTCACGCTTACGAAGGAAGATAACCTGCGAGGCTGCATCGGCAGCCTGGAGGCGGCGCGCGCGCTCGCCGAGGACGTGGTGCAAAACGCGCTCGGAGCGGCCTTCCGCGACCCGCGCTTCCCGGCAATGACGGCCGCCGAGTGGTCCCAATGCCGCGTCGAGGTATCGCTACTGTCGACGCCGAAGCCAGTGCGCTTCGCCGACGAAGCCAACCTTCTCGACCAGATCGAGGCCGGCGAAGACGGCCTGATCGTCGAAGCCGACGGAAGACGGGCCACCTTCCTGCCGCAGGTGTGGGAAGACATCGGCGACAAGCGCGTTTTCCTGAGCAACTTGCTGAGAAAGGCCGGCCTGCCCGTCGACACGAGACTTACGCGCTGCAAGATCTCGCGCTACCGCGTCGCAAAATGGAAAGAATAGAAACGTCTTATCCGGGCCGCTGGTGGCACACCCTGCCCGACGGGCGCGTGCAGTGCGACTTGTGCCCGAGAGACTGCAAGCTTCACGAGGGCCAGCGCGGGCTCTGCTTCGTGCGCAAGATGGAGCAGGGCCGCATGGTGCTCACCACCTACGGCCGCTCTTCGGGCTTCTGCGTCGACCCGGTGGAGAAAAAGCCGCTCAACCACTTCTACCCGGGTAGCTCGATCCTCTCGTTCGGCACCGCCGGCTGCAACCTGGCGTGCAAGTTCTGCCAGAACTGGGACATCTCCAAGTCGCGCGAGATGGATCGGCTGCAGGATGCCGCCAGCCCGCAGACCATTGCCGCGGCGGCGATCCGCCTGGGCTGCAAGTCGGTAGCGTTCACGTACAACGACCCGGTGATTTTCGCCGAGTACGCCATGGACATCGCGGATGCCTGCCACGACCAGGGCGTAAAGACCGTGGCGGTCACCGCGGGCTACATCCACGCCGAGCCGCGGCGCGAGTTCTACGAGAAGATGGACGCGGCGAACGTGGACTTGAAGGCGTTCACCGACGACTTTTATTTCAAGATCTGCGGCGGGCGGTTGCAGCCGGTGCTCGACACGCTCGTGTACCTCGTCAAGGAAACCAACGTCTGGACCGAGATCACCACGCTGCTGATTCCCGGGAAGAATGACTCCGACGAGGAGTTGAAGGCCGAGTGCGAGTGGATCCGCGCCAACCTCGGGCCCGACGTGCCGCTGCACTTTACGGCCTTCCACCCCGACTGGAAGATGACTGACATCCCGCGCACGCCGGCGGCGACGCTCACGCGCGCGCGAGAGCTCGCTCAGCTCGCAGGCCTCAACTACGTCTACACCGGCAACGTGCACGACGAGTCCGGCGGCTCGACTTACTGCTCTTCGTGCAAGAAGCCGGTGATCCGCCGCGACTGGTACGACATCCGCGGCTATGCGCTCGACGCCTTGGGCGCTTGCACGCACTGCGGCACGCCGGTTCCCGGCCGCTTCCAGGAATTCGGCAAGGCCTTCGGGCCCCGCCGAATTCCGGTGCGGTTGGAGCAGCGCGTCTAGGCCAGCAGGAACTGCTCCGCCTGCCCTTCTCCGACGCGAGCGAGCGCAACCGCGGCCCGATCCTCGAGGTGTTGAAGAGAGTCTTTTCGAACACCCGTTTCGTGCTGGAAATCGGCTCGGGTACCGGCCAGCACGCGGCCTACTTCGCCCCCGAGCTCGCGCACCTCGTCTGGCTGGCAAGCGATGTGGCGGGCAACTTGCCCGGGATCCGCGAGTGGGTATCGGCGCCGCCGCCGATCGAGCTCGACGTGGAGAAGGAATGGCCGAAGCTCGACGTGGACGCCGTGTTCTCAGCGAACACGTGCCACATCATGTCCTGGCCGCAGGTCGAACGGATGTTCGCGGGGATCGGAAAGATCCCGCCTTTGAAAGTCTTCTGTCTCTACGGGCCCTTCAACTACGGCGGCAAGTACACCTCCGACAGCAACGCCCGCTTTGACGCCGTGCTGCGCGCCCGCGACCCCAAGAGCGGACTGCGCAGCGTCGAAGACCTGGTCGAGCTCGGAAAGCGCGCTGGGCTCTACCTAGAAGAGGACAACCCGATGCCGGCGAACAACCGGCTGCTAGTCTTTAAGAAGCAGCTGGATTAGCGAGGAGCTGCTGTCCCAGCGCTTGCCGCCGCGCGCCTCGAGGCGAGAGTAGAACTGGTCGACCAGCGCCGTCACGGGCAGGCTGGCGTTGCTCTGCTTCGCTTGGCCGAGGCAGATGCCGATGTCCTTGCGCATCCACTCGATGGCGAAGCCGAAGCCTTCGGCCTTGAGCTCACTCATCGGCTTCCAGCGGTTCTCCATCTGCCAGGACTGCGCCGCGCCTTTGGAGATCACTGAGATCACCTTTTCCAGGTCCAGGTTGTTGCGCTTGGCGAAGGCGAGCCCCTCGGCGAGCGCCTGCGCGAGGCCCACGATGCAGATCTGGTTGACCATTTTGGTGAGCTGGCCGGCCCCCGGCCCGCCGATGAGGGCACACATCTTGGCGTAGGTGTCGAGGATCGGCTTCGCCTTGTCGAAGGTCGCGGGCTCGCCGCCGCACATGATGCCGAGCTGGCCGTTCACCGCGCCTGCCTGGCCGCCAGACACCGGCGCATCGATGAAGCCGATCCCTTGGTCTTTCGCCTTCTGGAAGATCTCCCGGGCAACCGTCGCTGAAGCGGTGGTGTGATCGACGAGGATTGCGCCTTTCTTCATTCCGGCAAACACGCCGTTGTCGCGGTAGACCACCGAGCGCACGTCGTCGTCGTTACCGACGCACATCATTACGAAGTCGCAGTCCTTGGCCGCCTCGCGGGGGGTCGGGGCATGCTTGCCGCCGTACTCCTTCGCCCACTGCTGGGCCTTGGCCGCGGTGCGGTTGTAGACGGTCAGGTCGTGGCTGCCTTTCTTCAGCAGGTGCCCGGCCATGGGATAGCCCATGACGCCGAGACCGAGGAATGCAACTTTCGCCATCGTTTTGTCTCCTAAGGATTTTTGATCGTATTGACAGGGTCCGGTCAACCGGCCCACAATACTGAGCGTTTATACAGTATCCGGTGTTGGCCCAGGGCGTTAACCAAGATGCGCTGCCGTAGATGCCGACAATTCTAGAAAAAAAGAGGTACCGCAATGGATGACAACAAGTCTAAGGCATTAGCCGCCGCGCTGTCGCAGATCGAAAAGCAGTACGGCAAGGGCTCCATCATGCGGATGGACGCCGAGGCGGCGAAAGATGTGCAGGTGGTTTCCACCGGCTCTCTTGGCCTCGATCTCGCGCTTGGCGTCGGAGGTTTGCCGCGCGGCCGGGTCGTGGAGATCTACGGCCCGGAGTCCTCGGGCAAGACCACGCTTACGCTCCAGGTCATTGCGGAAGTCCAGAAGGCGGGCGGCACCGCGGCCTTCATCGACGCGGAGAACGCGCTCGACGTCACCTACGCAGCCAAGCTCGGCGTAAAGACCGAGGACCTCCTTATCTCGCAGCCGGACACGGGCGAGCAGGCGCTCGAGATCGCCGACATGCTGGTGCGCTCCGGCGCGGTGGACATCATCGTCATCGACTCGGTGGCGGCGCTCACGCCCAAGGCCGAGATCGAGGGCGAGATGGGCGAGCCGCAAATGGGCCTGCAGGCGCGCCTCATGAGCCAGGCGCTGCGCAAGCTCACCGCCAACATCAAGCGCACCAACACGCTCGTCATCTTTATTAACCAGATCCGGATGAAGATCGGCGTCCTCTTCGGCAACCCCGAGACCACGACCGGCGGCAACGCGCTCAAGTTCTATGCCTCGGTGCGCATGGACATCCGCCGCATCGGCTCGATCAAAAAGGGCGACGAGGTCATCGGCTCCGAGACCCGCGTCAAGATCGTGAAGAACAAGGTCGCGCCGCCTTTCAAGCAGGCGGAGTTCGACATCTTGTACGGCGACGGCATCTCGCGCGAAGGGGAGGTGCTCGAGATCGGCGTCAACCTGGGGGTGCTCGAGAAGTCGGGCGCCTGGTACGTCTACAACGCCGACCGCCTCGGCCAGGGCAAGGACAACGCGCGGGACTTCCTCAAGGAGAACCCGCAGCTTGCGCGCCAGATCGAGACCAGGATTCGCGAGAAGGCGGGCGTCGCCGCACCGAAGCCGGTAGCGGCCGAACTAGAAATGCCCGAGAGCAAGAAAGTTGAGCAGCTGCCCACCCGAAAACGCGGCGGAGCTTAAGGCCCGCGCGCTGCGGCTGCTCGCCAGGCGGGAGCATTCGCGCGACGAGCTCGCGCGCAAGCTCTCGCCCTACGCCGAGTCGCGACAGGCTCTCGAAAGCGTGGTACAGGAGTTAGAAAATAAGAAAGTGCTGTCGAACGAGCGCTTTGCTGAGGTGCGCGCGCACTGGTTGGCGCGAAAATACGGCGCGGCAAGGATCCGCCAGGACTTGAAGGCAAAGGGCGTCGAGGACGATCTGATCCAGAGAATTTCTACCGAAGGCGAACTCGGGCGCGCGCAGGCGATCTTGGCGCGCAAATATCGCGCCCCGGCCGCGACCTGGGACGAGCGCGCGCGGCGCGCGCGCTTTCTTCAAGGCCGTGGGTTCTCCAGCGACGTCATCCGTCGCCTTGCGCTCGACAAAGAAGAGGGCTAGAAGCTCACCGCGAGCCCGACCGCCCAGCCCGTGACGTTGTTGCCGATCTTGTAGCGGGCGAGGAGCCTCGTGCGGCTCACGATGATGTCGTACTTGCTCGAGTCGAGCTCGA
>DATFEI010000274.1:0-10694 GCA_035251315.1 Burkholderiales bacterium | reverse complement strand
TTCCTCGAATTCGAGCAGCCGATCGCGGAGCTCGAGACGCGCATCGAAGAGCTGCGCTTCGTGCAGGACGATTCGGCCGTCGACATCTCGGAAGAGATCCAGCGCCTCACCAAGCGCAGCCAGTCGCTCACCAAGGACATCTACGGCAAGCTGACGCCGTGGCAGGTAGCGCAGGTGGCGCGCCACCCGCAGCGGCCGTTCACGCTCGACTACATCCAAGCACTGTTCACGCATTTCGAGGAGCTGCACGGCGACCGCAGCTTTTCCGACGACGCCTCGATTGTCGGCGGACTCGCGCGCTTCAACGGCGCGCCGTGCGTAGTGCTCGGCCACCAGAAGGGCCGCGACACCAAGGAGAAGATCGCGCGCAACTTCGGCATGCCCAAGCCCGAGGGCTACCGCAAGGCGCTGCGGCTCATGAAGCTCGCGGAGAAGTTCGGCCTGCCGGTGTTCAGTTTCGTCGACACGCCGGGCGCCTATCCCGGGATTGACGCAGAGGAGCGCGGCCAATCCGAGGCGATCGGCAGGAACCTGTTCGAGATGGCACGCCTGCGCGCGCCCATCATCGTGTCCATCATCGGCGAGGGCGGCTCGGGCGGCGCGCTCGCCATCGCCGTCGGCGACGTGATGCTGATGATGCAGTACGCCACCTACTCGGTGATCTCGCCCGAAGGCTGCGCCTCGATTCTCTGGCGAAGCGCCGATATGGCACCCGACGCCGCCGAGGCACTCGGCATCACCGCGAGCCGCCTCAAGACCCTCGGCCTCGTGGACAAGATCGTTCCCGAGCCGCTCGGCGGCGCGCACCGGGATCCGCAGGCGGCGGCGCAGGCGCTGAAGAAGGCGCTTGCCGAGGCGCTCAAGCAACTACAGGACAAGAAGCCGAAAGAACTCGTCGAGACCCGGCTGGAGCGCCTGATGGCCCATGGCAAGTTCAAGGAAGCGACGGAGCGGTAGCGCGCGCATCGCCGTCGGGCTGTCGGGCGGTGTCGATTCCGTAGTGCTGCTTCACATGCTGAAGGAACGCGCCGCTGCGCAGCGCTTCTCGCTGGAAGCCATTCACGTCAATCACGGTCTGAGCTCGAATGCGGACGCGTGGGCGGCATTCTGCCGGCGCCTGTGCAGGCGCCTTGGCGTGCCCATCACCGTGCGCAAGGTGAAGGTATTGAAGCGAGGCGAAGGCATGGAGGCGGCGGCCCGCGCCGCTCGCTATGAAATTTTCAGAAAAATTCCGGCTCCGGTATTGGCGCTCGCACACAACCTCGACGACCAGGCCGAAACGGTGCTGATGAACTTGCTTCGCGGCGCTGGGCTGCGAGGTGCACGCGGCATGCTTGCAAGAGCCAAATTCGGTGAGAAGACTCTACTGCGTCCGTTGCTCGACACGACACGCAGTGAGATCGAAGCGTATGCGCGCCGCCAACGGCTCAGATGGATCGAGGACGAGAGCAACGCAGACGAGTCGCTCACGCGCAACTTTGTCCGGCGGCGGGTCGGTCCTCTGCTCGAGCAGAGATTTCCCCAATGGCGGCAGAGCCTCGCGCGGGCGGCGCGGCAGTTCGCGCGCAGCGATGCCCGGGCGCACGAGCTGCTGCGGGAATTTCTCCGTGCAAGGGGGCTGCGCGCTCCGAGCGAAGCGAAGCTCGTCGAGATGCTGAAGCAGCTCACCTCCGGCGGCAGCCGGACGCTGATCGAGCATGACGGCGCGCGCCTGCGGGTTTACCGGGGCCAAATTATCGAAGACCGGCGCGCCGGCACGTTCACGTCGGTTGCATGGCAAGGCGAGAGCAGGCTCGCGATCCCCGAGCTCGGCGGCGAGCTGCGCTTCCGGCGCGCGCGCGGCAAGGGCATCGCGGCAGGTGCCAAGCCGCTGCGCGTGCGGCTGCGCGCCGGTGGCGAGCGCCTCCAGCCCGACCCGCGGCGGCCGCGGCGCACGCTGAAGAACCTTTTCCAGGAAGCGGGCGTGCCGCCATGGCAGCGCGACCGCCTGCCGCTGCTCTTCCGCGGCGAAGATCTGGTCTGGGTACCTGGCCTGGGGATCGATGCGCGCTTTCAGGCGTCGGCAGGGCAGCCCGGCGTCGTGCCGGAATGGATCTCCAAGTGACGCGCAGCATCGGAATTACGGGAATCGCGTAAAATGACCGGTTAATTTCTTGATTTGCCAAGGAGAATGCAGTCAATGGCGGTGGAGCAAACGCTCTCGATCATCAAGCCGGACGCGGTGAAAAAGAACGTGATCGGGCAGATCCTCGCGCGCTTCGAGGCCGCGGGCTTGCGCATCGTGGCGGCACGCATGACGCATCTTTCGCGCGCCGAGGCGGAGGGTTTCTACGCCGTGCACCGCGGACGGCCGTTCTTCGCCGCGCTGGTGGAGTTCATGACTTCGGGCCCGGTACTGGTACAGGTGCTCGAAGGCGAGAACGCCATAGCGCGCAATCGCGAGCTGATGGGAGCCACCGATCCGCGGAAGGCGACCAAAGGGACAATTCGCGCCGATTTCGCCGCGTCCATCGATGCGAACGCGGTGCACGGCTCGGACGCGCCGGAAACCGCGCGCAACGAAATCGCGTACTTCTTCCCGCTTTCCGAGGTTTACTCGCGGTGAAGCAGAATCTCCTCGGTCTGGACGCTGCTCGCCTGGAACGGTTTCTTCAGAATGAAAAACCATTCCGGGCGCGCCAGGTTCTGCGCTGGGTGCACCAGCGCGGCGAAGCCGACTTCGACCGCATGACCGACCTCGCGCGCGAGCTGCGCGAGAAGCTGGCAGCCGGCGCGCGCGTCGAGCCTCCGCTCATCGTCGGCGATACGGTGGCCGCGGACGGCACGCGCAAATGGCTGCTCAAGGTGGACGGCGCCAACGCGGTCGAGGCGGTATTCATTCCCGAGACGGGGCGCGGCACCCTTTGCGTTTCGAGCCAGGCGGGCTGCGTGCTCGACTGTGCCTTCTGCTCGACCGGCAAGCAGGGATTCAATCGCAACCTGACGACGGCGGAGATCATCGGCCAGCTGTGGCTCGCCAACCGGCTGCTGGAAGGGGAGAGACCCGTTACGAACGTCGTAATGATGGGCATGGGCGAGCCGCTACTCAACCTCGACAACGTCCTCCCGGCGCTGCGCCTTATGCTGGAGGACAACGCCTACGGACTTTCCCGCCGACGGGTCACCGTGTCCACGGCCGGTGTGGTTCCCTACATGGACCGCCTTCGCGACGAATGCCCGGTGGCGCTTGCCGTGTCTCTGCACGCTCCGAACGACGCTCTGCGCGACCGGCTGGTGCCGGTGAACCGCAAGTACCCGCTCGCCGAGCTGATCGCCGCGTGCAACCGCTATCTTGAGAAGGCGCCGCGCGATTTCATAACCTTCGAGTACGTAATGCTCGAAGGCGTGAACGACGCGGACGACCAGGCGCGCGAGCTGGTCGCGCTTGCGGCCAGGGTACGCTGCAAATTCAACCTTATCCCGTTTAATCCGTTTCCCAATTCCGGCTTCAAGCGCTCCTCGCCCGAACGCGTCCGGCGCTTCAGCGAGGTACTGCAGCGCGCCGGGCTTACCGTGACGACGCGCAAGACCCGCGGCGACGACATCGCCGCCGCGTGCGGACAGCTCGCAGGAAACGTGGCCGACCGCACGCGCCGCAAGCTCGTGCTGAAGGAGGCCCGGGTATGAACGGCCGCACAGCCATCGCGCTCGCGATGCTCGCCGGCTGCGCTGCGCAGACCCCCGATCCTGTGCACGATACCGGCACCCTGCCGGGCGAGGCGGGCGAGCGGCGCAACCGCGCGCGTCTGCATACCGAGCTCGCTTCTCTTTATTACTCCAACGGCAACATGGCGGTGGCGCTGGACGAGCTGCGCGCGGCTACGGCGGCCGACTCCAATTATGGCCCGGCGCACGGCATGTACGGGGTCGTGTATATGCGGCTCAACGAGTCCGCGCGGGCGGGGGAGAGCTTCGAGCGCGCCCTGCGTCTTGCGCCGAACGATCCTGATATCAACCACAACTATGGCTGGTTTCTGTGCCAGACGGGCCGCGAGGAGGCGTCGATCAAGCATTTCCTGCACGCCGTGCGCAACCCGCTGTACCCCGCGCCGTGGCGCTCCTATGCGGCGGCGGGGATGTGCACGCTGAAGATGAACCAGGTGAAAGACGCCGAGGCGTACTTCGAGCGCGCCCTCAAGCTCGAGCCCGACGAGCCTTCGTCGCTGCTGCAGCTCGGCCAGATCCGGTACAAGCAGGGCAACATCGGCGAGGCGCGCAAGCTCGTCACGCGCCACAACAAGCTCGTGGCGCCGAGCGCCGAATCGCTCTGGCTCGCGGTGCGCATCGAGCGCCGCCTGGGCGAGCGCCTGCAGGAACAGGCCTACGCCAACCAGTTGCGCCGGCGCTATCCGGCCTCGCCGGAATATCAAGCGCTGCAGCGGGGCCTGTATGACTGAAATCACCGGGGTGGGGCAGGAGCTGGCGGCCGCGCGCGAGGCGCGCGGGCTGGCCGTCGCGGATGTCGCCCAGCAGCTCAAGTTCTCGCCGCGCCAGCTCGACGCGCTCGAGCAGGAGCAGTTCGACGCGCTGCCCGGCGCAGCTTTCACCCGCGGCATGGTGCGCAGCTACGCGCGGCTTTTGAAGCTCGATCCCGAGCCGCTCGTGCAGCGCATCGCCGGCCGCTGCGAGCTCCCGGACGCGAGCCGCCTGGCTGCGCGCTACGATCAGCCCGTGCCATTTTCCGACACCGCGCGGCGCTCGACGCGGATCTACTTCGCCGCGTCTTTCGGCGTGCTTCTCCTCGTGGGCGGAGTCGCCTACCAGTGGCATGACGAGCGCACCGAAGCGGCGACGAGGGTGACGCTCTTGGCGAGCGCGCAGCCCTTGCCGCCGGAGCCGGCGGTGCGCCCGGCGGCTGCGGCGGCCGCCGCACCGGCGCAGGACGAGCAGCCGGCCTCGGTTCAACCGGTTTTGCAGGAAAAGATCATCCCCGCCGAGAAGCCTGTCCTCGCCGCAGCGCCGGCCGCGCGCTTTGCGGGACATCGCCTGGTGGTTCGTACCGAGGGCGAGGCCTGGATCGAGATCAAGGATTCCGCTGACCGGATGCTCGTCTCCTCGCTCAGCCCCGCAGGAAGCGAGCGCGTGGTGCGCGGCAGGCCACCGTACAGCCTGGTGATCGGGAACGCCTCGCAAGTCAGCGTAACCTACGACGACAAGCCGGTGGACCTCTCGCCGCATACGCGGCACGACGTGGCGCGCCTCAAGCTTCCCTGAAACGGATGCAACGACGACTCTCCCGGCGGGTTGCCGTCGGCGACGTGCGCATCGGCGGCGGCGCGCCGATCGTTGTGCAGTCCATGACCAACACCGACACAGAGGACGCGGCCGCCACGGCGCGCCAGGTCGAGGCGCTCGCCCGCGCCGGCTCCGAGCTGGTGCGCGTCACGGTGAACACGCCGGAGGCGGCGGCGCGCGTCGCCGAGATCCGAGAACGGCTCGACTCGGCCGGCTGCGCGGTGCCGCTGATCGGCGATTTCCACTACAACGGCCATAAGCTTCTCACGCAGTATCCGGACTGCGCGCGCGCGCTCGCCAAGTACCGCATCAACCCGGGCAATGTCGGCAAGGGGGTGAAGCGTGACGAGCAATTCGCCACGCTGATCGAGTGCGCGATCCGCTACGGCAAGCCGGTGCGCGTCGGCGTCAACTGGGGAAGCCTGGACCAGGAGCTCCTGGCGCAGCTCATGGACGACAACGCAAGAAGAAAAGATCCACGGGAAGCCGGCGAGGTGATGAAGGAAGCAGTTATCCGCTCCGCGCTCGACTCGGCGAAGCAGGCGCAAGCCTGGGGGCTGCCGGCGGACCGCATCGTCATCTCGTGCAAGATGAGCCAGGTCCAGGACCTGATCGCGGTCTACCGCGCGCTCGCCGCGCGCTGCGATTACGCGCTGCATCTCGGCCTGACCGAGGCCGGCATGGGCTCGAAGGGCATCGTCGCCTCGACCGCCGCGCTTGCCGTGCTGCTGCAGGAAGGCATCGGCGACACCATCCGCGTCTCGCTTACGCCCGAGCCGGGCGGGGACCGCACGCGCGAAGTACAGGTGGCGCAGGAGATCCTGCAGACGATGGGCCTGCGCTCTTTTTCGCCCATGGTGAGCGCGTGCCCGGGCTGCGGACGAACCACGAGCGCGGTTTTCCAGGAGCTTGCGCAAGACATCGAAAAGTTTCTGCGAGCGCAGATGCCGGTCTGGAAGACGCAATACCCGGGAGTGGAAGCGATGCGAGTCGCCGTGATGGGCTGCGTGGTCAACGGTCCGGGTGAATCCAAGCACGCCGACATCGGCATCAGCCTGCCCGGCACCGGTGAAGTGCCGGTCGCTCCGGTCTACGTCGACGGCAGGAAGACTGCTACGCTGAAAGGTCCGCGCATCGCCCAAGAGTTCCAGGCCATCGTCGAGGGCTACGTCAAAGAAAGATACAAAGCGCCCTGACGTGCAGAAAGTGAAACCCTCCTTGCTGCGGGGCTTCGACCAGGAGTACCTGCCCCAGGACCAGCTGCAGTTCAACCGGCTGCTCGACCTCATCCGGCGAAACTTCGAGCTCTACGGGTTTCTGCCGATCGAGACTCCATCGGCCGAGCGACGCGAGGTGCTGACGTCCAAAGGCGGCGTCGAGAAGGAGATCTATGCGCTCACGCGCCTTGCCGAGGCGGACGACGACGAGGCCGCGACCAAGGGCGCGCTGCGCTTCGACCTCACCGTGCCGCTCGCGCGCTACGTGGCGATGCACGAGCGCGAGCTCGCGTTCCCGTTTCGCCGCTACCAGATCCAGCGAGTCTGGCGCGGCGAGACGCCGCAGGCGCGCAAGGGCCGCTTTCGCGAGTTCTACCAGTGCGACATCGACGTGATCAACCGCGAAAAGCTTTCGTACCTCGCCGAGGCCGAGATCCCGAGCGTGATCCATAGCGTATTCAGGGAAATGGCGATCGGCGAGTTCACGATCCGCATCAACAACCGCAAGCTGCTGAAGGGGCTGCTGCACGAGTTCCAGGTCGGGGAGGAGCGCGCCGCCTCGGTGCTGCGCACTCTCGACAAGATCGAAAAGGAAGATGGTGCCAAGATCCGGGAGGACCTCGAGCGCGACGGGCTCTCGCGCGCCGGCGCCGCGCAGCTCTTCGGCCTGATCTCGAGCCGCCGGGGCACCGACGAAGCGCTTTCGCTGCTGCAGGAAATGAAGGGCTGCGCGCAAGGACTCCAGGAGCTGCGCCAGATCGTCGAGGCGATCCGGCAGTTCGGCGTTCCGGATTCGGTCTTCGCCGTCGACCTCGGCGTCGTGCGCGGCCTCGATTACTACACCGGGACGATCTACGAGACCACGCTTGCCGCGTATCCCGAGCTCGGCAGCATCTGCTCGGGGGGGCGCTACGATGACCTCGCTAGCTACTTCACCGACACGCGGCTACCCGGGGTCGGGATCTCGATCGGGCTCACGCGCCTTTTCTCCAAGCTGAAAGAGGCCGGGCTGCTGCGCCCGCTGGCGCGCACGCCTGCCGAGGTGCTGGTGACGACCATGGACGCGCGCTACCTGGAGAAGTACATCGCTATCGCGGCGCAGCTTCGAGCCGCCGGGGTCAACACCGAGGTGTATCTCGAGCCCGCGAAACTCGGCAATCAGCTCGCCTATGCCGACCGCAAGGGCTTCCGCATCGCCATCATTGCGGGCGACAATGAGTTCGCCAAGGATGTGGTCCAGCTCAAGAATCTTTCCACCAAATCAGCCACCGACGTCGCCTTCAGCCAGATCGTGTCGTCGGTGCAAACTACGTTGAGAACCTGATGGCCCTCGATCTCGAAGAGCAGGAACAGGTTGCCGAGCTCAAAGCCTGGTGGCGCCAGCACGGCAACCTGATCGTTTCCGTGGTGCTTGCGGCCGCCGTAGCATTCGCCGGCTGGCAGGGCTGGCGCTGGTACGGTGCGAGCCAGGCGGCGCAGGCGGCCGCAGTATTCGACGCGCTCGCCAAGGCCGCGCAGGGGGGCGATGCCAAGGCGGTGCGCGACTCGGCCGGGACGCTGATCGAGAGCTACCCGCGCACGCTGTACGCCTCGATGGGGGCCCTGGTGGCGGCGCGATTCCATTTCGACCGCAGCGATCTCAAGGCCGCCAAAGCGCAGCTCGAGTGGGTGCTCGAGCGCGCGCCATCGGAGGAGTTCCGCGACATCGCGCGCCTGCGGCTCGGCGCGATTGCGCTCGATGAGAACGCGCCGGACGAGGCTCTGAAGCTGCTCGACGCCAAGCACGGCGCTGCCTACGAGTCGCAGTACGCCGCAATGCGCGGCGACGCTCTGCTCGCCAAGAACCAGCGCGCCGAAGCGCGCGCCGCCTACCAGCTCGCGCTCGAAAAAGCCGTCAAGGAGCAAAGCGCTTTCCGCGAGAGCGTACGCATGCGGCTCGAGGCGCTCGGGAGCTGACGGTGAAGTCCGGGGTGGTTTGCGCAGGTCTTGCCGCGGCGCTTGTCGCCTGCTCGAGCCCCTCCGGCCCGCAGCCGGCCGAGGTGCCGCGGCTCGACAACGCCAAGCGCGTGCGCACGCTCTGGTCGGCCAACGTCGGGGCTGCGCAGCGCTTCACTTTCCAGCCCGCGCTCGCCGGCGACGCGGTCTACGCGGCCGCGCGCGACGGCACGGTGACCCGGCTTGACCAGAAGAGCGGCGAGCGGCGCTGGTACGTCGGGCTCGATCTGCTCCTCTCGGGCGGCGTCGGCGCCGACGATGGCACGGTCGCCGTGGCGAGCGAGGAGGGCGAGGTCGTCGCGCTCGACGCGCGCGACGGCAAGGTGCGCTGGCGCTCGCGCGTGTCGAGCGAGGTGCTCGCGCCCCCGGCGGTGGGCGGCGGGCTGGTGCTCGTGCGCAGCGTCGACAATCGGGTATTCGCATTTGGCGCCGACGACGGCAAGCGGCGCTGGGTCTACCAGCGGGCGGTTTCGAGCCTGCTGTTGCGCGCGCCGCCTGGCATCACGATCGCGGACGGCCTGGCGTACGCCGGCTTTCCCGGCGGCAAGCTTGCCGCGCTGACGCTCGAAACCGGGGCGCTACGCTGGGAGGCCACGGTCGCGGCTCCGAAAGGCGCCACCGAGCTCGAGCGCGTCGCCGACGTGATGGGCGCCCCGGCGGTGCAGGGGCGCGAGGTGTGCGCTGCCGCGTACCGTAGCCGGATCGCCTGCTTCGATTCGGCGAGCGGCCGGCAGCTCTGGGGGCGGGAGCTGGCCTCGCTCTCCGGCGTGAGCCTGGATGCGCGCTATGCGTTCGTCGCTGATGAGCTCGGCGCGGTGCACGCGCTCGACCGCAGCAACGGCCAGTCGGTGTGGAAGCAGGACAAGCTCGCGCACCGCCAGCTCTCGACTCCGCTCGCCGGCGGCGAAAGCGTCGCGGTGGGAGATTTCGAGGGATACGTTCATTTCCTCGCGCGCGAAGACGGCGCCTTCGTTGCGCGCCGCGAGACCGGCGGCGGCGCGGTGCGCGCCGCGCCGGTCGCGCTCGGGGCGGGGCTGCTGGTGCAGACCGAAGACGGCGGCGTCTTTGCGCTCGCGCTGTGAAGCCGGGGGTCGGTCCGCCGTTCATTGCCATCGTCGGCCGGCCGAACGTCGGCAAGTCGACGCTCTTTAACCGCCTTACCCGCTCGCGCGACGCGATCGTGCACGACGTGCCGGGCGTCACGCGCGACCGCCACTACGGCGAAGGGCGCCTGGGCGCGCGCGCGTTTGTCGCCATCGACACCGGCGGCTTGGAGCCGCGCGCCGAGGACGGCATCTTCGTGGAAATGGCGCGGCAGGCCGAGCAGGCCATGGTCGAGGCCGATGCGATCGTCTTCGTCGTCGATGGCCGCAGTGGGCTTGCGCCCGCGGACCGCGAGATCGCACAAAAGCTGCGCCGGCTGAAGAGGCCGGTGTTTCTCGCGGTGAACAAGACCGAGGGGATGCAGCCGGACATCGCGGTCGCGGAATTCCACGAGCTCGGCCTGGGGCCGCCTGCCGCAATCTCCGCCGCCCACGGCGAAGGCGTGCGTGAATTGATGGATCTGGTGTTGGAAAGATTCCCCGAGGGGGATGAAGCCGAAGAAGAACGAAAGAGCCATCCGCGCATCGCCGTCGTCGGACGCCCGAATGTCGGCAAGTCGACGCTGGTGAACGCGCTGGTCGGCGAGGAGCGCGTGATCGCGTTCGACCAGCCCGGGACCACGCGCGACCCGATCGAGGTGCCGTTCGAGCGCGGCGGCCGGCGCTACACGCTAATCGACACCGCCGGGCTGCGCCGGCGCGGCAAGACCGGCGCCCCGGTCGAATACTTCTCCATCGTGAAAGCGCTGCAGGCGATCGAGGCGGCGAATGTGGCGATCCTGCTTCTCGATGCCTCCACCGGGGTCACCGAGCAGGATGCGCACGTCGCGGGCTACGTGCTGGAACGCGGCCGGGCGGTGGTACTGGCGGTAAACAAGTGGGATGCGGCCGACAAGGAGGCGCGCGCACGCATGAAGTCGGAGCTCGCGTGGAAGCTCGGCTTCCTGGGCTTTGCCGATACGCATTTCGTGTCGGCGAAGGACGGCAAGGGGCTTGGCGCGCTCATGCGCTCGGTGGACGCTGCGCACGCTGCGGCGATGGCGCGGCTTTCCACGCCCAAGCTCACGCGCGCCATGATCGCCGCGGTCGAGCGCCAGGCGCCGCC
>DATFEI010000268.1:0-5579 GCA_035251315.1 Burkholderiales bacterium | reverse complement strand
AAGATGAAGCGAATGCCTGGGCTGCCGCCCTAAGAAGGGACTCCGATGAGGGTGTATTTTTCGGCAGTAGCAACTACTACGCTTATGTTGCGCGACGTCCTTTGGCGTCATATGGGCAAGCGGCCAGCTAACAGCGCCCGGCCCGCCGGCGCGTCGCTGCGGTGTTGAGCGCGGCGAGCGTTGCTCTCTGCCTGCACCGCGTGTCCATGGCACCCGGACACGGTGAAGGCTCTGCATAGGTCGTGCTGATCCCGGCCGACCTTCCGATCGAGCAGCCGAGCAAGTACGAGCTCGTGATCAATCTAAAGACGGCGAGTGCGCTACCGCTCACAAGGCCCCCAACGCTTTGGCTCGCGCAAGCGTCATCGAATGAGCAGCTTATTTGTGCCTCGGATCGAGCGCGTCGCGCAGGCCGTCGCCGAGCAAGTTGAACGACAACACCAGTAGAAAGATCGAAAGACCGGGCCAGATCGCCATCCACGGCGCCTGGTCGACGTAGTTGCGCGCGGTGTTGAGCATGCTGCCCCAGCTCGGCGCGGGCGGCTGCTGTCCCAATCCCAGAAATGACAGGCTGGCTTCCGCTATCACGGCAGCGGCGATAGCGAGGGTGGCCTGGACGATGAGCGGGGCGACGATGTTCGGGAAGATATGGCGTAGCGCGATGCGCAGGTGCGGGTTGCCGAGCGCGCGCGCGGCTTCGACGTAGTCCTCGGACTTGGCCGCCAGCACCTGTGCGCGCGTGAGGCGGATGAAGATCGGGGTCGCCGAGATGCCGATTGCGATCATGGCGTTGGTGAGGCTCGGGCCGAGGAACGCGGCGAGCGCGATGGCGAGGATGAGGAAAGGGCAGGCGAGCATGGCGTCGGTGATTCGCGAAATGAGCGCATCGACCCAGCGCCCGAGGTAGCCGGCGGCCATGCCGATCGGCACGCCGAGCGCGAGCGAGATCGAGACCGACACCACGCCGGCGAGGATCGAGGCACGCGTGCCCCAAATGATGCGCGAGAGCACGTCGCGTCCGAGCTCGTCGGCGCCGAACCAGTGCGCCGCGCTCGGCGCCGCCCGCACCGCGCTCCAGCTCGTGCCGAGCGGGTCGTGCGGCGCGAGCCAGGGCGCGAGCATCGCGATGAGGACGAAGAACACCACCACCGCGAGGCCAAACATCGCGCCTCCTCGGCGCAACAGGCGTCTCCAGGTTTTTCGACCTGGTGTGGTTTCTATTTCCTGGAAGACAACAGCCGCCATCAGTGGCGCATGCGCGGATTGACGACGAAATACGCGACGTCGGCGAGCAGGTTGAGCGTGATGTACACCGTGGCGGTGAAAAGCACCACGCCCTGCACGACGAGATAGTCGCGGTTGAACACCGCATCGACGATCAGCTTGCCGAAGCCAGGGATGGTGAACACCTGCTCCGTGAGCACCGCACCCGAAAGCAGCGTGCCGAACTCAAGTGCGCCAAGCGTGATGATCGGAATGAGCGCGTTGCGCAGTGCGTGCTTTAGCACCACGACCCGTTCGTCCAGCCCTTTTGCCCGTGCAGTACGGACATAGTCACTGCTTAAGACCTGAAGCATGGCGCTGCGCGTATGGCGCATCAGCACCGCGGCGATTGCGTTTCCCAGCACGAACGCCGGCATGATCATCGCCGATAAGTTCGCTTTCAGGTCCTCGAACGGGCTCACGTACCCCGAGGCGGGTAGCCAGCCGAGCTGCACCGCGAAAAGTAGGATGAGCAGGATGCCGAGCCAGAAGTTGGGCGTGGAGAGGCCCCACAGCGCGAACACGTTGGCGGCGTAGTCGAGCCAGGTGTCCTTCTTAACCGCGGAGATCACGCCGGCGGTGATGCCGATTGCGAGCGCGATCAGCATCGCCATGGTGGCGAGCTGGATGGTCACGGGGAGCTTCTCCAGGATAAGGTCCATCACCGGCTTCTGGATGCGCACCGAGTCGCCGAGGTCCCCCTGAAGCACGCCCGATGCCCAGTGCCAGTAGCGCACCGGCAGTGGATCGTCGAGATGGAACTTCTCTCTTAGATACCGGATCGTTTCCGGGTCGCGCTCTTCTCCCGCGAGCGCGATCGCCGGGTCGCCGGGGAGGAGCTGCTGCAGCCCGAAGATCAGGACCGAGACGAAGAACAGCGTCGGCACGATCGTCGCCAGGCGCTGCAGCAGGAACTTCCCCATCTCAATTCATCTTCAAGCCCTGCACCCGCACCATGCCGTCGGGCACCGTGCGCAGCCCGCTGAGCTTCGCGGTGTGTGCCCACAGCCAGTTACGGTGGTAGAGGTAGATGATCGGCCGGTCCTTCTGCACAGCTTGAGCGATCTTGTCGTAGGCCGCCGCGCGCCGCGTCGCATCGAGCGAGGTGCGCGACTCGTCGATCAGCTTCTCGACGTCCTCCTTGCAGTAGCCGGCGTAGTTGGTCGGCCCCTTGCAGGCGAGCATGGTGTGCAGGTTGCCGTCGGGATCGGCGCGCCCGCTCCACGCGAGCACGTAAGCCTCGAACTGTCCCTTGTCGGCGAGGTTGAGCGATGTGGCGAACTCGGTGGAGTGGATCTTGACGTCGAAGCCCGCTTCCTTGGCCATCGCCTGCACGATCTGCGCGATGCGCTGCGCGTCCGAGGTGGTCGGGGTCATCAACGTGAAGCTCGGGTTCTGCACCCCGGCTTCCTTGAGGAGTTGCTTCGCGCGCTCCACGTTTCGCTTCGGGATCGGCGCGCTCTTGCCGTAGAAGCGGTTGGTGGGCGCGACCCACTGGTTGCCGGGCTGCGCCTCGCCCTCCATGGCGACCTTGACGATCGCATCGCGGTCGAGCGAGAGCTCGAGCGCCTCGCGCACGCGCGGATCCTTGCCGAGCGGGTTCTTCTGCGCGATGTCGCTCTTGCCCACGTTGATGGTGATCCCCTGGTAGCCGATCTCAACGATCTTAGCTATGCGGAAGCGGCTGTCGTTGCGAAGCTGGGGGATGTCCGCGGGCGCCACGCGCTCGATGAAGTCGAGCTGGCCCGAGCGCAGGTTGGCAAGCCGCACGGTCGCGTCGACGATCGGCTGGTAGACGATGCGGTCGAAGTGGATCTCGCCCTTGTTCCAGTAGTTCGGGAAGCGCTCGAGCACGATGCGGTCCTGCGCGATGCGCTCGACGAAGCGGAACGGCCCCGAGCAGACGGGCTTGGCGCCGAGCTTGTCGCCCGCCGCCTCGGCCGCCTTGGGCGACACCATCATGCCGGCGCGGTCGGTGAGGACCGCGAGCAGCGGCGCGAACGGCGCGGCGAGATTGATGCGCACGCTCGAGGCGTCGACCGCGTCCACGCTTGACACTACGGCGAGCTCGCCGCGGCGGCTCGACCCCTTCATGTTCTTGTGGCGCTCGAGGTTGTACTTGACCGCGGCGGCGTCGAGCTTCTCCCCGTCGTGGAACGTGACCCCTTCGCGCAGCTTGATCTCGAGCGACTTGTTGTCGGCCGACCATTTATAGGAGGTGGCGAGCTGCGGCACGATGTTCAGCTTCTCATCGAGGTCGAAGAGCTTGTCGCACAAGCCGGCGAACACGATGCGCCCGACGAACGTGCGCGCCATCGTGGGATCGAGGATGTCGGGGTCTTCGGCGAGACCGATCCTCAGGGTTTGAGAATTGACAAGCGGGGCCAGCAAGGCAAGCCCCAGAGCCAAAATCCATTTCATGTTGGACCTCCTGATTGGAACGCTGCCTGAAGGCGCGACAGTCTCTCATTGACCGCGCTCAATTGCGAGGCCGCGGTGAAGGGCTCGAGCTCCTTCCAGAAATGGCACGCGACGCCCGAGCCGAGCGCGGGCTCTTGCGCGGCGCAACGCTCGCGCGCCCAGGGGCAGCGCGTGCGGAAGCGGCAGCCGGACGGCGGGTCATAGGGGCTCGGCACGTCGCCTTCGAGGATCATCCTTTTTCTGCCCAGGGAAGGGTCCGGCACGGGAATCGCGGACAGGAGCGCCCGGGTGTACGGATGGCGCGGCGCCGCGAAAAGCGCGCGTTTCTCAGCGATCTCGACGATCTTGCCGAGGTACATCACGGCCACGCGTGTGGCAATGTGCTTGACCACCGCGAGGTCGTGGGCAATGAAGACGTAGGCCAGCCCGAACCGGCGCTGCAGGTCCTGCAGCAGATTGATGACCTGCGCCTGGATCGACACGTCGAGCGCCGATACCGGCTCATCGCAAACGATGAGCTTCGGCTCGACCGCGAGCGCGCGCGCGATCCCGATCCGCTGGCGCTGTCCGCCGGAGAACTCGTGCGGATAGCGCGACGCATGGTCGGGTGCCAGTCCGACGAGCCCGAGCAGCTCTAGGACTCGCTGTCTCTCCTTTCCTTTGTGCAACCCATGCAAACGCAACGGCTCTTCCAGCATGTCGCCCACGGTCATGCGCGGGTTGAGCGAGCCATACGGGTCCTGGAAGATAATCTGCATCTCGCGCCGCAGGGAGCGCATATCCCGCTCGCGCAGCTCGAAGATGTTCTGCTGCTGGAAGAAGACCGCGCCCGAGGTTGGCTCGATCAGCCGCAGCAGAAGCTTGCCCGTGGTGGACTTGCCGCAGCCCGATTCCCCGACGAGCGCGAGCGTTTCGCCGGCATGGACATCGAAGCTTACGTCGTCAACTGCCTGGACCTTTTTGAAATGCTTCACCAGCCGCCGCGCACGGACGAGAGGCTGGCTCACAGCGGGGCTCGCCAGCATGCGGCGTAGTGATTTGTTTTTACTTCTTTCAACACCGGAATTTCCGACCGGCATTGGTCGACCGCGAAGGGACAGCGGGGATGAAAGCGGCAGCCCCGCGGGAATGCGGCGGCGTCGGGCACGATGCCCTCGATCGCGCTAAGCCGCGATTGCTCGAGGTGCAGGCGCGGGATCGAGCCGAGCAGGCCGACGGTGTAGGGGTGCTGCGGCTCGGAGAACAGCCGCGCGGCGGCGCAGCGCTCGATCACTTGGCCGGCATACATCACGATCACGTCGTCGGCGAGCTCCGCGATTACCCCGAGGTCGTGCGTGATGAGGATGATGGCGGTGCCGAGCTCGGCGCGCAGCAGGCGCATGAGCTCGAGGATCTGCGCCTGAATGGTCACGTCGAGCGCGGTGGTGGGCTCGTCGGCGATGAGCAGTTGCGGATTGCAGGCAAGCGCCATCGCGATCATCACGCGCTGGCGCATGCCGCCGGAAAGCTGGTGCGGATAGTCGCGCGCGCGGCGCTCGGGCGAGGGGATGCGCACCTTTTGCAGCATCTCGAGCGCCTGATTTTGCGCCTCAATCCTGTTTACCTTCTTGTGCCTGAGAATTGCTTCGCTGATCTGCTCGCCCACTGGGAAGGCGGGGTTGAGCGAGGTCATCGGCTCCTGGAAGATCATCGAGAGCTTGTCGCCGCGCAGGTCGCGCATGCGCCGCGGCGGGAGCTTGAGAAGATCCTCGCCGTCGAAGCGGACCTCACCGCCCGCGATCCTGCCCGGCGGCTGGGGGATCAGGCCCATGATGGAGAGCGCGGTGACGCTCTTGCCGCATCCCGATTCGCCGACGATGCCGAGCGTGCGGCCGCGCTCGAGGCTCAAGTCGACG
>DATFEI010000245.1:0-6621 GCA_035251315.1 Burkholderiales bacterium | reverse complement strand
GTTTCCTCGTCGTTCATGTGCGTGGCGTGGACCACGCACCAGCGCTCGTTGATCGGCATCTCGGTAAGCAACCACTCGACCGGCCGCTTGCCAAGCGCCGCCTTGCATTCCTCCACTTCCCTTGGCTGCTCGGCAGCGTGGATGTGGATGGGCATGTTGGCGGGCAGCGTAGCCACGAGGTCCTTGAGCGCCTGGGGATCGACGGCGCGCAGCGAATGCGGCGCCGCGCCGAGGTTCGTGTCGAGCGAGGAGTGCCGGCGCATCTTTTGAAGGATCGAGAGAAGCTGCGGGACGTCGCTCGAGAAGCGTTTCTGCCTGGGCTGCAGCGGCCGGCTGCCGAAGCCCGCCCAGCGATAGAGCGACGGCAGGAGCGTGATGGCGATGCCGGAAGCGCGCGCCGCCTCGAGATGGCTCGCGAGCATGCCGGCCGGCCGGTGGACATAGTGGAATTCGCCGACCGCGGTGTAGCCGTGCGTGAGCATCTCGATATAGAGATGAGTGGCGACCGCCTTTGCGTGCTCGGGGGTCACGCGCTCCATGAAGCGGTACATGAGCTCGCGCCAGGTCCAGAAATCGTCCTGGCTCGGCCCACGCATCTCGGTCAGTCCGGCCATCGCGCGCTGGAAGGCGTGCGAATGCAGGTTAGCCATTCCGGGAAGAACCGGGCCGGCGAGCTTCTCGCCTTTCTTGGCAAAAGAAACATCGGAAATGGCGCCGGCGTCGTCCACTTCGATGCAGACGTCGCGCGTCCACCCTTGTGGCAGCAGCGCCTCGCGCGCGAAGTATCTTTTCACCCCGCTATCATAGCGGCGTGCACGATTTCGTCTTCTTGAATGCCAAGCTAGCGACGATGAACGGCCCCTCGTATGGGGCGGTCACGGACGGTGCTCTTGCGCTCACTGGCAATCGAATCTCGTGGATCGGGCCGCGCAGCGAATGGCGCGCCAAGGCGCGCGAGGAGCATGACGCGCGCGGCGCGTGGATCACACCCGGGCTCATCGACTGCCACACGCATCTCGTATACGCCGGCAACCGCGCGCACGAGTTCGAACAGCGCCTGAAGGGTGCCACCTACGAGGAGATCGCGCGCGCAGGCGGCGGGATTCTGGCGACCGTGAAAGCGACTCGCGCAGCTTCGGAAGAAGAGCTCTTGTATCTTGCACAAAGACGTCTTTCTCGTTGGCAGGCCGAAGGCGCGACGGTGATCGAGGTGAAATCGGGCTACGGCCTGGACCGCGACACCGAGCTCAAGATGCTGCGCGCCGCGCGTCGGCTCTCCGGCCTTACCGTGAAGACGACCTTTTTGGGGGCGCACGCGTTACCCGAGGAATACAAGGGGCACGCGGACGCGTACATCGATTTCATCTGCAGCGAGGTTCTGCCGCAAGCGAAGAACGAAGGTCTGGTCGATGCAGTCGACGTCTTCTGCGAGCGAATTGCGTTCACGCCGGAGCAGACGCGGCGTGTATTCGAAAAGGCAAAGGTGCTCAGGCTACCCGTCAAGCTGCACGCAGACCAGCTCTCGGATCTAGGCGGCGCGGCCCTCGCGGCCGGGCATGGAGCGCTATCGGCCGATCACCTTGAGTTCAGCAACGAACAAGGCATCTCCCGGATGCGGGCGACGGGAACCGTGGCGGTTCTTCTTCCGGGCGCGTTCTACTTTCTTAAGGAAAAGCAGCTTCCGCCGATCGGCGCGCTGCGCCGCCACGGCGTGCCGATCGCCCTCGCCACGGATCACAACCCGGGCTCCTCGCCGCTCAGCTCGCCGCTGCTCGTGCTGAACATGGCGTGCACGCTGTTCGGGCTGACGCCCGAGGAAGCGCTGGCGGGCATGACGCGCAACGCTGCGCGCGCACTGGGGCTTGAGACGAGCCACGGCACGCTCGAGGTGGGAAAACAGGCCGATCTCGCCCTGTGGGACATCGGTGCGCCCGCCGAGCTCGCCTACGCCTTCGGGGCGAATCCCTGCATGAAGGTCTTCAGAAGCTCCTTGAGTTGAGGGCGGACCTTCGCCGCCATGGGCTCGCGGAAGCGGAAAGGCGGCTGCTCTTCCATATAGATGGCTTCGGAGAGCTCGAGCTGAACGGCGTGGATGTTGCGGGATGGGTCCCCGTAGGCGCGCGTGATGTAGCCGCCCTTGAAACGGCCATTCAAGACGACGGAATAACCCTTCGGGATCTTTACGAGCTTCTCACCAATCCCCGGAGCGCAGGACTTGCCGTCGGCCGTGCCGAGGTTGAAGTCCGTTAGCTTGCCGGCGAAGAAGCGCGGCAACACCGAGAGGATCGAATGCGCGTCCCAGAGGAGGGCGTAGCCATGCCCGCTCTTCAATGAGGTGAGGGTTTCAACGAGCTTGGCGTGGTAGGGGTTCCAGTAAGAGGCAATACGCTCTGAGATCTCCGCAGCCGAGGGTTCAAAACCCGGTATATACAGCGGTTCCCTGTGGAAGGTGTCGAGCGGCACGACGCCAGTGGTGTCCTGGCCGGGATAGAGATTCGCGTTGTCGGGCGGCCGATTGAGGTCGACCACGTAGCGCGAATGCGTGGCGACGAGCACCGAGGCGCCGAGCTCGTCGAGAAAGTCGTAGAGCGGCTCGAGGTGCCAGTCCGTGTCGGGAAGCGCTTTGGCCGCGCGCGTGAGGCGCGGCTCGAGCCATTCGGGCACGAAGGTCCCGGTATGCGGCATCGAGACGAGGAGCGGCGTCCTGCCATGGCGAAACCGGTAGAGCTCCATCAGACCGAAAAGAGCAGTCCGTGCGCAAAGCGATGAAACGCGCCGGCTTCGATCAGCGCCTGGATCGCGGTGATGTCCGGCGCGAAGTAGCGGTCGTGGTCGTAGAAGCCGACGCGGGAGCGGACGAGCGAGTGCACTTCCTGCAGGCGGGGCGAAGTCTTGAGCGGCGCGCGGAAGTCGATTCCCTGCGCGGCGGCAAGAAGCTCGATCGCGACGATGCCCGCGCTGTTGCGCGCCATCTCGGATAGCCTGCGCGCCGCGAACGTCGCCATGCTGACGTGGTCTTCCTGGTTCGCCGAAGTCGGCAGGCTGTCCACGCTGGCCGGGTGGGCGAGCGACTTGTTCTCGGCGGCGAGCGCGGCCGCGGTCACCTGCGCCACCATGAAACCGGAATTCACGCCCCCGTGCTCGACGAGAAACGGAGGCAGGCCGGAGAGCGAGCTGTCGATGAGGAGCGCGATGCGCCGCTCGGAGAGCGCACCGATCTCGGCGATCGCGAGCGCGAGCACGTCCGCCGCGAGCGCCACCGGCTCGGCGTGGAAGTTTCCGCCCGACAGGATCTCGTCTTTGTCGAAGAAAACGATGGGGTTATCGGTTACCGCTGCCGATTCGATCTCGAACACGCGCGCCGCATGCCGTATCTGGTCGAGGCACGCGCCCATCACTTGCGGCTGGCAGCGCAGGCTGTACGGGTCCTGCACGCGTGGATCGTTCTCGAGGTGCGAGCGGCGGATCTCGCTCGCCGCGAGCAGCTCCGCGTACTGGCGCGCCACGAGCTCCTGCCCGGGCTGTCCGCGCAGGGCATGGATGCGCGAGTCGAATGGAGTGTCGCTGCCGGCAGCGGCATCAACCGAGAGGCCGCCCGCGGCAACCGCGGCGGCGAAGACGTCCTCCGCCGCGAACAGGCCGATCAGCGCAAGCGCGGTCGAAACCTGGGTGCCGTTGAGCAACGCCAAACCTTCTTTAGGGGCGAGCTTGAGCGGTGTCAGGTCGCCGAGCGCTTCACGGGCAGGGAGGATTCTTCCTTTCGCCCGGACATCGCCGATGCCAAGAAGCGCGAGCGACAGGTGGGCGAGAGGCGCGAGGTCGCCTGAGGCGCCGACCGAGCCTTTCGCGGGGATGCAGGGATAGATGCCGCGGTTGTAGAGCTCGAGCAGACGCTCGACGAGCATTGGGCGCACGCCCGAATGGCCGCTCGCCAGCGCGACGATTTTGAGCGCCAGGACGAGGCGCACGGTCGCGTCGTCGAGAAGCGGCCCGGTGCCGGCGGCGTGGGAAAGCACGATGTTCGTCTGCAGGCGGCCGAGCTCGTCGTCCGGGATACGCGTCTGCGATAGCCGCCCGAAGCCGGTATTGATGCCGTACGCCGGTTTTCCGGACGCGACGATCCGCTCCACCGATTCCAAGCCCGCGCGCAGGCCAGGCAGGCACGCCGGGTCGAGCTCGAGCTCGGGACCTTCGGCTGCGATCCTGCGCAGGGCGGCGAGATCGAAGGGTCTGGCGCCGATCTTCATCGCCGCATCGGCAGCCGCATCGGCACCTGCACGCCCTTCTCGGCCGCGCAGGCGATCGCTTCGGCATAGCCTGCGTCCGCGTGGCGCATCACGCCACTGGCCGGGTCGTTCCATAGCACGCGCTCGATGCGCTTCGCTGCGGCCTCGGTGCCGTCGCAGACGATCACCATGCCGGCGTGCTGCGAGTAGCCCATGCCGACGCCGCCGCCGTGGTGGAACGACACCCAGGTCGCGCCGGAAGCGGTGTTCAGCATGAGGTTCAGGAGCGGCCAGTCCGAAACCGCATCCGTGCCGTCGCGCATCGCCTCGGTCTCCCGATTGGGGCTCGCCACCGAGCCGGCGTCGAGATGATCGCGTCCAATGACGATCGGCGCCTTGAGCTCCCCCGTGCGCACCATCTCGTTGAACGCGAGCCCGGCGAGGTGCCGCTGCCCGAGGCCCAGCCAGCAGATGCGCGCCGGCAGGCCCTGGAAGTGGATCTTGGTCGAAGCAAGATCGAGCCAGCGCTGCAAGCCGCGGTCTTCCGGAAAAAGCTCTTTGACCTTGGCATCGGTGCGCGCGATGTCTTCGGCATCGCCCGACAGTGCCACCCAGCGGAACGGCCCTTTGCCGACGCAGAACATCGCCCGGATATACGCCGGGACGAAGCCGGGATAGTCGAAGGCGTTCTTCACACCCGCGTTCTTCGCTTCCTGGCGGATGTTGTTGCCGTAGTCGACGCAGGGAATCCCCATCGCCTTGAATTGCAGGATCGCCTGCACATGGTTAGCGATCGACTCGCGTGCCGACATCGCCACCTCTTCGGGCTCGCGCTTGCGCAGGTCCTTCCACTTCTCGAGCGACCAGTGCTCGGGCAGGTAGCCGTTGGCCGGGTCGTGCGCAGAGGTCTGGTCGGTAACGAGCGCAGGTTTGAATCTCGAGGTTTTCGCCTTTTTCAGGATTTGAGGAACCACTTCGGCCGCATTGCCGAGCAGCGCGACCGAGACCGGCGCCTTCGCCTCACTCAATATGTTGATGGCCTCGTCCAGGCTGGCTGCGCGCTTGTCCAGGTACCCCGACTTCAGCCGCATCTCGATGCGCGATGGATCGCACTCGACGGCGAGCATCGAGGCGCCGGCCATGGTCGCGGCGAGCGGCTGGGCGCCGCCCATGCCGCCCAGGCCGGCGGTGAGAATCCATTTCCCCGACCAGTCACCGCCGTAGTGCTTGCGGCCCGCCTCGGCGAACGTTTCGTAGGTTCCTTGCACGATGCCCTGGCTCCCGATGTAGATCCACGAGCCCGCGGTCATCTGCCCGTACATCATCAGGCCCTTGCGGTCGAGCTCGTTGAAGTGCTCCCAGCTCGCCCAGTTCGGCACCAGGTTGGAGTTCGCGATGAGCACTCTCGGAGCGTCGGGGTGGGTCCTGAGCACGCCGACGGGCTTCCCGGACTGGACAAGAAGCGTCTGATCTGAAGCGAGATCCTTGAGGGACTCGACAATCGCGTCAAAGCACTCCCAGTTGCGGGCCGCCTTGCCAATGCCGCCGTAGACCACCAGGTCCTCGGGCCGCTCCGCGACCTCGGGGTCGAGGTTGTTCATCAGCATGCGCAGCGGCGCTTCGGTGAGCCAGCTCTTCGCGCTGAGCTGCGTGCCGCGCGGCGAGCGCACGACGCGGGATTTTGGCGAGTTCATTTGGAGTAACATCTTTGCACAGAACTCCGGGGGAGAAGATGAGACGCTTTATTGTTGTTTCGGTCCTGGCATTGGTCGCTCAACCTGTCGTTTCCCAGGACAAGGTCAACATCGGAATCAGCGGCTGGACCGGCTTTGCGCCGCTCACGCTCGCGCTTCAGGCGGGGATCTTCAAGAAGAACGGCGTCGACGCCACGATCAAGAAGATCCCGCAACAGAGCCGTCATCTCGCCATCGCCTCGGGCGACATCCAGTGCGCGGCGACCACGGTCGAGACCTGGCTCGTCTGGAACGCGAACGGCGTGCTGACCAAGCAGATCTTCCAGCTCGACAAAAGCTACGGCGCCGACGGCATGGCGACGCGCGGAAACATCGCGAAGATCGCCGACCTCAAGGGCAAGACCATCGGCTCTCAGGCCCCCGGGACGTCGCCGTATTTCGTTATGGCGTGGATGCTGAAGAAGAACGGGCTTACGCCGAAGGATGTCACGGTGGTGTCGATCGATCCCGGGCCGGCGGCGCAGGCGTTCCTTGCCGGGCAGTACGACGCGGTCATGACCTACGAGCCGTATCTCTCCTCCATCCGCGCGAAGCCCGACGCAGGCAAGATCATCGCCACCACGCTCGACTATCCGGTGGTGATGGATACCTTTGGCTGCACGCCTAAATATCTCGCCGAGAACAGCCGCGCCGCGCGCGCG
>DATFEI010000229.1:0-5802 GCA_035251315.1 Burkholderiales bacterium | reverse complement strand
TGCGTGAGGTTGATGCCGGCGCCGAAGAGCCGGCGCCCGGCGTACTTCGCGTGCGTAACGACATCGCCGCGCAGCACGCACACTTCGGTCTTCGGGTCGAGCAGGGCGACGTCGACCGCGATCTCGGCCCCGGGCAGCGTCGATTCGTCCTCCGCGTTCAGGTAGCGCGGGTTGCTGAGCGTCACGACCGAGGCCTTGCCCTCGCGTTTCAACGTCGCGCCTTCGAGCCGAAGCTCGCCGCGCTGCTCGTATTCCATCAATCCTGCGCGCGAATCTTCACGCGGCAGGAGCATCGCGTGACACAGGTGCGTGCCCGCGACCGGGTTGCCGAGGATTTCGGCGAGGAAGCGGCCTTGCTCGCGCTCGAGCCCCTTCTTCTCCTTCAGCGGCAGCCGCGCCTCAACCGCAAGCTCGGCCTCTGACGGAAGATGGCTTCTTTCGGCTGCGAGGCGGCAAAGCTCGTCGACGCGCAAGTAGCGCGTGCGCGCGGCGGTGAGCTCGTCGTAGAGGCGAAGCGCTTGCATTCAGGCTGCGGCCCCGCGCAGCGGCAGGCTCCGCCGCGATACCTGGTCCGTCAGCCATTTTACCGAGCGCCGGGCGCGCTCGGTGACCAGCGCCGCCGGCAGCTGGGTGTAGTCGTCGTTGAACACTTCGAAGCTGTAATCGCCGCGGTAGCCGAGGCGGTCGAGCGCGCGCACGAGCTCGCCGACCTCGGCGCTGTGCACGCCCTCGCCCGGGAACACGCGGAAGTGGCGCGCGGTGTTGATGCGCTCCTCGCGCGACGGGATCTCGCGCCACATGAAGTCGGCGAGCTGCACGAGGAAGATCTTGGCGGGTTCGATCTCCTCCAGCGCGTCGCGGCTGGTTCCCGCAGCGAACATGTGGAAGGAATCGAGTGCCAGGCCGAGGTTCGCGCGATCGGCGTCGGCCACGAGCTGCCAGGCTTTCGGGTACTCGTTGACGTGCCTTCCCCAGGAGAGCGCCTCGTAGGCGATGCGGATGCCGTAGGGGACCGCCAGCGTCGCAAGCTTCTGCAGATCCTTTTTCAGCGCCTCGGCATCGCCCGTCGCGTGCGACGAGGTCGACGAGCAGGCGAGCAGGACGCGCGAGTCGAGCGCGCGGCACATCGAGAGCATCGCTTTGGCGATGTCCACCTTGTAGGCGTGCAGATGGCCCGACAGTCCCTCGAAGTCGCGCAGCACCTGAAAGCCGGTCACGCGCAGGCCGCTCGCGCGTACGGCCTCGATCGCCGCGTCGGGGCCGCCGGGATGGCCGGCGAGGTCGTTCGCGTTGAGCATCACGTGGGAAAAGCCGGCCGCGCGCATCGCGCCGAGTTTGGGCTCGAGCGGACCCGCCAGCGTGATCGTGTCCATGCCGAAGTGGTCGAGGTTCATGGGGCGAGATGGCTCGCGACGAGCTCGAAAGTGACGGCGCCGAGGTAGACCTGCGTCAACGCGCCTTTCTCGCTCGGCTGCACCGGCCCGCGGTCGACGAACACGACGCCGCGCTCCTTCAGCGCGCGCGTGGCGGCCGGGACGTCGGGTGCGCCGAGGCCGATGCGCACCAGCGCCTCCTCCCAGTGGATGTCCTCGGATCCGGGCGGCGGCTCGATCAACTGCAGGTAGAACTTGTGGCACGGGCTCTCGAGCAGCGTGCCCTTTGGCAGCACGCCGAAATACTTTCCCTCGGGCAGCATCGAAAAGCCGAAGAGATTGCGATAGAAGTCCAGCCAGTCTCGCGTGCGGTCGCCGTAGATGCTCTGCACTACGCCGAAGTAGTGCAGCCCGGCCAGCGCCGGCGGATTGCGCTCCGCGTTCTTCTCGTAGACGAAGTCGACGTCGTAGATCGAGAAATCCTGATAGCGGTCGACGAAGTAGATGAGGCTGTCGCCGACCCCGTGGATTCCCGGGATGTTGAGCTCCATCGCGGAGGCGCGCGTCGGCATCTCCCAGGCCCCGAGCGCGAGCGCGTGCGCCCACGCCTGCCCGGCGTCGCGCACCCTGAGCGCGATCGCCTTGATCTCGGGTGTGGCCTCCTTGGCGTCGTGGGCGTTGACGATGAGATTCATGGTTCCCTGGCGGTACAGCATGACCTCACGCGAGCGATGCCGCGCCACGGGCTCGAAGCCCAGCTTCTGCAGCAGCGCGCCGAGCGCCTGCGGCTGCGCGGTGGCGAACTCGATGAACTCCAGGCCGTCGATGCCGACCGGGTTCGAGGGTTCCGGGAGCCGTTCCTGGACCGTCATGGCCGTGTTGCCGCGAATTGGCGAGCCTGCTAAATTTAACTTGCAATGTCGTTAATTCCAAGGGCCGAAGGCCGCGGGCGCGAAAAGGCGCGCCATGCGGCGATGCGCAAGCCGAAGGCGCCGGAGGCGAACCGCGCCGGCATCGTGGCGGCGGCGATCGACGAGTTCGCGGCGCGCGGCTTCAAGGGGGCGAGCATGGATGCGATCGCCGCCCGCACCCATACCACCCGGGCGCTGATCAACTACTACTTCGGCAGCAAGGAGAAGCTCTACATCGCGGTGCTCGAGCACGTGTACGCCGAAATCCGCGAGGCCGAGGCGAAGCTCGATCTCGACCACCTGCCGCCGGCCGACGCGGTGCGCCGCATCGTGGAATTCACCTACAACTACTACCTGACGCATGAGGGCTTCGTGCGCCTGGTGGTCGCCGAGAACCAGGCGCGCGGCCGCCACCTGAAGAAGTCTAGGGCGATGCGCACGCTCAACCGCCCGATCATCGATCGCCTCGCCCGTGTCATCACACGCGGCCAGGCCGAAGGCCTGTTTCGCGGCGACGCCGATTCGGTGGAGATGCACAAGGCGATCGCCGCGCTCGGCATGTTCAACGTCACTAACCAGTACACGTTCGGAGCCATCTTTCAGCGCGACATGGGGGCGAAGGGCGACGTCGGCCGGCGCCGCGCCATGGTCGCGGATTTGATACTCAGCTACCTGACAGGAGGAAGAAGGTCATGAAGTCCTGCACCCGTCGTACGGCGCTCAAAGCGGGCGCCGCGCTTGCCGCCGCGTCGGCGTTTCCCGCCTGGGCCCAGGCGAAGCCCACTTTGCGCTTCGCGGCAGTATTCTCCGACAAGGACATTCGCGCGGACATGATCCGCATGCTGGCGAAGGAGATCGAAGGCGACTTCACGCTCGAGCCCTTCTTCGGCGGCACGCTGTTCAAGCAGGGCACCGAGCTCGTGGCGCTTCAGCGCGACAACCTCGAGCTCGGCAACATCGCCCCGCAGGACATCTCCAAGCAGATCCCGGCATGGTCGATCCTCACTTCGGCGTACCTTTTCCGCGACGCGAAGCACCTCAACCGTTTCTGGGCGAGCGACCTGGGCGCGCAATTCAAGCGGCAGGCGGAGAGCGAGGCCAAGGTGAAGATCCTCGGGCCGACCTTCTTCGGCACCCGGCAGGTGGGCCTCAAGCCCAAGAAGAAGATCAACACGCCGGCCGACCTCGCCGGCATCAAGCTGCGCATGCCGCCGGGCGACGCCTGGCAGCTCTTGGGCCGGTCGCTCGGCGCCAACCCGACGCCCATGGCCTATGCGGAGACCTACACCGGCCTGCAGACCGGGGCGATCGATGGGCAGGACAACCCGCTGCCGAACGTCCAAAACATGAAGTTCTACGAGGTGATGTCGCAGATCGTGCTCACTTCGCACCTCGTCGGCTACGACCTGCTGACCATCAACCTCAAGACCTGGAACGCGATGGGGGCGGCGAAGCAGAAGGCCTTCCAGGCCGCGGTCGACAAGGCGATCAACTGGAGCGCGGCTGAGCACTTGAAGCGCGAGGCCGAGCTCGCCGACGGGTTCAAGAAGCAGGGGCTCGACGTCTATGCGCCGGACGTCGCCGCGTTCCGGGCGCATGCGCAGAAGATCTACCTCGCCTCCGACGAGGCGAAGGCGTGGCCCAAGGGCATGCTCGAGAAGATCAACGCCCTGAAGTAACCTTGCGCGCATGATGCGCCAAGCCGCGGCCTGGCTGCGGCGGCGCGCGGAGGACATCGCCGCGGCCATGGTCGCGGTGATGTTCGCCGCGTTCGTCGTCCAGATCGTCTTCCGCTATTTCTTGAACTTCCCGGTCGGCTGGACCTCGGAGCTCTCCGTGGTCATGTGGCTGTGGCTCGTGCTCTGGGGGGCTGCCTTCGTGGTAAAGGAGCGAGAGGAGATCCGCTTCGACCTGGTGTCCGAGCTCGCGGGTCGGCGCGCGCGCCTCGGTATGGGCATCATCGCGGCGGTTGCGCTCGTCGTGCTGTATGGCGCGTCGCTCAAGCCGTCCTTCGACTACGTAGCGTTCATGAAGGTCGAGAAGTCGTCGTATCTAAAGATCCGCATGGACTGGCTGTTCTCAATCTACGTGGTGTTCCTCGTCGCGGTGCTCGTGCGCTACCTCTGGCTTCTGTCGCAGCTGGTGCGCGGCAGGGAACCAAAGTGAACCTCGCCAGTCCCTTCGCGGCTGCGGTCGGGGCGATACTGGCGCTCAGCCTGCTCGGGCTGCCGGTGGGGCACGCGATGATCGCGGGCTCGGTGCTGTATCTGTACCTGAAGGGTCTCGACATGGGGACCGCCGCAGAGCAGCTCCTGAATGGCATGTACACGAGCTACCTGTTGCTTGCGATCCCGCTTTTCATCCTGGCGGCGGAGTTCATGAACAGCGGCCCGATCATGGACCGGCTGCTGCGCTTCTGCAACGCGCTCGTCGGGCGCTGGCGCGGCGGGCTCGCGCAGGTGAACGTCGTGCAGAGCATCATCTTCGCGAGCATGTCGGGATCGGCGCTCGCCGACGCCGCCGCGAGCGGCCGCCTTATGCAGACGATGATGACCAAGGGCGGCCGCTATCCCGCGAGCTTCGCGGCGGCGCTCACCGCGGTTTCCTCGGTTATCGGGCCGATCATGCCGCCCTCGATTCCGCTCGTGCTGTACTCGCTCGTCTCCGATACCTCGATCGGTTACCTCTTCCTCGCGGGCGTCGTGCCGGGGCTGCTGCTCGGGCTGGTGCAGATGGCGCTGATTGCCGTTGCCGCGAGGCGGCGCAACTTCCCTGTGGAGCCTGCCGTCCCTCTGCGTGAGCTGCCGCGCGTGACCTCGGAGGCGTTTCCCGCGCTGATGATGCCGGTGATCCTGTTCGGCTGCCTCTACAGCGGCATCACGACCCCGACCGAGGCGGCCGCGGCGGCAGCGGCGTACGCGCTCGTCGTCTCGGCGCTTCTCTATCGCTCGGTGAGGTGGAAGGACTTCCACGGCTCGCTCCTCACCAGCGCACGCACCACGATCTCGATCGGCATGCTGATCGCCGGCGCGCTGGTCTTCAACTACGTGATCACCATCGAGAACGTCCCGAAAGCGCTCGCCGCGCTGATGAAGGGGTACGAGCTGTCGCCGCTGGCGTTTCTTCTCTTCGCCAACGTCCTGCTTCTCGTCCTGGGGTGCTTCCTCGAGGGAACGACCATTTTGCTGGTGATCGTGCCGGTCCTGCTGCCCACGGCGCAGGCGCTCGGCATCGACCCGGTGCATTTCGGCATCGTCGCCGTAGTGAACATCATGCTGGGCCTCGTGACGCCGCCCTACGGCCTGCTGCTCTTCATGATGGCCAAAATTGCCGAGATCCCCCTAGGCAGCCTGGTGCGCGAGGTGATGCCGTTCCTCGGCATCATGGTTGCCGCGCTAGCGCTCATTACTTTCGTGCCCGATCTCGTCCTCGCGCTGCCGAGGCTGCTGGGCTACAAGGGCTGACATGCTGGGGAAAGCTGCGGTCGCCATGTGGTGGAACATCGCACCCGACATGAG
>DATFEI010000135.1:0-5733 GCA_035251315.1 Burkholderiales bacterium | reverse complement strand
GCAACGAGCGCTTCGGCAAGCCTTCGAATCCGAGCTTCCTGCTGCGTCCGGGGGAGCTGCTGCAAGCTTTCCGCGAGCTGACGATTGTTGCTTTCGAGCAAGGCGAGAGCGCAAGCGCAGTGCTTCAAAGGCTCTGCGCGGTACGGGGCGACGCAAGTCGCGTTAGAATCCCCGCATGATCACAGGAAGCCTGGTCGCAATCATCACTCCCATGCACGAGGACGGCCGCCTGGACGTCGGCCGCTTCGAGGAGCTGATCGACTGGCACGTCGCCGAGGGTACCGATGGCATCGTGGTGGTCGGCACCACCGGAGAGTCGCCGACCGTCGACTTTGACGAGCACAAGGAGCTGATCCGCCTCGCCGTGCATCATTCTCGCGGCCGCATTCCCGTTATCGCCGGTACCGGGGGCAACTCGACTGCGGAAGCGATCGAGCTTACCGAGTCCGCGAAAAAGGCCGGCGCAACCGCATGCTTGTCGGTGGTGCCCTACTACAACAAGCCGACGCAGGAAGGCCTGTACCGGCACTTCCGCAAGATCGCCGAGACCGTCGACCTGCCGATGATCGTGTACAACGTGCCGGGACGCACGGTGGCCGATCTCGCCAACGACACGACGCTCCGCCTCGCGCAGCTGCCAGGCATCATTGGCATCAAGGATGCGACCGCGAACATCGAGCGCGGCACCGACCTCATCAAGCGGGCGCCACGCAATTTCGCAATCTACAGCGGCGACGACGCGACCGCGCTGGCGCTCATCCTGCTCGGCGGCCACGGCGTAATCTCCGTCACCGCCAACGTGGCGCCGAAGTTGATGCACCAGATGTGCGCCGCGGCTCTCGTCGGCGACGTGAAGAGGGCACGCGAGCTCAACCTGAGGCTTCTGCCGCTGCACCAGCGCCTCTTCGTCGAGGCAAATCCGATCCCGGTGAAGTGGGCGCTCGCCGAGATGGGCATGATCGAGTCGGGGCTACGGCTGCCGATGTCGCCGCTCTCCGAGAAGTTCCACCAGACGGTGCGCGAAGCGCTGCACGAAGCCGGCATCGCGCTCCCGGGTTTGCGAGTCGTCGAAGGTCGGGGTTGATGCCCCGATTCCTTGTGACTACGGTCGCCGCAGCGGCCGTAGTGTCGCTGTCTGGTTGCTCGTGGTTCAGCAGCGATTCTTCCTCGGTTGATTACAAGTCGGCCGGCACACTGCCGCCGCTCGAAGTGCCGCCGGACCTTACCTCGCCGCAGCGGGATAACCGTTACGCGATTCCTGAAAGCGCCCGCTCGAGCGCGACGCTCTCCGGCTACGAAGCGGAGCGGCGCGACCCGGCGCGCGGCGGGCGGCCCGTAGCTGCGACCCCCGGTGCACCGGTGGTGCTGCCTGTAGTCGAGAGCGTAAGGATCGAGCGCGAGGGCACGCAGCGCTGGCTCGTGGTGCAGGAGCCGCCCGAAAAGGTCTGGCCTGTCGTCAAGGCTTTCTGGCAGGAGAACGGCTTTCTCATCAAGGTCGAGATGCCCGAAGCTGGGGTGATGGAGACCGATTGGGCCGAGAGCCGGGCGCGGGTCCAGGAAGGCGCGGTGCGCGACTTCCTGGGCAAGGTCTTCGATTATTTCCATTCCACCGCCGAGCGCGACAAGTACCGCACGCGCCTCGACCGCACCACGGACGGAAGCACCGAGATCTACATCAGCCACCGCGGCATGCAGGAGCTCTACACCACTCGCGAGCCCACCTCCAGCACGCCGGGTGCGACTGCGTGGCAGCCGCGGCCTTCCGATCCGGAGCTCGAGGCCGAGTTCCTGCGTCGGCTGATGGTGAGGCTCGGCACGCCCGGCGAGCGCGCAAAGCAGCTCACCGTCTCGGGCGAGCAGCAACTGCGCGCCGAAATCGTGAAGGCGAGCGACGGCGCCGAACGGCTGCAGGTCCACGAGCCATTCGATCGCGCCTGGCGGCGCGTCGGCCTGGCGCTCGACCGCGTCGGCTTCACCGTCGAGGACCGCGACCGTCAGAAGGGCCTGTACTTCGTGCGCTACGCAGACCCCGAGAACGAGATGAACCAGAAGGACGGCGGCTTCCTTTCGCGCCTTTTTACTTTCGGCAGCGATTCGAAGGTGAAGGCCGAGCAGTACCGGGTGCAGGTCTCGGCCGAGACCTCGGGCAGCCTGGTGTACGTTCTTAACAAGGACGGCACGGCGGAGAACTCCAAGACCGCTCAGCGCATCCTTGCGCTGCTGCACGAACAGCTGAAGTAGCGGCGTTGCGCTTCGCCTCGCTCGCCAGCGGCAGCTCGGGCAACTGCCTGGCGGCCGAGGCTGCGGGCACGGTAGTGCTCGTCGACTGCGGGCTCGCGCTCACCGAAACGGAGCGGCGGCTGGCGCGGCTCGGGTTGGAGCCGTCGCGGGTAAGCGCCATCCTGGTCACGCACGAGCACGGCGACCATGCTTGCGGCGCATTCGAGTTTGCGGCCGCCCACCGCGTCAGCGTCTATCTCACGCATGGAACGCTGGCGGCGCTGAAGGCGGAAGGCAAGGTGCTTGACGGCGTGCCGCTTGTCCTGGTGAACGGCCGCCAGTCGTTCTTCGTCGAAGGTATCCAGCTTCTTCCGTTCACCGTGCCGCACGATGCGCGCGAGCCCGTTCAGTACGTACTTTCCGACGGCGCGGCGAGGCTCGGCATCATCACCGACGTCGGCATTTCGACCGCGCACGTGGAGAAGGCGCTCGCGGGGCTGGACGCGCTGGTGCTCGAGTGCAACTATGACTACGACATGCTCTGGAACGGCGGCTACCCGCGCTGGCTCAAGGAGCGCATCGCCGGCCCGTTCGGCCACCTCGATAACCGCGAGTCCGAGCGCCTCCTCGGTGCGATCGACCGCTCCCGGCTGAAGCACGTGATCGGCGCGCATCTGTCGCAGCAGAACAACCGTCCCGAGCTCGCGCGCGCCGCGCTCGCTCGCGCGCTGGGATGCGAGGAAAGCTGGGTGAGCCTCGCCACCCAGGACGAGGGCTTCGACTGGCGCAGTATCTAGAGTCCGATCGTGGTGCCGGACACCGCGGGGTAGGAGGCGGTCCAGATTTCGCCGAAGCGGCCGCGTAGCGCCTGGCCCTCGTTCTCGTCGCCGAGGCCCATCGAGCCGCGGAAGAGCGCCGCCACCGGCCGGCGCACGTAATGGACCGAGTCGAGAAGCAGGAAAGAGTCCTGCACCTCGCGGATCTCTTCGTGCGTGCGGTTGATTTGCATCGCGTGCGAGAAGCGCCGTAGCAGCGTTAGCAGCCGCGGGCACTGACGCGTGATGTGATCGGTGCCGTGCACAACCAGGTACAGGCGCCGCGTGCGGCTCGCGAGGAGGAAGCGCTCCAGCCGCTGCACGCGAGTCGCGTCGTTCAGACGCAGTGCTGCGCCGTCGGGATCGAATACGCGCAGCTCCCGGCCCGGCTGCTCGAGCAGCCGGTCGACTGCGGCCTGGAAGCCGCGTTTGGTCTCGAAGCGCTCGTAGATGGGCGCGTCCATTAGGCTTTCTGCACGCTCAGGTAGCCGAGGCGGTGCCACTTCGAGATTAGACCCGCAAGACCCGCGCCTGCAAGGCGCGCCCCCTCGGCCGTGCGCCGGTCGGCGAGCTCGCGCAGGATCGGCACGGAAGATCGCTTCACCGCAATGGTTTCGCCGTTGACGTAAAAGCGTCCGCCGCGGTAGAGGAGGCGTGTCTTGTTATCCAGGCGTACGCGGGAGCGGGCGATCGGGCGCCCGGCGGCGCGAGGCGTAAACACGACGTGCGGCTTCGGCTCGCTGAGATATTCGCCCAGGAAACGCTCGACGTCTCGATGCGACCAGCGAATCCGGTTGAGAACGGTCCTTGCAAAGACGATCAGTGCAGCGGGAATTCTTCCCGGGTGGCTCGCCGGGGCGAGGCCGGGGTCGCGGTACTCGGCCTGCGGCAGGCCGCGCTCGTGCAGCCAGTCGAGGAACGCAGCGCCCAGCTCTGCGCCGCGTGGTGCGCGAAAGCCGATCGAGTAAGTAAAGCAGCGCTCGAGCGCCACACCCTCGTGCCGCACGCCGGGCGGCAGATAGAGGAGATCTCCCGCTTCTGCGACAAAGCGTTTGTTTTCAACGCGCCAGGCGCGCCGGCCGGGACCCTGGAGCAGGAACACGTCATAGAAGTCGACGTGCGGCCCGACGCCGCCGCCCAGGGTCGCGTAGCTCACCATGACGTCGTCGAGGCGCGCCTGAGGCACGAAGTTGAAGCGCTGCAGCAGCGCGTGCGCCCCGTCAACGTGTAGATTCACGCCGTTGACGAGCAGCGTCCAGCCGGAAGAGTGCGCCGTCACTTTCGTGAACGGCCCATGGCGCGTTTCCCGGCGCTTGCCGCGCCGTTCCACGATCCGGGATTCGACGTCGTCGCGTACCGCGAGCTGCGCGAGAGTTTTTTCCGTGACGACTCCCGCAAAACCGGGCAGCGCCCGGCGCACGAAAAGCGGCCGCTTCTGCCAGTAATGCCGCAGGAACTCTTGCGGCGTACGGTCGCCAAGCAAGCGCGATTTCATCGCCGCCGATTATATGTAGTGCGAGAACTACACTCCGCGCCGCGGCACTTGTCAAAACAAAACTGATCTGGAATAGAATCGCCGCACGATGCTGGAACCCGGTCAACCCGCTCCGTCGTTCGCGCTGCCCGATGCCGACATGCAGGAAGTCAGCCTGTCGGAGTTCAAGGGCAAGAAGAATGTCGTGCTGTACTTTTATCCCAAGGATGGCACGCCGGGCTGCACGCTGGTCACCACCGACTTCTCGGACCACCAGGACCAGTTCGGCAAGCACGACTGTGTGGTGCTCGGCGTGTCGCGCGACGACTGCATCACGCACGCCGATTTCCGCGACCGCAACGGCGTCACCATCGCGCTGCTCTCGGACCCGGAAGGCGAGGTGTGCCGCATGTACGGCGTGATCCAGGAGAAAGAACTCACCGAGGGCGTGCGCCGCGAGTGCCTGGTGCGCTCGACGTTCGTCATCGACAAGAAGGGCGTGATCCGCCACGCCGCATACAACGTCAGTCCGCGCGGCCATGCTGCCGAGGTTTTCGACGTGGTGAGGCGCCTGCGCTCCTAGAGCGCAGCTATCTGTGGTGGTTGTAGCCGGGAACACGGTCGTCAGCCTGCGCCTGCAGATGCACGACGCGCAAGGCGTCGAGCTGCAGCCCGTTTCCGAGCTCACGTACCTGCACGGTGGCTATGGCGAGCTGCTTGCGGCGCTCGAGCTCGCGCTCGAGGGCAAGGCGCCCGGGGAGTCGGTCAGGCTTCAGCTCGAGCCCGAGCAGGCGTTCGGCGAATACGACGCCGGGCTGCTGCGCATCGAGCCCGCCGAGCGCTACGGCGAGGGCATCGCAGTCGGCATGGAGATCGAGGAAGATTCGCGGCTCTACACCGTTACCGACATCGCCGCGGGGAAGGTAGTGCTCGACGGCAACCACCCGCTCGCCGGGATTGCGCTGCGCTTCTTCTGCCAGGTGCTCAGCGTCAGGAGCGCAAACCCGAATGAAATCCGCAGCGGGGTATCATCGTCCCGAGCGTGAAACAGCTTGTGCTCCTCCTCGTGGGTATGGTCCTTACCGCCCCGGTGTTCGCGTTGAGCTCCGCAGCCGAGGAATTCATGGCCATCTCGAAGGAGCTCGAGCCGGTTCAGTGCGAGAAGCGCCGGCTTCGCCGCGCCATCGCGCTGGCCGAGGCCGAGCGGCGCGACCAGGACGTCCG
>DATFEI010000057.1:0-5503 GCA_035251315.1 Burkholderiales bacterium | reverse complement strand
ATTTCGCGCTGGCAATCAAGAATGCTCTGGCGCTGCACCTCGGTCGGGTGCGCGGTCAGTACCGGCGCGACCCGGGCGCGCGCGAACCAGCCGAGGAGCGCCTGCGCGTCCACGCCCGCCTCGCGCGCACGCTCGAGCGCGTACGAAAAGCTGCCGGGACGAGGCGGCGAACCCGCGTCGGCGTGCGCGCGGCGCCGGCGGTGCTGCTGCTCGTCCTCGGCGATGTTGAGAAGATGCGAGAAGTAGCTGAACGCGCGCACGAGGTGCAGCGTTTGCTCGAGATCGAGGGAATTCAGCTCGCGCTCGAGCTCGCCGCGGCTACCGCCTTCGTGCGCTTCGTCTTCCTTGCGGAAGCGCACCGCGGTCTGCCGGATGCGCTCGATGCGCTCGAGAGCCGCATCGCCCGCCTGGCTGCGGATCACTTCGCCCAGCAGCCGCCCGAGGAGGCGGCGGTCCTCGCGCAGCAGTAGTTCCTTCTCTTCCACGAGGCCCAGCGTATCATCGGCGCATGGGAAAGCTGATCATCGCCATCGCCATCGTCGGCGCCGTGGTCTACGGGTTCCACAAGGGCTGGATCCAGGACTGGCTCGGCCGCGCGGTCGACAGCAGCATCGACAGCGTCAAGAGCACGCAGCGCGACGCGACCCGGGTCCGCCCCGTGGACGCACCGGAGGAGAAAAAGTAGTAGCATCGGCCGGGGGAGCACGAAGAGGAGGCTCGGCTGGAGATCCGTGAACGGCTGCGCGCCCTTCCCGCGGGTGCGCTGAAAGCGCTGCGACGCGGGATCGAGAAGGAGAGCCTGCGCGTGCAGGCCGACGGCTCGCTCGCGCTCACGCCGCATCCTCCGAGCCTCGGCTCGGCGCTCACCCACCCGCACATCACCACCGATTTCAGCGAGAGCCAGCTCGAGCTCATCACCGGCGTGCATCCCGACGCCGACGCCTGCCTGCGCGAGCTGACCGAGATTCACCAGGTCGTCACGCGCGCGATCGGCGAGGAGCTCCTCTGGGCTTCGAGCATGCCGTGCAACCTCCCCGGCGACGAGGCCATCCCGCTCGGGCGCTATGGCACCTCCAACGTCGGGCGCGCGAAGACCGTCTACCGCATGGGCCTTGCGTATCGCTACGGCCGGCGCATGCAGACGATCTCGGGCATCCACTACAACTTCTCGCTGCCCGGGATCGGCAGCGACGGCTATTTCGCGCTGATCCGGAACTTCCGCCGCCTTTCGTGGCTGCCGCTCTATCTCTTCGGCGCTTCGCCCGCGGTGTGCACTTCCTTCGTCGAAGGACGCGTGCACGAGCTGAAGGAGCTCGCGTCTGGGACGCTTTACTTGCCGTACGCGACGTCGCTGCGCATGGGGCGGCTCGGCTACCAGAGCGATGCGCAGGCAAGTCTGTCGGTGAGCTACAACAGCCTTGCGAGCTACGCCGCGTCGCTGCAGGAAGCGCTCACCGTGCCCTACCCGCCGTACGAGAAGATCGGCATCCGGGACAAAGACTCGTATCGACAGCTCTCGACGAGCCTGCTTCAGATCGAGAACGAGTTCTACAGCCCGATCCGGCCCAAGCGCCGCATCCGCTCGGGCGAGCGGCCGCTGCATGCGCTGCGCGAGCGCGGCGTCGAATATGTCGAAGTGCGCCTGATGGACCTCGACCCCTTCAACCCGGTCGGCATCACCGCGCAGACCATGCGCTTCCTCGACATCCTGCTCCTCTACTGCGTGGCTGCCGAGAGCCCGCCCGACAATCCGCAGGAGCTCGCCGCGATCGCGCGCAACAAGCGGCGCGCGGCGCAGGAGGGGCGCAAACCCGGGCTCAAGCTCGAGCGCCGCGACGGGCAGGTGTTGCTCGTCGACTGGGGCAAGGAAGTCGTCTCGGCGTGCGAGCCGATCGCCGAGGCCCTCGACCATGCGCGCGGGGGCGCGGCTTACAGAGATGCATTGCTGCTAGCCATGAATCACCTGAAGAACCCGGACGAAGTTCCTTCCGCCCGCGTCCTGCACGCCATGGCGCGCAATCACGGCAACTCGCACGTCCGCTTCACTTTGGCCGAGTCGCTCTCGCACCGCGGCACGCTCCTCGGCATCCCGCTCAAGGCTGAAGTGGAAGAGCGCTTCGCGCGCTTCGCGGAGGAATCGATCGCGAAGCAGAAGAAAATCGAAGCCTCCGACCGCGTCGACTTCGAGACCTACCGGCAGCGCTACCTCAACCCCGTGCTGCTGCAGGCCGAGGCTCTGGAAAAATAGATCATCGAAATTCGGGGTCAGGGTCGCAATTCAGTTTTCACGTACGTAAAAACGAATTGCGACCCTGACCCCGAATTCGGTCTACTTCCCGCTGCCCGCGTAGATGGCGCCCTTGCCATCGGGCGCCCAAACTACTTCCGCGTCGACCGCGTAGAGCGAGCACGGCTCGGTCGCCTTGGTGCGGCACTCGCGCACCGCGACGTCGGCGGCGTCGGGCAGGCCGCCGGCGAAGCCGCAGCGGCCGTCGGCGCTGACGGCGTAGGCGCGCGGCGTTGGCGCCTCGAGGAACGCGCGGTAGAGGCCGCGGCAGGCGTCGGTGCGCACGTGCGGCACTCGATCCACCGCGACGATCGGCTGCGCGGCGTCGAGGCGCTCGAACGGGATGCCGTGTCTTGCGAGGAATTGCTCGACCGCCGGCAGCCAGTAGCGCACGCCGAGCACTTCGCTAAAGATGTAGTGGCCGTCGCGGCCGAACGGCGGCTGCAGCACGTACTCGGCGCGCGCGCCGGAAGCGGCGAAGCGCTCGTACCAGAGGCGCGAGGTCTGCGCGTTGAAGTAGAGATCGTTCTCCGCGTAGTGGAAGAGCACCGGCGCCTTCACATTCCTGCCGACCGACTCGAGCAGCCTCGCGACCGGCTCGATCGCGCACGGCACGCCGGGACGGAAGTCGGGGTTGCCGCCGCGCCCCGCGGCGAAGCTCAGCACCGCGAGAAGGCCCTGCGGGCTGCGCGTGCCCGCGGTATACATCGACACGATGCCGCCCGCCGACTGTCCGGCGAGGATCATGCGGCCGCTGTCGACGTAGGGCAGCGCGCGCGCGTATTCGTAGGCGGCCATGACGTCGTCCGCGGCGGCGTGCTCGCCCTTGCGGTAATCGGGATTGGCGCAGGTTCCCGGGTCCTCGGCGAACTCTCCGCCCGTCGCGCCGAAGCCGCGTCGCAGCGGCATCACCACCACATAGCCCCTGCGGGCGAAGACGGAGGCGGCGCTGATGAGGAGGTCGGCCGATTCGCGCGCCCGCCCGCTTGCCGAGCCGGGCGTGCCATGGTTCAACACTACGGCGCCGTAGCGCCCGGCGGCCTGAGGCCGCAGAATGGTCGCTGCGATAGAGTAGCTGCCTGCGGGGATACGGACTTCTTCCTGGACGAGCCCCCGTGCGAGGGTCGCCTCATCCGCGAGGGCGGCGCTGGCGAGCGCCAGCAGAAGCAAGATAAGTCCCCGGATAACCCCCACTGTCGCTCCCCCCGCACTGGTTGCTTCAACTACACAGTCTAGCGATTAGAAACGACATTGAGTAGCGAATATTTCTACTTGATTCGGTAAAGGGAAATAGTCGTTTTGCTGGCTATGTCGCGTACGGACGACATCTATAGATAGAGAACAGTGAAAAACTTGCACAGGCTCCTCGCCCACGGCGGCACGCTCCTCGCTCCGGGCGCAACCGACGCGCTCTCCGCGCGCCTCATCGAAGCGCACGGCTACCAATGCGTCTACATCGGGAGCTACGCCACCGCGGCGAGCCGCTTCGCGATTCCGGACACCGGGCTGCTATCGCTGGAGGAGCTCGCCGCCCAGGCGAGGACGATCGCCCGCGCGGTGCGCATTCCCGTCATCGCAGACGCGGAGGCGGGTTTCAGGCCCGAAGAAACGATGCGTGCATTCGAAGCCGCCGGCGTCGCGGCGCTCCACATCGAGGACCACACCGGCGCGGGCAAGCACACCGACTTGCCGCAGAAGCTCCACCCGATCGAGGAGGCAGCCGAGCGCATCCGCGCGGCGGTCGCGGCGCGCACCAATCCGGAGCTCCTCATCGTGGCACGCTCGGATGCTTTCTGGGTGCATCGCGACCTCGAAGACTGCATCGCGCGCCTGGAGCGCTATGCCGCGGCCGGCGCGGACATGGTGTTCCCCACCCTCGTCGGCCCAGCCGAGCTCGCTGAGGTACGCCGTCGCATCGCCAAGCCGGTGATGATCGTCGATATGCCGGGACGCTCGGTCGCCGAGCACGCGGGTGCGGCGATCGTCCTCTACTACGCCTTTTCCATTACCCGCCAGTTCGCGGCCCTGCAGCAGGCGCTCGCACGAGGCGAGCTTGCGAGCAACACCGCGCCGCTCGAAGACTTTCTCGGCTATAAAGGCGGCCACGGGAGGAAACAATGAAAAAGCTGCTGTTCGGATTGATTTTCGCGATCTCGTCCGGGTTCGCGTGCGCGCAATACCCCTCGAAGCCGATTCGCTTCATCGTCGGCTTCCCGCCGGGCGGGTCGGCCGATCCGACCACGCGCATCGTCGGCGCGGCGCTCCAGGAGCAGCTCGGGCAGCCGGTGGTGGTGGAAAACCGCCCCGGCGCCGACAGCGCGATCGCGGCCGAGCAGGTGTCGCGCATGGCGCCCGACGGCTACACCATCATGTTCGCCTCCAACAGCGCGATGACCGCCGCGGTCGCGTTGCGAAAGAACCCCGCCTACGACCCGCTCAAGGACTTCACTCCAATCTCGATGGTCGGGCGCGCAACCGTGTACTTCTACGTGCATCCTTCCGTGCCCGCGAAGACGCTGAAGGAGTTCGTCGAGCACGTGCGCGCCAACCCGGGCAAGCTGGTCTACGGCACCGGCAACCCGCTCTCCATCCTCTACGGGCAGCAACTCATGAGCGCGACCGGCATGCAGATGCTGCACGTCCCGTACAAGGGCGAGGGCCCGCTCAACCCCGACATCCTGGCCGGCCGCGTACACTCTTCGTTCCTCAGCACCGCTTCGGCGATCGCCCACGCGAAGGACGGGCGCCTGCGCCCGCTCGCGGTGCTCCTCGAGCGCCCCAGCCCGCTGCTTCCGGAAGTGCCGACGATCGACGAAGCGGGCGTGCCGCAGGTCACCGTGCGTCAATGGGCCGGCGTGTTCGGCCCGCCGAAAATGCCGCGCGAGATCGTCGAGCGCCTCAACAAGGAAGTGAACGCTGCGCTCAAGCGCCCGGACGTGCTCGCCAAGCTGCAGAGCTACGGCTACGCCGCCGAGGGCTCCACGCCCGAGCGCCTGCTCGAGATCAACCGCGCCGACCTCGAGCTATGGCGCCGGCTCGTCAAGGAAGCCGGAATACCGCTCGAGTAACACAACCGAATTCGGGGTCACCCATTAGCCGGCCGTAAGCAATAGGGCGAGCTGGGGCCTCGCGCTGTCACGATGTTGAGCATTCGGTCATCGACGGGCAATCGCGCCCGGTTCTTCGTTTCATTGGCTGCGATGCGTATCGCGCCAG
>DATFEI010000090.1:0-7788 GCA_035251315.1 Burkholderiales bacterium | reverse complement strand
CTTGTTGCTTCCGCCAAGGGCAGGTATCGCAGCGCGAAGAAGACCTACGAGCGGTTCGACTGCAGTGCAAGCGAGGTCTACTGCTACGGGACGCTGCACGGCGAGCTCCTCGACGGCACGCCCTACTCCGGCATACGCTTCATCGACCGCTTTACCGTGCGCGACGGCAAGCTGGTCGACCAGCAAGTATGGAACGACATGGCCGAAGTGCTCGGAAGCAAGCTGAAACCGCTTTGACCCTGGAGCGAAGCGCATGAGCGACGGTAGGCGCTGGGACCTTCTCATCAAGAACGTCCGCGTGGTGCGGCCGAACGCGAGCTCTGTCGAGGACGCGGACATCGCTATCAGCGCCGAAAAGTTCTCGCAGATCGGCCCAAATCTTTCGGCAGGAGAGGCGAAGACCGTCTACGACGGCAAAGGCTGGCTCGCATTCCCGGGCGTGGTCGACGCCCACATGCACACCGGCATCTATTCGCCGCTTGAAGAAGACGCAGTGAGCGAGAGCCGTGCGGCGGCGCAGGGCGGCGTCACTTCGAGCCTGAATTACTTCCGCACCGGTCAGTACTACCTGAACCGCGGCGGACCGTACGACGATTTCTTCCCCGCGGTACTCAAGGTTTCTGCCGGCCGGTTTCACGTGGACTATGGCTATCACCTTGCGCCCATGGATTCCGGGCACATCAAGGAAATTCCTTTCCTGATCGAAAAGCACGGCGTCTCGTCTTTCAAGATCTTCATGTTTTACGGCTCCCACGGCCTGCACGGGCGCTCCGACAGCCAGCGCGACTTCCTCATGATCGGCCCGGACGAGCGCTACGACTTCGCGCACTTCGAGTTCGTGATGCGCGGCGTGCAGCAAGCGCGCGAGCGCCTGCCCGGCAGCGCGGCCCAGATCAGCCTGTCGCTGCACTGCGAGACGGCCGAAATCATGACCGCATACACGAAGATGGTGGAAGCCGACGCGAAGCTCGAGGGTCTTGCCGCGTACCACGCCGCCCGGCCGCCGCATTCGGAAGGCCTCGCAGTCTTCATCGCCTCCTACCTGGCGAACGAAACGGCGTTGCCGAACATCAACCTCCTCCACCTCAGCTCGAGGAAGGCGCTCCAAGCGGCGCTGCAGATGGCGCACGTGTTTCCGCACATTGACTTTCGGCGCGAAGTAACCATCGGGCACTTGGTGCTGGATACGAATTCCCGGGCCGGCGTTCTCGCCAAGGTGAATCCGCCGATCCGACCGCGCGAGGACGTGGAGTTCCTGTGGCAGCAACTGCTCGAAGGCAAGGTCGACTGGGTGGTGAGCGACCATGCGTGCTGCCGGCACGAGACCAAGGCGGCAAGACACGCGCTCGGCAACATCTGGCTCGCCAAGTCCGGTTTCGGCGGCACGGAATACCTGCTGGCGGCGCTCTTCTCCGAAGGAGTGCGGCGCGGGCTTTCGCCGAACGCAATCGCGAAGCTCACCAGCCTCAACCCGGCGAAGCGCTTCGGCCTCAACGCCAAGGGCGACATCGCGCCCGGACTCGACGCCGACCTTGCGCTCCTCGACTCGCGCCACACCTGGACGATCCGCGCGCAGGATTCCGAGTCCACCCAGGGCTACACGCCATTCGAGGGCATCGAGCTCAACGGGAAGGTGAAGGCCACGTTCCTGCGAGGCGCGCTCGTCTGCGAGAACGGCAAGGTGATCGGAAAGCCGGCCGGGCGCTACCTGCACCGCCCGACCGCCTGAGAGCGCGGCCAGAATGGTGAAAGCATGAATCTCGAGTTGCAGGACAAGTCGGTTCTCGTCACCGGTGGCTCCAAGGGCATTGGCCTAGCCTGCGCCAAAACGTTCGCCGCCGAAGGCTGCCGCGTGAGCATCGCTGCACGCGACCGGGAGCGCCTGGAACAAGCAAGGAAGCTTCTGGGCGGAGAAGCAAAGGCGCACCCGGTCGACCTGCGGGACGGCGAAGCGCTGCGCGCGCTCGCCGCCGCCTGTGCCGACGTCGACATCCTCGTCAACAACGCCGGCGACATCCCGGGCGGCACGATCGAGGCGGTCGACGAAGCGAAATGGCGCCACGCCTGGGAGCTGAAAGTCTTCGGCTACGTCAACCTGACGCGCGAGCTTTTCGCGCGCATGAAGGCGCGCGGTAGCGGCGTGATCATCAACGTGATCGGTTTGGCCGGCGAGTACCCTTCGTTCGAGTACGTCTGCGGCAGCATGGCCAACGCCGGGCTCGGCGCTTTCACCAAGGCGATGGGCAAGGGCTCGACCGCTTTCGGCGTGCGGGTGCTCGCCGTGCATCCGCCGGCGACGCGCACCGATCGCATTATTCCCCTGATGAAGGCGGCGGCAAAGGACAAGCTCGGCGACGAAACCCGATGGCAAGAGCTGGTCGGCACCGGCTCGTTTGGCCAGATGATCGAGCCCGAGCAGGTGGCCGACATGGTGGCCTTCCTCGCTTCGCGCCGCGCCGGCCGGCTTTCCGGCGTGGTCGTAAACCTCGGCGCCTAACCATCGACGGAGAGTCCTTATGCCTCATGCCACGACCGACGACGGCGTAAAGCTTTACTACGAGGAGGCGGGCGCGGGACGCCCGCTCGTCTTCGTGCACGAGTATGCCGGCGACTATCGCAGCTGGGAGCCGCAGATGAGGGTCTTCTCGCGCTGGTACCGCTGCATCGCGTTCAACGCGCGCGGCTACCCGCCCTCCGACGTGCCGGACGATCCGGAGAAGTACTCGCAAGCCCGCGCCCGCGACGACATCCGCTCGCTGCTGGAGCACCTCGGCATCGACCGCGCGCACGTCTGCGGTCTGTCGATGGGCGGATTCGCAGCGCTGCACTTCGGCATCGCTTACGGTGCGCGCGCCCTCTCGCTCGCGATCGGGGGCTGCGGTTACGGGGCCGAGCCCGCCAAGCGCGAGCAGTTCCGCGCCGAAACCAACGCCGCGGCCGAGCAGATCGAGACGCAAGGCATGCGCGAGGTGGCGAAGCGCTATTCGCTTGGCCCGACGCGGGTGCAGTTCCAGAACAAGGACCCGCGCGGGTGGCAAGAATTCGCCAAGCAGCTCGCCGAGCACTCGACGCAAGGCTCGGCGCTCACGATGCGCGGCGTGCAGGGCCGCCGTCCGTCCCTGTGGGAGCTTGTCGACGACATGAAGCGCATCGAGGCACCCACGCTTATCATCACCGGCGACGAGGACGACCCGTGCCTGGAGCCCGCGCTCCTTATGAAACGCGCGATCGCCACCTCGGCGCTTGTGGTGCTGCCGAGCGCCGGGCACACCATCAACCTCGAAGAAACCGACGAGTTCAACCGCGTGCTCTTCCGGTTCCTAGCAGCGGCGGACGGCGGCAGCTGGCGACGGCGCGATCCGCGCTCGACGGCTGGCGGCATCCTCGGCATGGCGAGGAAGTGACCCCGAACGGCTTCGTACATCACGCCGGAGGCGGCGAGCCAGGCCTGCGCCTGGCGGTGAAGGACAACATCGACGTGGCCGCAATGCCCTGCGCGGCCGGCATGGAGCCGCTGCGCGGCCGCATCGCGCAACGCGACGCGCTTTGCGTAACGCGGCTCAAAGCGGCCGGCTACACAATCGTCGGCAAGACGCTGATGGACGAGGCGGCATTCGGAGCACGGGGGGACAACGCGTGGTTCGGCCGCTGCCACAATCCGCGCCGTCGCGGATTCACGCCGGGTGGTTCGAGCGCCGGCTCGGCCGCCGCCGTCGCGGCCGGCATCTGCGACGCCGCCCTCGGCACCGACACACTCGGCTCGGTGCGCATTCCGGCCTCGTACTGCGGCGTGGTCGGCTACGTGCCGGGCGGGCGCACGATCCCGGCCAACGGCGTGCAGCCGCTGATGCCGGAATTCGACCGCGTGGGCGTCCTCGCGCGGAGCGTCGCCGTCGCGGCCCGCGTCGCCTCCCTCGCCGCGGCATCTCCGCTCGAGCCGCGGGATCGCGGCGGTGTGCGCGTCGGATGGATTGCGGTGGTGAGCGCGATTCCTCCTATCGGCGAGGCGCTGGAGAAAGCGGCGCAGCGACTGGAGGCTCGGCGACTCCCACCGCCGCCATTCGAATGGGGGGTGCTACGGCGCGCGGCGCTGCTTCTGACCGAGCGCGAGGGCGCGGGCGTCTACGCCGCCCTGCTCGACGATCCCTCTTCTGCGATCTCGCCCGAGCTGCGAGCCGCGCTCGAGCACGGGCGCACCGCCGGCGCGGACCGCGTCGCGCGCGCCAGCGCCCTCGTCGCCGAAAGCAAGGTCTGGCTTGCAGAGGTCCTGCGCCTCTGCGATGTCCTGCTTCTCCCTACCACGCCGCAAACGGCATTCGCCTTCGACGATCCGACGCCGCCGTCGCAGGCGGACTTCACCGTGCCGGCGAGCGTGGCCGCTCTCCCCGCGATCAGCGTCCCGGCAGGCGCCGCCAGCGGCTTGCCCTTCGGCCTGCAGCTCGTCGGTCGGGACGACGCCGCGGTGCTCGGCGTCGCCGCGCGCCTCGTTTAGGCGTCCGCGCGCTCCAGAGCCGCGCGCAGGCTCTCCTCTCGGATAAGGTCCAGCACCTCGCGCCGCAGGGCGTTGAACCCGGGCGACGTAGTGAGCTCGATCGAGCGGGGGCGCGGGATGCGGACCTGGATCGCCTTCTTGATTCGTCCGGGCCGCGCGGTCATCACACAGACCCGGTCGGCGAGGAGCAGGGCTTCTTCGATGTCGTGCGTGACGAAGAGCACGGTCTGATGGTGCTCTTCCCAGACGCGCAAAAGCAGCTCTTGCATCAGCGTGCGCGTCTGCGCATCGAGCGCGCCAAACGGCTCGTCCATGAGCAACACTTCCGGTTGCATGATCAGCACGCGCGCAATGCCGACGCGCTGACGCATGCCCCCCGAGAGCTCGGCGGGGTAGCTCGACTCAAAGCCGCCGAGCCCGACCTGCGCGATGATGCGCTCCGCCCGCGGGCGGTACTCGGACGCCGGCACGCTCTGGGTGCGCGGTCCGAAGACGACGTTGTCCATCACCGTGAGCCATGGAAAGAGCGCCGGCTCCTGGAACACCACACCGCGCCGCGGCGAAGGGGCTCGCACGTCCACGCCGCCCACTTGCACCCGGCCGCGGGTCGGCTGCTCAAAGCCAGCCACCATATTGAGGAGCGTGGACTTTCCGCATCCCGACGGGCCGAGCAGCGCGGTGAACTCGCGCTGCGCCACAGAGAGGTCGATGTCCTGCAGGGCGAGGACCCGGCGCTCGCCTTTCGCGAACTCCTTCCAGACGCCGGCAATCTCGATCACGCGTGCGCCTCGAGCGTGCGCCAACGCAGAACAAGGCGGCCCACCCACACGATGATGCGGTCGGACAGGAAACCGAGCAGCCCGACCGAGAACATGGTGGCGACGCAGATGTCCATGCGGCCGACGTAGTACGCGTCCCAGAGCACGTAGCCGAGGCCCGATTTGACGGCAATCATCTCGGCCACGATCACCGCGGTCCAGGCGACGCCGACACCCAGGCGCAACCCTGTGAAGATCGACGGCAGGGCGGACGGGAAGACGACCTTCGCGAGCACCGTGCCAGTTCCCGCGCCGAGCATACGCGCGGCGCGCAGGAGGAGCAGGTTGGTGTCGCGCACCCCATGCGTGGTGTTCACCACGATCGGGTAGAAGGCGCCCAAACCGATGAGGAAAAGCGCGCTCGCGTCGTAAATGCCGAAAACCGCGATCGCGAACGGAAGCCACGCGGTGATCGGCACAGGGCGCAGCAGCTGCACCGTCGGGTCCACCAGGCGCGCCGCGAGCCGGCTCCACCCGATCATCAAGCCGAGCGGAATCGCGATCAGGGCGGCGAGCCCGAAGCCCTGCAGCACACGCCGGGAGGAGTACGCCACGTTGTCCAGCCAGGTTCCGGAGTACGGCGACAGCATCGCCGTCGAGCTGCCGAAGATCCATGTCTGCCAAGAGCGCAGGACCTGCGAGGGCGATGGGATGATGCCTTCCGCCACCCAGCGCAGCTCCACCGCGTAATGCCACAGCGCGAGCATCAGCGCCGGCAGGAGCAGGAGCCAGGGCGCCGGCAGCCGGAGCTTCACCGCCTACTGCTTCAGGCCCAGCTGCTCCGGCTTCCGCCCGGTCGCCCGCGCCAGGAAGTCGTAGGTGTAGTACTGGTGGATTTCGCCCGACACGTCCCGGGTAATAACGCCGTTATCCGAAAGGAACTTTGAGATGCGCTTGATGGATTCCAGCGGCAGCGTGGCGTCGAGGCGCGTAGTGCGGATTGACTCGGCGGCGACGTTCTCCGGCAGCCCCGCCTTCTCCGCGTAAATCTTCGCCCAGCGCGCGCTGTCCTTGCGCGCGATCTCCAGCACGTCGAGATAGGACACGACCAGCCGCTGCACGGCGTCGCGATTTTTCTCCATGAACGGGCCGTTCACCGCAAGCACCGAGATCAGGCCGCCGACGGTCTTCGAGCGGTTGTGGTCGAGCGTCGGATAAGCGCCGAAGCCGTCGACGATGGCCTGCGCGCAAAACGGTTGCCAGACCACCGCCATGTCGATTTCCTTGCCCTGCAGCGCCTTGAGGTAGTTGGCGCCGCCGCCGACGATGTTGACGATCTTCAGCTTGTTGTACTGCAGCCCGTTCTCCTGCACCGAGGCGGCGAACTTGAGCCAGGAGATAGAACCCGCGCCGATGCCCACGCGCTTGTCGGCCACGCTCTTCCAGTCGCGAATGTCCTCGCCCTTGCGCACGACCAGGCAGTCGTTACCCGAGCCGACGCCCGCCACCCCCATCAGACTTTTCGCGCCCTGGCCGAGCGCGAGCGAGATGTCCTGCGGGCCGAAAGCCGTGAGATGGATGTCGCCGGAAACGAGCGCGGTGCGCGCGTCCGCGAAGCGCTGGAACATCACCATCTCGATCTTGATGTTGTACTTGGCCGCTTCCTCGGGAAGCAGCCAAAGCGGCGACAGCGCCGGGACATTGAGCATGCCCTGCTTGATTTGCACGGGCTGTGCGAGCGGCTTGCGCAGGTCGCTCTGCGCGGCGGCCGGCTCGGCAAAGGCCATTGCGGCGGCCAGAACGAACCATGACTTCGATGATTTCACGGCACCCCTCCTCTAGGGAAAACGCTGCAATATTACGCTCCTTCGACGACGATCACGTTGAAGTCCGTGGCGCTAACCTCGAGGTCGCTTTTCGTCGAGCACGTTGACTTGAGCGATGATATAAGCGGCCATCCATGGAAATCCGCGACGGCTTCGTCGGCGCCATCGGCAACACCCCGCTCATCCGCCTGCGCGGGCCTTCGGAAGCGACCGGGTGCAACGTGCTCGGCAAGGCCGAGTTTCTCAACCCAGGCGGCTCGGTGAAGGATCGCGCCGCGCTATACATCGTTCTCGACGCCGAGGAGCGCGGCCTGCTCAACCCCAACGGCGTGATCGTGGAAGGCACTGCGGGCAACACCGGCATCGGGCTTGCGCTCGTCGGCAACGCGCGCGGCTACCGCAGCGTGATCGTAATCCCGGAAACGCAGAGTCAGGAAAAAAAGGACATGCTGCGTCTGTGCGGCGCCGAGCTGCGCGAAGTCCCCGCCGTGCCCTACAAGGACCCGAACAACTACGTGCACGTGTCCGAGCGCCTGGCAAAGGAAATGGGCGCCTTCTGGGCGAACCAATGGGACAACACCGCCAACCGCGACGGCCACTACCGCAGCACCGGCCCGGAGATCTGGGAGCAGACCGACGGCCGCATCGACGGCTTCACCTGCGCCATCGGCACGGGTGGAACCCTCGCCGGTGTGTCAAGGTATCTCAAGGA
>DATFEI010000188.1:0-19598 GCA_035251315.1 Burkholderiales bacterium | reverse complement strand
TCGGCGCCGTGGCCGGGCAACGTGCGCCAGCTTCTCAACGTGGTGGAGCAGGCGGTGGCGCTCGCGGCCACCGAGGTGATCCCGGAGTCGCTGGTGCGCCAGGCGCTGGATGCGGGCGACACCGCGCTCACGCCGCTCGATGAAGCGCGCCGGGCCTTCGAGCGCGACTACCTCGTGCGCATCCTCAAGATCACCGGGGGCAATGTGACCAAAGCCGCACGCCTCGCCGGGCGCAACCGCACGGAGTTCTACCGCCTGCTCGAGCGCCACTCGCTCGAGCCTGCGATGTTCAAGAGTAATACTAAGGGCGATAAAGACCCGAAGGAGCGCGCTGCTGCATGAGGATAGTGACGAGCAGGGTGTTACAAGTCATCGCCTTCTGGGCGATTTTTGTTTTGGCGGCCGCCGCCCAGGAGCTTGGACCGGAGGACCTCGTCAAGAAGGTGACGCAAGAGGTGCTCGACGCCATCAAGAGCGACAAGCAGCTTGCCGCGGGCGACAAGCGCAGAGCGATCAAGCTCGCCGAGGAGAAGGTGCTGCCGCACGTCGACTTCGAGGAGGCAACGCGCCTCGCGGTCGGACGCGGCTGGGCACAGGCGACCCCGGAGCAGAGGAAGAAGCTGGTGACGGAATTCCGCAACATGCTGGTGCGCACCTATTCGAACGCGATCACCGCGTACGAGGGCCAGACCATGAAAGTGATGCCGGTGCGCATGAAGCCCGGCGACACCGACGTCACGGTGCACAACCAGTTCATCCGCCCCGGCGGCAAGCCGGTGCTTCTCGACTACTCGATGCGCAAGACCGACTCGGGCTGGAAAATCTACGACATCGTGGTCGAGGGCGTAAGCCTCGTGCTCACCTACCGCAGCGAGTTCGATGCCGTCGTGAAGCAGGAAGGCATCGACGGCCTGATCAAGCGCCTTGCGCAGAAGAACACGCCGGCCGCCGCCGCGGGCGGCTCAAAGTAGCGGCGTGCAGTTGGGAAAAGGGGTCAGGACCCTTTTCTTGCGCAGCTGCGTGTAGCTCGTCGAAAAAAGGGTCCTGACCCCTTTTCCTGCGCCGGATCAGCGCCGCTCGCGGCTAAGCGAGTAGTAAGTGCCGGCGAAGATGATCGCCGCCCCCCCGAGCACCAGCGGGTCGAACGGCTCTGCGTACGCGACTGCGCCCACTACCGCGATCAGCGGCAGGCGGATGAAGTCGATCGGGACCGCGACCATCGCGTCGACCAGCCTCATCGCCTGCGTCATGCAGTAGTGAGCGCAGAAGCTGCCGATACCGATGGCCAGGATCCAGGGCAGGTCGGCGGCCGCCGGCGTGACCCACTGCGGCGCCGCGGCGACGAGCGAGATCGGGGTTTGCACCACCGCCATCCAGAAAAGCACGGCGAGCGCGCTGTCGGTCGCCGACAGGCGCTTGGTGAAAATGAAGGACGAGGCATAGCAGAGCGAGCCGAGGATCATCGCCAGCGCCGCCGGATGGAACGCGCCGCTGCCGGGGCGCACGATGATCAGCACGCCGACGAGGCCGAGCGCAAGCATCACCAGTCTCGGGAAGGTGAACTTCTCCTTGAGGAAGATCCAGGCGAGCAGCGCGGTCCATACCGGCATCGTGAACTCGATCGCAAACACCGTGGCGAGCGTGAGCGCGCCAATGGAGTAGACCCACAGCACCTGCCCGCAGAAGTGGATGGTGTTTCGCCAGAAGTGCAGCGAAAACCTGCGGGTCCGCAGGGCAGCGGTACCGGCCCGCGGAACCATCAACAGCACAATGGCGAGCATCACCAGGCTGCGCAGGAACACGATCTCGAACGACCCCATGTGGCGCTGCAGCTCGCGCACCGCGATCGCCATGGCCGTGAAGGAAAGCACCGCGCCCGCCATCCACAGCACGCCGCGCAGCGTGTGGGCGGACTGCGTCGTCAACGCGAGACGTGAAACAAACGCAGCGTCGGGGGCGGCATTGTCCGTAATGTTATGGTTTTCCCCTTAGGCGACCGGGCCGTTTCATGAAACGAACCCAGAACAACCTCAAGCTCGACATCTTTCCCCATATCTTTCCGCTCGCCTATTTCGAGCGCATGAAGAAGATCGCCGAGGGCAAGCCGGCGCTTGCCGCGCAGCTCAAGCGCTGGATGCACATCCCGGTGCTCTGGGACCTCGAGCGGCGCATGAAGATGATGAAGCGCTGGCCGGGCTACAAGCAGGTCCTCACACTCTCCATGCCCGCCGTTGAGTTTCTGGGTAATGAAAATGAGACTCCGGAATTGGCCAGGCTCGCGAATGATGGCATGGCCGAGATTGTGGAGAAGCACCCCGACCTGTTCCCGGCGTTCGTCGCCTCGCTGCCGATGAACAACGTGGCCGCGGCGCTCGAGGAAATGGATCGCACGATCCTCAAGCTGGGCGCGAAGGGTGTGCAGATCTTCACCAACGTCAACGGCCGAGCGCTCGACGAGCCGGAGTTCTTCCGCATCTTTGAGCGCATGAGCAACACGTACGACTTGCCGATCTGGGTGCATCCCACCCGGACGGCAAAGTTTCCTGATTATTTGAGTGAACAGAAATCCAAGTACGAGATCTGGTGGCTCTTCGGCTGGCCGTACGAGACGAGCGCGTTCATGGCGCGCATGGTGTTCTCCGGCATGTTCGATAGACTGCCGAAGCTCAAGATCATCACCCACCACCTCGGCGCGATGGCGCCGTACTTCGTGAACCGCATCGGCTACGGCATGGACCAGTTCGGCAGTCGCACTTCGGACGAGGACTACGAAGGTTTGTTGAAAAGGATGAAGAAGCGGCCGCTCGAGTACTTCAGGATGTTCTACGGCGACACCTCGGTGAACGGTGCCGCGTCGGCGATCCGGTGCGGGATCGATTTCTATGGAATCAAGAGAGTGTTGTTTGGCACCGACTGCCCCTTCGATCCCGAGGGCGGGCCGCTCTTCATCCGCGAGACCATCAAGGCGCTCGACGGCATGAAACTCAGGCCGGACGACCGGCGCCGCATCTATTTCGGTAACGCTATGCAAATGCTGAAGCTGAAGAAGGTTTCCTGATGGTCCACGTCCCGACGGAGTTCAGCGGCTCCATTCCGGAGTACTACGACCGCATCATGGGGCCGGCGCAGTTTGATTCGTTCGGTGCCGAGCTCGCGCGGCGCTTGCCCGCGCGGCCACCGGGGGACGTGCTCGAGGTCGCCTGCGGCACTGGCCGGGTCACGCGGCATCTGCGCGAAAGGGTCGCGCCTGGCCTGAGAATCGTGGCCTCGGATATCAGCCAGGCGATGCTGGAGTACGCGAAACGCGCCCTGGGCGCGCCGCCTGGCGTCGAGTGGCACGAGGCCGATGCCTGCAAGCTGCCATTCGGGGATGCCGCGTTTGGCGCCGTCGTCTGCGCGTTCGGGGTGATGTTCGTGCCGGACAAGGCGGCGTGCTTCCGCGAAGCGCGCCGCGTGTTGCGCAAAGGCGGAACCTTCCTCTTCGACGTGTGGGACGGACTGGAGAACAATCCACACGGCCGGGTCGCGTCCGAAGTGATCGAGGCTCTTCTGCCGAACGATCCGGCGGCGAAATTCGGCTCGATTCCCTACCACTTCAACGACCGCACGGTCATCGGCCGACTGCTCGCAAATTCGGGGTTTGTTCCCGAGCGGATGGAGACGGTCCGCATTGCGTGCACGTGTCCAAGCGCGCGCGAGTTTGCCACCGGGCAGCTACGCGGCACGCCGCGCTCTCTCGTTCTGCAGGAGCACGGTATCCCGGTCGACGGCGTGATCGAGAAAGTGGCCGCTGCGCTGGCACGTCTTGGCGGCGCGGAGCCGTTCCAATACACGCCGCAGGCGCTGGTGATCGAAGCGCGCGCGGTCTAGCCGCCGGGGAAAGCGACCGTCACGCGCGTGCCGCGGCCGCCGTCGCCGTCGGAAAGCTCTATGGTCGCGCCGTGCTGGGCGGCGATCTCGCGCACGATCGCGAGGCCGAGCCCGCTGCCCTCGGCAGCCGTCCCCGGGATCCGGTAGTAGCTCTCGAACACGCGCTCGTGGAGCTCGGGCGGTATGCCCGGCCCCTGGTCGGATACCGAAAGGCGGGTTGCGCCGCCGGAATTGGCGATCTCGACGCGCACCGTCGAGCCGGCAGGCGAGTAGCGCGCGGCGTTGTCGAGCAGGTTGCGCGCAAGCGTGGCGAGCTTGTCGCGCTCGCCCTGCACGAGCGGCTCGCTCTCGGGCGCCTGGGCGGCGACGCTCACCTTGATGCCGCGTTCCTTGAGCGTGGGCAGGACATCGTCGAGCGCGTCCTCGACCGCCTGGCGCAGCGACACCGGCTCGGCGGCCGGGGCGCGCGCCGCGGCGTGGCTGAACGCGAGCATCTGCTCCGCCAGGCGGATGGCGCGCTCCAGTCCCACCAGCATGCGCTCGAGCGAGGCGCGGCGCTCGGCCTCCGAGGTTGCGCGCACCGCGTTCTGCGCGTGGATCTTCAGCGCGGCAAGCGGCGTGCGCAGCTCGTGCGCAGCGTCCGCGGTGAAGCGGCGCTCGCGCGCGATGGCCGATTGCACGCGCTCGAGCAGGGCGTTCAGCGCTTCCAGCACCGGCTCGACCTCGGCGGTGCTGCGCCTGAGGTGGATGGGCTGGAGCGAGCCCGGCTGGCGGCGCGCGATGCGCTGCGCGAGCTCGGCGAGCGGCGCGAGGCCGTAGCCGAGCAGCAGCCCGATCAGCACGAGAAGGAGCGGTATGCCGGCGATGAGCGGTGCGACCGCGGCGAGCGCCAGCTTCCCTGCCAGCTCGCCGCGTACGTCGTCGCGCTCGGCCGCCTGGACCCAGACCTTGTCCGAGCGCAGCGTGAACACGCGCCAGTCTTTCTGCGAGCTGAAGCCCGGGGCGAGGGGCGCGTACGCACTTTCCGGGGCGGAGGACGAGCGCATGAGGAGCCGTCCTTGCGCATCGAGCACCTGGAAGGCGATCTTGGTCTCGTAGGGATGGCCGAACGGGCCGGCCTCGTCGTGCGGGGTGCCTTCGAGCGGCGCCGGGAAGGAGACGACGATCGGCGCGGCGCCGGGCGCCGGAAGGGGTTGCGTTGCGATGAGCGCCGCGAGTACCCGCGCAGACGTGGCGAGGCGCGCGTCGAAAAGCTCGTCCGCCTCGTCTTCGCTGCCGTCATAGCCGATCCAGGCGGCAGCGCCGAGCACCGCGAGCAGCACGACGATCGTGCCTCCGAGCAGCAGCGCCCGGGTAGAGCGCGGCCTGAAGTGCGCCGCCGTCAAGGCGGTGGGTCGGCGACGTAGCCGATGCCGCGCACGGTGCGGATCACGCCGGGGTAGAGCTTTTTGCGCAGGTTGTGCACGTGCACGTCGAGCGCGTTCGACTCGACGCTGCCATCCCAGCCGTAGAGGGATTCCTCGAGCTGCCCGCGCGTCATCACCTGGCCCGGTGCGGCGAGCAGCTTCTGCAGCAGCATGAATTCGCGCCGCTGGAGCGCCACTGCGCGGCCCTCGTGCGTCACGCTGAACGCGCCGAGGTCGAGGCGCAGGTGGCCGTGCTCGAGAACGTTTTGCGCCGCGCCGTGCAGGCGGCGCTGCAGCGCGCGCACACGGGCGATGAGCTCCTCGACGTCGAAGGGCTTGGTAAGGTAGTCGTCGGCGCCGGCGTTGAGGCCTGCGATGCGCTGCGCGACCGCGTCGCGTGCGCTGAGGATGAGGATCGGGATGCGGTTGCCGGCGGCGCGCGCGCGGCGCAGCACGTCGATGCCGTCTATCCCAGGGAGGCCCAGGTCGAGCACGACTGCATCGAAGCCGTCGTGCTCGAGCGCCGTCGCCGCGAGTGGCCCGGTGCGCACCCACTCGACCACGAAGCGCGCGCGCGTCAGCGCATCCTCAATGCCCGCGCCGAGAAGCTCGTCGTCCTCTACGAGAAGGATGCGCACGCCGGGAGAATACGCCGCTTTTCAGCGCATCGCCGCGAGCAGGGATTCGATTTCCTTGCGCCGGCCTTCGTCGGCAAGCGCGCGTCCGGGACGCGCCGGTGCCTTGAGCGCCTTGTTCAGTACCTGGCGTGCGGCGGCGTGGTCGCCCTTGCGGTACAGAAAGTCGCCCATGAAGTAGTTCGGGTCGATGCCGTCGGGGTTGAGGGCGAGCGCCTTGTCCAGCATCTCGCGCGCCTTATCGTCGTTGCCGAAGCCGATCGGCCAGCCCGGCACCTGGTAGTAGAGCGACCCGAGGCTCGTGTAGGCGGAGCCGTCGAGCGCCTTCGGATCGATCTCGAGCGCCTGCTCGAGCGCCTTTTTTGCGTCCTTGGCGAGCGAAAGCGCGCCCAGCCCGCCGCGCGCGCCCGCGTAGCTCGCGGCGATGATGCCGTACCAGATCTGCGGCTCGGCACGGCTTGCGTACTTGCCGCGCACGGCGTCGGCGCTCTTGGCGAGCTCGGCGAAGGCCTTCTCCTGCTCGGCGGCCGGGCGTTCGTACTTGATGCGCGCCCACTCGATCTGCAGTGCGCTCACATCCTCCTCGAGGCCGGCCAGCGCGGTGAACGAAAAAGCCACTCCCATGAGGACCACAAGCCATCTCATTTGACACCTCCTTCGTTGGATGCATAGCGCCGTATGGTGGAAAGCTGGCGCAAGAGCGCGCGGTCGACCAGGCCCGGCAGGACCTGGTTCAGGCGCGCGAAAATCTTCTCCGGCATGCCGAGCAGCCGCTCGCGCGCCGGCCGCTCGAGGAGCGCGAGGAGCTCCTTCGCCACCGCGGCGGGCTCGTCCATCGCCACGCCAAGCTCGGCGTTGAGCGCGCAGATGCCCGCGCCGTTCATCGCGGTGCGCGTCGCGCGCGGCGCGAGGTAGAGCACGCGCACCGCGCTGTCGGCGAGCTCGCGGCGCAGCGCTTCGCTGAAGCCGCGCAGCGCGAACTTGCTGGCGCAGTACGCGGCATGGCCGGGATAGCCGAGGTAGCCCATGATCGAGCCGATGTTCACGATCCAGGCCTCGGGCTGGCGCCGGAGCTCGGGCAGCAGGCGCCGCGTCAGCTGCATTGGCGCGAGCACGTTGGTCTCGACGATGCGCGCGAGCGCGGCGTCGCTCTGGTCTTCGAGCCAGGCGAACTCACCCGCGCCGGCGTTGTTGATGAGCAGATTGATGCCGCGAAGCTTGACCGCGTCGAGACCCGCCGGCGTCGCGAGATCGGCGGCGAGCGTGCGCGCGACCGCGCCTGCGGCGGCGGCGCTTTCGGCGAGCCTGCCGGCATCGCGGCCCACGAGCAGTAGATCGTCGCAATGCGGCCCGAGTGCCCTGGCAATCTCTCGTCCGATCCCGCCACTCGCTCCGGTGAGAAGGGCACGGTAGCGTTTCATGACGGCAGCCCCCGGAAAATGTCGCCGTAGAGCCGATAGACGCGCCGGGCGACGTGAACGACGTGCTGCTGGTCTTCGGGCTCGAGGCCGTTCACGGTCCTCTCGAAAAAGCGCACATGCTCCTGGTCGAGGGCGCCATGCGAGGTGAGATAGGTGAACGCCGCCGGCGGAAGCTCGAGCGTGCGGGCAATGACCTGTGCGGCGCTCGTAGCGATGGCGCTGCTCGTTCCTTCCAGCACATGCACCATGCCGAGGAAGCCGGCGGGATTCACGCGCGCGATGTAGTCGTAGACGTAGGCGACCATCAGCTCGGTTGCGGGCGCCGGCGGCGCGCGGCGCGCGGCCTCCGGGTCGTCGCCGCAGGCGTGCAGGTCGTCGAGGATCCAGGCGTCGTGGCCGGTCTCCTCGGCGATGTATTCGGTGATCGCGTCGCGCAACGCCGCACGCTCCTCGCCGAGCCGGGCGCCGCACGCCATGAGAAGCGGCACGGTGTGCTTCACGTGGTGGTATGCCTCGCGCAGGAACGCGATGTAGCGCGTGAGCGACACGCGGCCAGCGAGGCATTCGACGATCGCCGGGACCGATAGCAGCTCGGTGCGCTCGGCGGCGGTGCGGCTTTGCAGCTCGTCAAAAAAGGCCATCGAGGCGCTCTGCGTATCTTTTCCACAACGCCTCGCGGCGCGCGCGGCCGTTGGCGGTGGCCAATCCGTTCTGAGCGGTGAACGGAGTCTCGGCGCGTACCCACGCCCCGATCTGCGCGTAGTCGGGCAACCGAGCGTTCGCGGCGCGCACTTGCGCCTCGACCGCGGCCGCCGAAGCGCCGGCGGCGGGGACGACGAGCGCGCACAAGCGCGGCTGTGCTTCGCCGAATACCGCAGCCTGCGCGATCGCGGGCCCGGCGAGCAGCTCCGCCTCCGGCCACTCGGGCGAGACGTTGCGGCCGTACGACGTGATCAGCACGTGCTTGCGGCGGCCGTGGACGTAGAGGAAGCAGTCCTCATCGATGCGCCCGAGGTCGCCCGTGGCGCGCCAGCCGTCCGGGGTTTTGACTTCGACTTCCCCTTCCCGAATTTCCACCTGCAGATGAGGCAACACCTTTCCAACGCTTCCCACCTTGTCGGCGCCCGGAACGTTGAGCGCAACCACCGAAGCGCACTCGGAAAGGCCATAGCCTTCGTAAACCGGAATGCCAAGAGCGCGCGCACGGAGAATGAGGGCGGACGACACCTTCCCCCCGCCCACCGCTGCGAACCTGAGCGACTTCGGCGGCGGCGCACCGCGTTCGAGCGCGGTGGCGAGCGCCGCTAGCATCTGCGGCAGCAGGATCACGCTGTCGGCCTGCCAGCTTCGGATCGCTGCCAGGCAGGCGATCGGGTCGAAGGAGGAGGAGCCGCGAAGGCCGGTTTCCGCGAGCGGCGGCACGCAGACTTCCATGCCGGCGGCGAGCGGCGCGTAGACGCCGGCCACGTTTTCGAGCAGCACCGCGAGCGGCAGGAGGCAAAGGTGGCGCTTCAACGCCAGGTGGCGCGTAACGTGCACCAACGCGTTCGCTGCCGCTCTTTGCTGGGCGGAACTAAGAGGCACGCCCTTCGGAGTTCCGGTCGTGCCGGAGGTGAAAGTCACTTTCGAAGTGCCGCGCGGAAACGCCGCCGGCAGCGCGGCGCGGCGCGACCAGGGAAGCCCCTCAATTTCGCCGTCGGGCGCAAACCCGGGGAGGCGCGCGCCGATGACGCTATCCATGCCTGTTTCGCGCACCGCGTGATCAATCTGCGCAGCCGTGAAGAAGGCGGGCAGCGGCACGAGCACCACGCCCGCCTTCTGCGCCGCGAGGTCCGCGACCACCCAGCTCGGACCGTTGTCCGCGATGAGGCCGACGACGCGCGCCCTCGGCCGTGCCGCGGTGAGCGCATGGGAGAGCCGCTCGACGCGCGCGTCGAGCTCGCCGGGGCGGATTGCGCTCACGTTAAGCGGCCCGCCATTACGGTGGGGTCGTTGGCGTAATAGGAGCCCCACGCCACGCCGCCGTCGGGCAGGCGCGTTCGTGTAGCAGGTGCGAGCGCGTACGACTTGAAGCAGAGGCGGCGCAGGAGGTTACGCACCTGCCGCGTGGCCGTGAACACGACCCAGCCGTAGTCTCGTTCGATGAGGTAGCGGCCGAGCGCCGGAACGAAGCTTCGCGCGAAGCCCGGCGGAACGGCCGCGAGGTTACCGACCTCGACGATACGCGCGCGCGGCACGCGCTGGTTGGCCGCCTGCGACAGGACCTCCTCGACCGGCGCGTCGAGATACTGCTCGAGAAACAAGGCGCACGAAGCGGCTGGGGTGTAGCCGGCCGCGGCGCGAAAGATACCGCCCGCATCGCGCAGGCCCAGGAGGTGCCTACCGAAGTGGCTGACGTTCGCGCCGTGGACCTTGCGAAAGCGCTCGGCGATGAATCGCTCGAGCTCGGAGCGCGGATTCCGGACCAGAAGTGTCATGGCGGCCGCGATCCTAGGGGGGCGGGATTAACCGGCCATTAAAGATCCGCGCGCGAGCGCCGAACGGCTCAAGGCCCTGTGAGAAGATGACTTAGCTCACATGTTCTTGCGCAATTCCTGGTACGTCGCCGCCTGGGATCGGGAAATCTCCGGAAAGAATCTTCTTGCGCGAGTGCTCCTCGGCGAGCCGATCGTCCTCTACCGCAGGGAAACCGGCGAGGCGGTGGCATTGGAAGACCGCTGTTGCCACCGTCATCTGCCGCTATCGATGGGCAGACTCGAGGGCGATCGGCTGCGCTGCGGCTATCACGGCCTGCTGTTCGACCCAGCGGGAACGTGCGTGGAGATCCCGGGGCAAGAGTCCATTCCGCCCCAAGCCCGCGTGCGCGCTTATCCCGTTGTGGAGCGATACAACTGGGTCTGGATCTGGATGGGCGATAAGGATAAGGCGAATCCGGCGTTGATTCCGAACTGGTGGTGGGCCGAGCACAAGGACTGGGCGTTCACGCGGCCCGATCGCGTGCATCTCAAGTGCAACTACCAACTCATCGCGGACAACGTCCTCGACGTCACGCACCTCGCGTACGTCCATTCCTCGAGCATCGGGTCGCCTTCCATCGTCGACTTTCCGGCCACGGTCGAGCGCGAGGATCGGCTGGTGCGGCTCACGCGCTGGATTCGCGACCGCCCGCCGCCGCCGCTTTACCGGAGGGCCGGTGGCTTCGCGGGCAACGTCGATCGCTGGCAGATCGTCGAGCATGTGCCGCCGTGCTTTACGGTGAATTTTGCAGGCTGCCAGGACGGAGCGAAGAAGATAGATTTGATGGCGCTAAGCGCGCCCACGCCCGAAACGGAAAGCACGACGCACTATTTCTTCGGTTTCGTGCGCAACTTTGGCCTGGGCGACGCAGAGATGGAGAAAATCTTCGCCGTCGACATGGTCCACGTGTTCAACGAAGACTTCCCGGTGCTCGAGGCTCAGCAACGCATGCTCGAGCTCAGGCCCGGCGCGCCGAAGGTGGATATCAAGGTCGACTTCGCGCCGCTCGCCGCTCGGCGGATGCTGGAAAGTCTGCTGGCGAAGGAGCGCTAGCCGAAAAGGGGTCAGGACCCTTTTTCTGCAAAAGGGGGCAGGAGTCATCCTTCGCGGGACGCCCACGCGGACGCAGGGTGGATCGCAAGCCGAGCTGCTCCGCCACGCCAGCCACCCACGCTTCGTCGCCATAGGGGGTACCGCGACGCGCACAGCGGCGCAGGCAATCGGCCTCCGCCTTTTCCACCGGCTGGTTCACGTACGTCCTCCAGTTGCTCGGCCGAGCTATCGGCCAGGGATGCAGGCGCAACGAGTCATCTCTTTCCCTCTGCTCCAACCACCGCCATAGGCTGCCCCAGCGCCAGTCTTCAGCACGCTTGACCAGCCTGCCCCTCAGGGCGTTCGCCTCCACGTAGCGCGATACGGCGAAAAAGTGAGCGTCGTTCTGTACCACGAATGACTTGAAGCGTCCCTGATAGACATGGCCCGTTCCGGCGCTAGCTCGGTGCGCGTGCAGCCGCTGCGTATGCGTGAGCGTCACTAGGCGCATGTAGTTGGAAAGCTCGCCATCATGCTGCGGCCAGAGCAAAAGGTGCCAATGGTTCGGCATCACACACCAAGCGAGGATGCGCATGGGAGCTCGCTCTTGCACTTCCCCGAGCACGCGCTCGAACGCCAGGTAGTCGCCGTCATGTTCAAAGATCCTGCGTTTGCCGTTGGCGCGGTTCAGGACGTGATACACGAACCCGCCCGGTGCAATTCTTAATGGCCTCGGCATGGCCTCTAAACGCACCAGCCAGGCAACTGGCCGACACGAAAAGGGGTCTTGGCCCCTTTTCGGAAAAAAGGGTCCTGACCCCTTTTAGCCGCTGAGGCCGAGGACGCGCTCGGCCATGTCCGGGTCGCGCGCGAGCTCGGCGGAGCGCGCGCGGTGGACGATGCGGCCGCGCTCGATCACCACCGCGTCCTCGGTCAGCGAGAGCGCGATCTCGGTGTGCTGCTCCACCAGCACCATCGCCATGCCCTGGAGGTTTTTGAGTGAAGCGTCGAGTTCTTCGACGATGATGGGCGCGAGGCCCTCGAGCGGCTCGTCAAGAAGAAGGAGCTCGGGGTTGGTCATCAGCGCGCGCGCGATGGCGAGCATTTGCTGCTCGCCGCCGGAGAGCTGGTTGCCCATGTTGGCCTTTCGCTCCTGCAGCCGGGGAAAGAGCCGGTAGACCGAGGCGAGGTCCCAGCGGCCGGGGCGCGCGGCGACGGTGAGGTTCTCCTCCAGCGTGAGCGAGGGAAAGATCTCACGCTCCTGCGCCACCCAGCCGAGGCCGAGCTGCGCGCGGCGATGCGGTGCAAGCGAAGTGATATCTTGCCCCTTGAAATGCACGCTGCCCTGATGGAGCCGCGTATATCCCATGATGGTGAGGAGCAGCGTCGACTTGCCGACGCCGTTGCGCCCGAGCACCGCGAGGCTGCCGCCCGCGGCGAGCTCGAGCGAGATGTCCTCCAGCACCACCGCTTCGCCGTAGCCGGCACGCACGCCGCGAAGCGCAAGCAGCGGCTCAGGCATGGGCTCTGCCGAGGTAGACCTCGCGCACGCGCTCGTCGCGCGCGATGTCCTGCGGCGGGCCTTCGACGAGGATCCTGCCGCCGACCATCACGATGATGTTCGAGGCGAAGCGGAACACGACGTCCATGTCGTGCTCGATGAAGAGGATGGTGAGCTCCCGCGACAGGTTCGCGATCGCGTCGAAGAGCGCAGCGCTTTCATCCTTCGGCACGCCCGCGGCCGGCTCGTCGAGCAGCAGCACGCGCGGCCGCGTGGCGAGCGCGAGCGCGATCTCAAGGAGCCGCTGCTGGCCGTACGGCAGTTCCTTGGTGATGCGAAACGAGGCGTTTGCGAGTCCGAGCGAGCTCAGGATGGCGTGAGCTTCATCGATGACGTCGCGGAAACGGGGAAGGCCGCGCCACCAGTTGTGCGCGGCTCCCTCGCGCTCGAGCACGGCGAGGGCGACCGACTCGATCGCCGAGAGCTGCGGGAAGAGCGTGTTGATCTGGAAGGTGCGCGCGAGCCCTTTCTTTACGCGCGCATCGGGTCTGAGCGAGGTGATCTCGGCTCCGCCGAGGAATACTTGGCCCGAGTCCGGACGCAGCATCCCGGTGAGGAGGTTCATGAGCGTGGTCTTGCCCGCGCCGTTCGGCCCGATAAGGGCATAGCGCACGCCTTGCGGCAGCGCGAGCGCGATGTCCTGCGCGACGACGAGCGACCCGAACGACTTATTTAAATTTCTTGTAGAGAGCGCCGGCTCCACCCAGGATCCCGTTCGGAAGGAACATCACCACCAGCACGAGCAGCAGCCCGATCCAGAAATACCAGTACTGCGGGTTGATGCCGGAGAACTGGTCGCGCGCCACCATGTAGATGATGGCGCCGACGATCCCGCCGTAAAGCCGGCCGGCGCCGCCGAGAATGAGGATCACGAGCACGTCGGCCGAGCGCCCGAAGGACAGCGTTTCTAGGGATACCGTCGAGGTCGTGTGGGTGAGGACCGCGCCCGCGATTCCGGCCATCGCCGCCGACAGGGTGTAGGCCTTGCGCAGGTGCGCGCGGCTCGGGGCGCCGATCGCCGGCATGCGCGTCGCGTTTTCGCGGATTCCGCGCAAGGCGAGCCCGAACGGCGAATGGATTATTCGCCGTGCAATCAGAAAGCAGACGAACAGGACTGCCAGCGAGTACGCGTAGGCGGTCCGGCCGAACATGTCGAACTTGAAGCCGAACAGCGTTCCGACCTTCACGCCCTGCAGCCCGTCGGCGCCGCCGGTGAGCCAGTGCGCGCTGTTCGCCGCCTCGTGCAGCAGCAGCCCGAGACCAAGCGTCAGCATGATTAGGGCCAGGTGCCGGAACCGCACCACGATATGGCTCGTCGCGTAGCCGACAATTCCAGAAAAGATTGCCGCGAGAAGCAAACCCGTGAGCGGCTCGCCGATGTAGTGCTTGGAGAGCAGCCCCGCGGTATAGGCGCCGACGCCGAAGAAGGCGGCGTGGCCGAGCGAGACGATGCCGGCGTAGCCGAGGATCAGGTCAAGGGACAGCGCGAAAAGCGCCGTGATCGCGATCTGACTCGCGAGCGAGAGGTAGCTCGGCGTAACGATGAACGGCAGCAGCGTGCATAGCCAGAACACGATCTCGAGCGGACGCCAGCGCGTCCTCTCACGGAACTGGAGGCTAGCGTTTTCCAAAGAGCCCCGCCGGACGCCACATGAGGAGCGCGACCATGACCAGGTAGATCAGGAAGGCGCCCAGCCAGGGGAAGTAGTACTTGCCCGCCATGTCGCTGATGCCGAGCACGGTGGCCGCGGCGAACGAGCCCCCGATCGAGCCGAGGCCACCGACCGCGACCACGATCAGCACGTAGACGAGGTAGGTGAGCGCGAACGCCGGGTCGAGGCCGATCACCTCGATCGCGAGCGCGCCGCCGAGGCCGGCGAGCCCGCCACCGAGCGCGAAGGTGAACATGAACGCGCGATCGACGTCGATGCCCAGGCCGCGCGCCATGCGCTGATTGTCGACCGCGGCACGCACCTGGGCGCCGAACCTGGTTCTTTCCAGGAGAAAAACCAGTAACCCCGTTATCGCGAGGCCTACAACGATCAGGAACAAGCGGTAGACCGCCAAGTTGATCCCGGCGAGCTGCACCGTGCCGCGCAGATAATCCGGCACGCGCGCCGACTGCTGCTCGGTGGTATAGAACCAGGCGAACGCGGCGACCGAGATGAACACGATGCCGATGGTGAAAAGGCACTGGTCGAGGTCGGAGGAGGGGTACAGGTGCCGGTAGAGGGTTCTTTCGAGAACAACTGACACGAAAGCCGCCATCAGGAATGCAATCGGTAATGACGCCAGAAACGGCCAGCCGAAGCGCTGCACCAGCGTCACCGTGCAGTAGCCTCCGACCGCGGCGAAGGCGCAGTGCGCGAGATTGACGAAGTTCATCATCCCGAGCGTCACCGACAGCCCGACCGAGAGCAGGAACAAGAGCATTCCGTAGGCGAAGCCGTCGAACAAGACGGCCGCCAGCGAGCTCAGCATGGCGCGCGCGCGCCTCCCTTCACGGGAATCTTATTCTTAAGAAAGCAGAGCGTTACTTCCTGCGGCGCTCGCCCTCGGGGTCCTTGACGTTCGGAATTCGGTCGAACGGCACGTTTACGAGCTCGTTGCCGACCTTCTCGACGCGGCGGATGTAGACCGTCTGCACCACGTCGCGCGTCGCGGGGTCGATCGACATCGGGCCGCGCGGGCTTTCCCACTTCAGGCCCTTCGCCGCCGCGATCATCGCCTCGCCGTCGGTGTTGCCTTTGGTCTTCTTCAGCGTCTCGTAGATCGCGTGCATGCCGTCGTAGCCGCCGATCGAGAAGAAATCGGGGTTACGGCCGTGCATCGCGTTGAACTCCTTGACGAAGGCCTGGTTGAGCGGATTGTCGAGCTTGTAGTCGTAGTGCCAGGCGGTGATGATGTCGAGCGCGTTGTCGCCCATGGCTTTCAGCGCCGCCTCGGCCGTCGCTTCACCGGAGCCGAACACCTTGGTTTTCTTCTTGTCGATGCCGCGTTCGGCGAAGGCCTTGCCGAGCGCCGCGGGCTGCGCCCCGCCCGGGATGAAGATGTAGATCGCCTCCGGTCCGATGTCCTTTGCGCGCTGCACGAACGCGGTGAAGTCGGGGTTCGCCACGGGGAAGCGCACCGCGCCGACCACCGCGCCGCCGGCCGCCTTGAAGCCAGTCTGGAAAGCGCGCTCGGAATCGTGGCCCGGGCCGTAGTCAGTGACCATGGTGTACACCTGCTTGACGCCACCCTTGGTGGCGGCCCAGGTGCCGAAGGTTTCCATCACCTGCGGCAGCACCACCGAGGTGCGGATCATGTAGGGCGACTTGGTGATGATGACGGACGTGGCGGCGTTCATCACGACCATGAACTTTTTCGCCTCGGCCGAGACGTCGGCGGCAGCCATGGCGTTGGGGGTGAGCACGTAGCCGGCGAGGATGTCGACCTTGTCGCGCACTACCAGCTCCTGCGACAGGCGCTTCGCCACGTCGGGTGCGATTCCGCCGGTGTCGCGGCGGATGAGCTCGATCTTCTTGCCGGCGACCGCGTCGCCATGCATCTTCATGTAGGTCTTGATGCCGTTGTCGAGCTGCGCGCCGGCGTCGGCGAACTGTCCCGACGAGCTCAGCACCAGGCCGATCTTGATGCTCTGCTGCGCGTGCGCCGCGCCGAAGCCGGCGGCGAGCGCGGCCGCAATAAGTAGCTTCTTCATTTGTCCCTCCTCCAAAGAGATGGCGGATTCTAACCCCAGATTTCGCGGGCGGTTTCGACCACGAGCTCGAGCTTTCGCTTCTGATCCTCCACGGTGAGCTTGTTCCCGACCTCGCTTGATGCAAAGCCGCATTGCGGCGAAAGGCATAGATTCTCGAGCGGGACGTATCTGGACGCTTCTTCAACCCGGCGCTTTAGCGTCCCCTTGTCCTCAAGCTGGGGTTTCTTTGTGGAAACCAGTCCCAGCACGACCTTCTTGCCCTTGGGCACAAGACGCAGCGGCCCGAAGCCGCCGGCGCGCGCGCTGTCGTACTCGAGAAAGAACCCGTCGACATCGGTCTGGAACACCGCTTCGGCCACCGCGTCATAACCCCCCTCGGCCATCCACATGCTCGCGTGGTTGCCTCGGCAAGTGTGCATCGTCACTGCCAGGTTGTTGGGTCGGTTCTTCAAGAAGTCATTTATCACTGAAACGTACTTTGCGGGCAGCCTGGCCGGGTCTTCGCCATCTCGGCGCACCTGCGCGCGGATCGACTCGTCGCATAGGCACGCGAACGAGACATCGTCGATCTGCAGGTATTCGAGCCCTGCTTTGGCGAGATCGGCGATCTCCTCGCGGTAGGCGAGCGTGATATCCCTCCAGAACTCCTCAACGTCGGGATAGACCTTTTCGTTCACCACCTTGCGGCCCCCGCGCATGTGGAGATAGGTCGGCGCGGGAATGCACAGCTTGGCAACCCGGGAGGTGTTTTTCTTCAAGAAGCAAAACCCATTCACGGCAATGGGCCGCGAGCGGCGCACCTTGCCCTCGACCACCATCATGGAGCGAGTTTCCGACTCGGCGCCGCCTTCGCCGTGGAACTTGAGCGCGTACTGTCCCTGGGTGGCGACGATCCCATCGAAGCCGGTCAGGAAGTCGACGTGCCAGAACGCGCGCCGGAACTCGCCGTCGGTGACCGACTGCAGGCCCGCGGCTTCCTGCAGCGCGATCGCTTTCTTTATCGAGTCATTTTCGATCCGGGTGAGCCGTTCCCGCTCAATGCGGCCGGCCTTGAAGGCCTCGCGCGCTTCCCTGAGCTCGGGTGGCCGCAGCAGGCTGCCGACGTGGCCGGCGCGGAACGGTGCGGTTGCCATGCCGCGCAGCGTACAGTGGGAAGCGGCCCAAAGCTTGGTTACGCGACGCGGAAACCGGTACCGCCCGGGGTGTCGACTCGCTTCATATCGATACGTGCGCGGCAGTGGGGGCAACGCAGGTAGTAGCCGCGCGCGTCGCTCGAAACCTTGGGCGTCGTCGGCGCATCCGCCGGGATCACGTCCTCGAGCGAGATCGCGGTGTAGACGCGCTGCCCGCACTTCGGGCAGTCGACGTCGTGGACCGGCAGCACTATTTTCTGCGGCGCTTCCGGGCGGGGCGCGGGCAATCCGCTTGCGCCGGCTTATCAACGCCGCGACAGTCGGTGTCCTTCAGACCGCGCTCCACATCAGAAGCGGCCCGCTTGATGATCTCCCGGCGCGCGGGTCCCGAGGCCCAGCTCTTCAGCGCCCTCGACTTCGTCGTCAAGCGCCGCCGTACCCGAGCTCGCGCCGATCGGCGACGCTCAGCCGCCGTTCACGGGCGACCGGGATCATGCGCTGCCGACGTTCGCGGTTTATCCTACGCTCCATGTGCACCTCCTCGTTTCGCCAGCCGAAGTACGCCGCGATCACCGTAGTGCCGGCATGCAGCCACACATCGTGGCTGTGCAGCGGGATGAGGCCGAATACGGTGTTCAGCCCAGGGATAAGGCCCATCACGGCCAGCACGCCGTAGAGGATCGCGAGTGAACGCGCGTAGACCCGCGCGCCGCCGGCACTGCGCCAGGCGGCAATGCCCCACACGCCGATAGCCAGGTGCACCGCCGTATGCAGGATGTTCACCGGGAAGAGGCCGATGAGGTAGCCGTAAAGCACGGTAAAGGTCGTCGGCGGCGCGTCCGCCGGCGGCGGCAGAAGCGCGGCCGGGATCAGGCCCAGCACGCCGGCGGCGAGATAGGCGATGCCGAAGGTCAAAGCAATAGTTGTGGTCCTCATGTTTTCTCCTGCGAGTAATCATGCGAGAGCAGCGTTCTGTGTGCGCGGTCGACCAGCGCCACGCGGCAACGCCCGCGCGCGCGGGCGACGCGCACCGCGTGCCGTAGCGCACCCCATTTGCTGGGGAAATACGCGATCGCGACGCGCGCGGGCCCCCGCTCGTTGACGCTCCAGACGCCGTCGCGCGTCTGCGTGATCGAAAGCAACGGCGTTCCGGAGTCGTCCACAGTCAGGAGCTCTTGTCTTTGGCCGGCTCGACGCGAAGCTCGTTTTTCACCGACTTCACGCCGTCCACCTTCTTCGCGATCTCTTCGGCCTTCGCTTTCTTGTCGGCCGAGTCGACATGGCCCTTGAGCGTGACTACGCCGTTGTCAGTGTCGACGTTGATGCTGGTGACGGTGCCAAGTCCGACGTCCGAGGCGAGCGCGGTCTTCACCTTGCCGGTCAGCGTAGCGTTGGACGTGCTGCTGCTCACGGTCTCGCGGTTCTGGGCGCGATCCTGCGCGTCGGGCAGCGAGCTGCCACTCTTCTGCGCGCATGCCGGGAGGGCAAAAGCGGCTGCGACTGCGATGGCGATAATGCCTTTCATGGTCTGTCTCCTTCGGTTGAAAAAAATCAGCGGGCTCCCGACGGGGCCGCGGCGTGGATCACGTCGGGCTTCTCGACCGGCGGGCGGCGGATTTCCTGCTCGAGGCTCGGCCGCGCGCGCTTGGCGAACGGCCCGAGCGCGACCGGCTGGCCGTTTTCGGCAGAACGGTAAAGCGCGCGGATGACGCGTACGTCAGCGAGACCCTCGTCGCCTCCAGGCTCGGGGGTGCCGTTCTGCAGAATGCAATCCGAGAAATAGAGCAGCTCGGGCGCGAACTGATCGCGCTTGGCGAAACGCCGCTCGCGCGTCTCGCCCTCGAGCGTCAGCCGGTGCTTGAGCGGCCTGGCGTACTCGTACGCTGGCTCGACCGCGAGGTCGCCCTTGGTGCCGGCGAGCCGGTACTCGGAGACCTTCTCGGTGCCGAACGATGCATTGAAGGCGGCGAGGCGGTCATTCGGGAAGCGCAGCACCGCGGCCGCCGACTCCTCCACTTCGTCGAGCCTGCCGGAGGTCAGCGCGCGCACCTCGACCGGCTCGTCCCGGAAGAGCGAGCGCGCCGCGTTGATACAGTAGATTCCGATGTCGTAGAGCACGCCGCCCCCGGTTTCGCGGCGCGCGCGGATGTTGCCTGGTACGACCGGGGTACAGAACGTCGAGTTGAACAGGCGCGGCTCGCCCATTCGGCCCGAGCGCGCGATCTCGCCGGCCTCCAGGTTGGCGCGCTCGAAGTGCAGCCGGTAGGCCACCATCAGCTTGATCCCGGCCTCGCGCGCCGCGTGGATCATGCGCTCGCAC
>DATFEI010000109.1:0-8255 GCA_035251315.1 Burkholderiales bacterium | reverse complement strand
GGCCATGCCGTTGCGCGTCGGCGTGAGCGTGCACTTGACGTTATGCAAGCCCTCGCCGAGGACCACCTCGATCGCCTCGGCGCGCTTGCTGAAGACAACGACCTCAATGACCTGGCCGGTCTGCGTATTTCGCACCCGGATCTTCTCGGGGCTCATGCGTGCACCGGCCCCATTGGCCGCAGGCGCACGCCCTTGCGCAGCTTGGTCCACCTGAACTCGGCCGGGTCCGCGAGCGCGGGCCCGGGGGACTTGACGACGAGCACCTCTTTCGCGATCGGCTCGAAATCGGCGCGGAAGTGCACTGAACTCTTGAGCGCAACGATACGCGAGCGCCGCGGCTCGACCCCGAGCGTACGGAACATCTCCTGGTCCGCGGCCTGGCACTTGCGCGAGGCGAGCACCACGCGCACGCCCGGCGCCGCGCGGCTGCGAAGGAGCGCCATCGGTCCGAGCGTCATGCGAAAGCCCCTGAACATCGGCCCGGTGCAGGTGAAGCGTCCGTCGCCGAGGCGCTCCACCGTGAACTCGCCGGCGAGCGGCGCGTCTGCTGGAATCCGCGAAAGCCCGCCCAGTGTGAATGCCGCGGTATTGCCCTGCCCCACCTGGTGCGCCCGCCGCGCCGAACCCGGATCGATGAGCATGCCAAGCACCGCGTCCTGCGCATTCTGCTCAATCAAGGTTTTCAATAGACCCGTAGTGTCCCCATTGCCACCCGCGCCCGGATTGTCCTGCGTATCGGCAAGCACGACCGGCGCGCCGAATTCGCCGCGGTTTCTCGCTCGCCGCACCGCGTCGGACGCGTCGTGCAGCTCCATGGCGAAATCCTTTTCGGCGTCGGCAACCGCGTCGCGCAGCCGTTCCACCGCGTGCTCCGCGCCGTAGCCGAACACCGCCATGCCGCAGTCGGCGAAATCGGCCATCGGGAAGCCGGGGGTGAAAGAGAGCACGGCCCCGGTTTTCTCTTCGAGGCGGGAGAGCTCCGCATAGATACCCTTGCACGGCTCGATGAACGAGCACTGCGACGGAATGCCGGTCAGGTAGTCGAGCTGATGGAACCCGCCCTCCGGCCTCTCGCCGGCGCGCAGCATCCAGTCGAGGAGGCGCGCGGCGCGTGCGCCCGTTTCGGCCATATCGACATGCGGGTAAGTACGGTAGGCAACAAGCGCATCGGCGCGCGCGAACATCGCGCGCGTTACGTTGGCATGCAGATCGAGGCTCGCGACGACCGGGGCTCGCGGGCCGACCGCCTCGCGCACACGGCGCAGGATCTCCCCCTCGCCGTCGTCGTAAGTCTCGACCACCATGGCGCCATGCAGGTCGAGATAGACGCCGTCGACGGGAAGGGCTTGCCTCAATCTCGCCACAAGCTCAGTAGTAATCCTTTCAAATGCCTCCGCAGTCACGTGCGCAGACGGGCTCGCCGCGCCCCAGGCGGTGCCGACCATGCTGTGGCCGAGTGCGCGCAGCGCCTGGATGGCACCGGCCGCGGGAATGTTCGCGCCCTCGACCGCACCGAAGATGGGCTCGCCGTACTGTACGCCGGGCCAGCCGCCGCCTGCCTCGAACGCAGCATAATCGGCTTTGGAGGGCGCGAATGTGTTGGTCTCGTGCTGGAAGCCGCCGATTGCGATGCGCGCCATGAACCTGCTAACCTCGTTTTTCCTTGGAGGAGGAGATTCTCGCATGCGTTATCGCATTGTCGCCGTCCTCGGATCGCTCGTTCTCTTTTCGCTTCCGGCTTTATCGCTGCACGCGCAGGACAAGGTGCTGCGTGTCGTGCCGCACTCGAACCTGAACATCCTCGATCCGATCTGGACCACGCAGTACATGGCGCGCAACCACGGCTACATGGTCTACGACACGCTCTTCGGCACCGACGAGAAGAGCCGGATCCAGCCGCAGATGGTCGACAAATGGACCGTGAGCAAAGACCAGAAGGAGTGGAGCTTCACGCTGCGCGCGGGGCTTGAGTTTCACGACGGCAAGCCGGTCACAGGCGAGGACGTGATCGCATCGCTCTCGCGCTGGGGCAAGCGGGACGCGATGGGCCAGAAGCTCATGACGTTCGTCGAGCGCATGGATTCCCCCAAGCCCGACACGTTCCGCATGTTCCTGCGCGAGCCCTGCGGCTTCGTGCTGGAAGCACTCGGCAAGCCCTCGTCGAACGTGCCTTTCATCATGCCCAAGCGCGTCGCCGACACGCCCGCCGACAAGCAGATCACCGAGGCGATCGGCAGCGGGCCCTACATCTTTAAGGCTGATGAATTCAAGCCCGGCGATAGAGCTGTTTATCTCAAAAACAACAAATATGTTCCGCGGAAGGAAGCTCCGTCCGGCACCGCGGGCGGCAAGCACGTCTACGTCGACCGTGTGGAATGGAACCTGGCGCTGCGCGACGCGCAGTCGCAGGTTAACGCGCTTGCGAACGGCGAGGTCGACGTGCTGGAGCGCCCCGCCTTCGAGAGCTACGAGCAGCTGAGGAAAGCACCCGGGGTGGAGCTCGTCACCAAGGATCCGCTCGGCTTCCAGTACATGTGCCGCTTCAACCACCTGCATCCGCCTTTCAACAATGCCAAAGTCAGGCAGGCCGCCCTTGCCGCCCTGCCCCAGGAGCCGTTCCTTCGCGCCCAAGTCGGCGACAAGGATCTCTACCGGCCTTGCGCCTCGATGTTCACCTGCGGCACGCCCTACGGCAGCGCGAAGGGCAGCGAGATCCAGTCAAAGTCGAACATGAAGAAGGCGCAGGAGCTCGTGAAGACCTCGGGCTACGACGGCACGCCGGTGGTGATCATCAAGCCGACCGATCTCGCTGCTATCCAGAAGCTGCCCGACGTCGCGGCCCAGCTCCTGCGCCAGGCCGGGTTCAAGGTCGACCTGCAGGCGATGGACTGGAACACCGTGGTGAGCCGGCGCGCGAAGAAGGAGCCCCCGGCGCAGGGCGGCTGGAACATCTTCTGCACCGCGTGGGTCGCGCCCGACATCTGGAACCCGCTCGCCAACGCCGCGGTCGGCGCAGCGGGCGAGAAGTCGTGGTTCGGCTGGCCGAGCGACGAACAGTTGGAGAAGCTGCGTGACGACTTTGCGCGCGCCACCGACGAAGGCAAGAAAAAGGCGCTCGCCGAGGCGATTCAGGCGCGCGCGTTCGAGATCGGCACGCACGCCCCGCTCGGCGAATACGTCAACCCGCTCGCCGCGCGCAAGAACGTGAGCGGCTGGGTTATCGGCCCGGGCGACATCTACTGGAACGTCAAGAAGAATTGATCTAACTGGTTAAGTTCATCGCGCGGCGGCTGGCAGCGACCATTCCGGTCCTGCTGGTCGTTGCGGTCTTCGTTTTCCTGCTCCTGCGTCTGACGCCGGGCGACCCCGCGGCGATCATGGCGGGCGACGCCGCGACCGCGGAGCAAATCGAGCGCATTCGCGCCGGGCTCGGGCTGGACAGGCCGATCGTGGTGCAGTTCGGTATCTGGCTCGGCAAAGTCCTTTCCGGCGACCTCGGCGAGTCGTTCTATTTCCGCATCAAGGTTGCGACGCTCATCGGCCAGCGTCTCGAGCCCACATTCGCGCTCGCCACGTTGACGATTCTTCTTGCAGTCATCGTTGCGGTACCCCTGGGAGCGATCGCCGCATGGCGCTTCGGCGGCTGGTTCGACCGCGCGCTGATGGGCTTCTCGGTGCTCGGTTTCTCGATCCCGGTGTTCGTGCTTGCCTACCTGCTGATCTGGCTCGTATCGCTCAAGCTCGGGTGGTTGCCGGTGCAGGGCTATGTGCGGATGTCCGACGGCTTCTTCCTTTTCTTGCGACACCTGATCCTGCCGGCGATCACGCTTTCGGTGATCTACATCGCGCTGATCGCGCGCGTCACGCGCGCATCGGTGCTCGAGGCGCTCGGCGAGGACTACATCCGCACCGCGCGTGCCAAGGGGCTGCCCGAGCTGCGCGTGCTGGTGCGCCACGCGCTCGCCAACTCCGCAGTGCCGATCGCGACCGTGATCGGCATCGGCATCGCAATCCTGATCGGCGGCGTAGTGGTGACCGAGTCGGTCTACGCCATCCCCGGCCTAGGACGCCTCACCGTGGACGCAGTGCTGGCGCGCGACTTCCCCACCATCCAGGGGGTGATCCTCTTTTTCTCCTTCATATATGTATTGGTGAACCTGCTTATCGACCTCTCCTACGTGTTTCTCGACCCCAGGATCCGTTTCTGATGCTGCTCAAGAACTGGTCGGTGCGCATGGGCGGGTCCGTATTGGTCTTGTTGATCGGCATTGCAGTCCTCGCTCCCTGGCTCGGTACGGTCGACCCGACCTTGTTCGACGCGGCGAGCCGCGATCTCAAGCCGGGTGCCGCGGGGGAGATCATGACGCTCGAGGGGGAAGTCAAGCGGCATACTTTTCTTATGGGGTCCGACTCCTTCGGCCGCGATGTCTACAGCCGCGTGCTCTATGGCACGCGTGTGTCGCTGGTCGTCGGCATCGCCTCAGCGGTGGTCGCGGTGGCTTTCGGCGTGCTGTGCGGCCTCGTCGCGGGATACCTGCGCTGGCTCGACGGCCCGCTGATGCGCGTGATGGATGGCATCATGGCGATCCCGGCGATCCTGATCGCGATCGCCGTGGTGGCGCTGTGGCGCGCGAGCCTGCCCACGGTGATCATCGCCATCGCGATCCCGGAGATCCCGCGCGTCACGCGCCTCGTGCGCTCGCTCGTGCTGTCAATCCGGGAGGAGCCCTACGTCGAGGCGGCCATCGCTCTGGGCACCCCGACGCGCAAGATCATGTTCGGCCATATCCTTCCGAACACGCTCGCGCCGCTTCTCGTGCAGGGGACATACGTTTGCGCGTTCTCCATCCTGCTCGAGGCGATCCTGTCCTTCCTCGGCGTGGGCCTCCCGCCCGACATCCCGACTTGGGGAAACATCATGGCGGAAGGACGCGTGCAGTTCGTCGCCTACCCGCACAATGTCTTCTTCCCCGGCATCTTCCTCGCGCTCACGGTGCTCGCGGTGAACATCCTCGGCGACGGCTTGCGCGACACGCTCGACCCGAAGATGGCGAAGCGCGTATGAATGTGCTCGAAGTCCGCAACCTGGCCATCAAGCTGCCCGAGGGAGGGGACCGTCCGGAGGCAGTCAGCGAGGTCTCGTTCGAGGTGCAGAAGCGGGAAATCTTGTGCCTCGTCGGAGAGTCCGGCTCGGGCAAGAGCGTGATCGCACAGGCGATCATGGGATTGCTGCCGAAGACGCTTCCGGTCGCCCAGGGCACCATCTCGCTCGAGGGCGAGAACCTGCTCGCTGCGCCGGCAAGCCGGCTGCGCGAGCTTCGCGGCGCGCGCATGTCAATGGTCTTCCAAGAGCCGATGACCGCGCTCAACCCGGTCATGCGCTGCGGGACGCAAATGGATGAAGTGCTAAGCCATCATACGAATCACTCGGCGGCCATCCGCCTTCAAAAAACAGTAAGCTTGCTCCGCGAGGTTGCGCTGGCCGACCCGGAGCGCATCCTCGCCTCGTACCCGCACCAGCTTTCCGGCGGGCAACGCCAGCGCGTCATGATCGCAATGGCGCTCGCGCTCGAACCGGCGCTGCTCATCGCCGACGAGCCGACCACGGCGCTCGACGTAACGACTCAAGCGCAGATCCTCCGGCTGATCGCCGAATTGCAGCAAAGGCACGGCATGGGGGTCCTCTTCATCACGCACGACTTCGGCGTGGTCGCCGAAATCGCGCATCGCGTCGCCGTGTTGCGCGAAGGCAGGCTGGTGGAGCTCGGAGCGAAGCTCGAGGTGCTGCAACGGCCGCGCCACGAGTACACGAAAATGCTGATCCGCTCCGTTCCAACACTGGAGCCGCACGAGCGACCGGCGGACAACTCCGCCCCAGTCGTGCTGGAAACGAGGAATCTTTCAAAGACGTACGTCGACCGCGGCTGGCTCGGCGCTCAACGCGAAGTCCACGCGGCAAGCGCAGTAAGCTTCGAGCTGCGCAAGGGCCAGACGCTCGGCATCGTCGGCGAGTCGGGCTCGGGCAAGTCGACGGTGGCGCGCTGCGTGCTTCGGCTGGTGGAGCCGTCGGCGGGCGAGATCCGGCTCGGCGGCCGGGACATTGCATCCCTCGGTACGCGCGCGCTGAGGCCGTTTCGCTCCAAGGTGCAAATCGTGTTCCAGGATCCCTACCGCTCGCTCAACCCGCGACGCAACGTCGGTGAGGCGATCATCGAGGGACCGCTCAACTACGGAGTGCCGCGCGCGCAGGCGCTCGAGCGCGCGCGGCGCCTGCTCGAGCTCGTGCGCATGGACCCGGCGACGCTCGAGCGCTATCCGCACCAGTTCAGCGGCGGGCAACGCCAGCGTATCTGCATTGCGCGCGCCCTGGCGCTCGAGCCGGACCTCCTCGTGGCCGACGAGCCGGTGTCGGCGCTCGATGTTTCCGTGCAGGCGCAGGTGCTTGCCCTGCTCGCGGAGATTCGCTCGCGCCTCGAGCTGGCGATGCTTTTCATCACGCACGACCTTCGCGTGGCCGCGCAGGTGTGCGATCAGGTCGCGGTCATGCAGCAAGGACGGATTGTGGAGTACGGGCCGGCGCGCGAAGTGTTCCTTGAGCCACGCCATGAATACACGCGGGCGCTCTTCGCCGCCGCACCGGGGCGGGGGTTCGCCTTTGGCGGCTAAACTACGAGCATGGATAAGCTCGACGCCGCCGCCATAGCTCTGCCGGGCGCAGAGGCGCGGGTCGTCGAGCGTTGCACCTCGACCAACGATCTGCTGCTGAAAGAACAGATCGGCGAGAGGCCGGTGCTGTTGGCCGCGGAGGAGCAGACCGCTGGACGCGGGCGGCGCGGGCGGCGCTGGCACAGCACGCCTACGGCCGGCATTACGTTCTCGCTCGGCCGGCGCGTGCGCCGGCCAGCGCGCGAGCTCGCTGCAATCTCGCTCGTTGCCGGGGTCGCCGTGGTGCGGGCGCTGCACGCCCTCGGCGTCGGCGCGGTCCGGCTAAAGTGGCCGAACGACCTGGTCGTCGACGGTGCGAAGCTCGGCGGCATTCTGGTCGAGACGCGCGGAGCGAGTCATGTCGTGATCGGAATCGGCCTCAACCACCGCCGCACACGCGGGCTCGAGGCAAAGCTACGGCGCAAGCTGGCTTTCATTGAAGAGCTGGCGCCCGTGTCGCGCAACCGCGTGATCCATGCGGCCGGCGTGGCGTTGCTCGACATGCTGGAACGCTTCGACGCGCAAGGACTCGATGCGCTGCGCGCCGACTGGGAAGCGATGGACGCGTACCCGGGCCAGCGCCTGCGCGTGCGCCTGGCCGATGGCCGTACGATAAGCGGCATCGCCGCCGGCCTTGGAGAAGGCGGATCTTTACGAATTCGCACCAAGCGCGGCATGCAAGCTGTAACGAGCGGCCGCGTGGTCTCCGCGAGGCCCGCATGATCCTTGCGATCGACGCGGGAAACTCACGCGTAAAGTGGGGCTGGCACGACGGCAAGGACTGGACGAGCATCGCCACCGTGTCGCTCATTGAGTTCGCGGCGTCGAGCGACCACGTCAACCCGTTCTCTGTGACGCACGCGGACCCGGAGCGCATCATCATTTCCAACGTCGCCGGCGAGGGCGCGCATCACCTGCTGGTGAACTGGACCAGCGTCTTCGAGGTCGAGCCGCTGTGGCTGCGCGCCGAGGCCGAGCGTTGCGGGGTGCGCAATCTGTACGAGCGTCCCGAGCAGCTCGGCCCCGACCGCTGGGCCGCGCTCATAGCGGCGCGCGCGTTGCACCCGTCGGGGCCGGCGCTCGTCGTGAACGCCGGCACCGCCACTACCGTTGACATGCTGTCCGGCGACGGCCGGTTCCTCGGCGGCTCCATCCTGCCGGGGGTCGAGCTGATGCGCTTCGTGCTCCACGAGCACACCGGAAGGCTTCCCCTCGACAACGGCGAATACAGCGATACCCCGCGCAGAACGAGCGACGCGATCGAGAGCGGCTGCCGCCACGCCCAAGCAGGCGCGGTGGAGCGGATGTACCGCGTGCTGCGCGACATCGAGCTGAACCCGCTCTGCATCGTGGCCGGCGGCGCCGGCCGCGCGCTCGTCGACCAGCTATCCATGCCGCGGCGCTATGTCGAGAACCTCGTGCTCGACGGACTAGTGCACGTCGCGGTGAGCGAGCGGGCGGTGGCCAAGTGAGGATGCTGTTCTTCGCGCTCGCACTCGCCAACCTGGCGCTTTTCGCCTGGTGGCGCTATGGCCCGCCGGCGGACGCGG
>DATFEI010000145.1:0-8408 GCA_035251315.1 Burkholderiales bacterium | reverse complement strand
TCAACGCTCGCGCGCAACCTGCGCGCACTGTGTCCCGAGCTCGTGGTTTTTTCGTACAGTGAACGGCTGCGTGATCTGATCGCCAGTCGCCAAGGCGGCTTGCACGAGGATGAAACAAGGCGAAAATCCGCAGGGATCGTTACACCGGCAGACATCGAAACCCTGGATAACTCGCTCTTAAACCTGGTGACGTACGAACGTGCCAGCAGGTCGATTCTCATCGATTCGCATGCGGTGACGAAAGAAGACTTCGGCTTTCGCGTAACGGGCGTTTCTACAGAGCGAATCAAGGCGCTCAACCCGGACGCAATCGTTTGTCTGTACGCTCATGGACAGGCAGTTATCGACCGCATGAGGACCCAGGCAACGGGACCGCTCATGAGCCTTTTCGAGGCCGACATGCACACGTACATGCAGGCTCAGCTTGCGGTCCACTATGGTGTGATCGTGGGCAAGCCTATTTATCTCTTTGACGCCGCAATGCCAGCAGACAACCTGGCGAAGGTAGTTGCTGAGAAGACAAAGCTGATCTAGATCAGTCTGCCTGCAAGAGATCAACGGCGGTTCGCGCTGGAGGCTTTCTTCGGCCGGGCGCGTGCTGCGCTGGCGAGACTGCGTTCGGGCCATAGGCCCTCGCGCGGAAAGACCTCGGCGACGAAATCGCCGAACGCGCGCACCTTGGCGCTCAAGTAACGGTTGCTCGGGTAGACCACCATGAGGGGCGGGGCGGCCGCCGCCCAGTCGGTGAGCAGCGGCTGCAATTCGCCGGAGCGGAGGCGCGGCGCGACCAGGACTTCGGTCACTTGGGCGATGCCCATGCCATACGCGGCCGCGGCGCCGGCGGCTTCCAGAGAGTTCACGCCGACGCGTCCGCGCGGCGTAAAGTCCTGACGCTCGCCGTTCTTTTCGAAACGCCAATTGGCGGTTCGGCCGGTGGAAGGCGAGATAGAACGTATGCATTCGTGGCGCTCGAGATCCGCCACGGTCGCCGGCGTGCCGCGCGCCTTGAGGTAGGAGGGCGAAGCGCAGGTGAGCCAACGGAGGCTGGAGATTCGCCGTGCTACCAGCGGCGAATCGGCCGGGATGTCGACCGCGCGTATTGCGCAGTCGATTCCTTCTTCGACAAGGTTGACGGCTCGGTCCGTCATCACCACTTCGACTTCGAGGTCCGGGTAGCGCGCCAAAAAATTCGGCAGCGCGGGGAGGAACACCATATGAATGAACGAATGCGGCGTACTGACGCGCAGGCGCCCGCGCGGGGATCTGCGCGCGTTGGATAGCACGTCCTCCGCTTCGGCCAGATCCGCAAGAATGGTGACGCAGGCCTGGTAGTACAGCCGACCATCGTCGGTAAGGCTGAGACGCCGGGTCGTGCGGTGGAGCAGCCGCACGCCGAGGCGCTTCTCAAGGCGTGCGACGGCAGTGGTCGCGCTCGCCCGCCCGATGTCGAGCGCCTCGGAGGCGCGCGCGAAGGAGCCAAGCTCGACGACGCGCGCGAATACCTGCATGCAGAAGAATTGGTCCATCGCCATTGTTTGCGCTTGAAGAATAATCAATTTGCCGCGCCGCGGTTTATTTGGCAAGCCGGGACTAATACAGTGCGCGCCATCAACCTCAGCCTGCATGGAGGCGGAAATGAGCAACGAAAGGAAAATTATTGCGGTAATCGGCGCGACCGGCGCGCAGGGCGGCGGCCTGGTGCGCGCCATTCTCGAGGATCCGGCGGGGGGCTTCGCGGTGCGCGCAGTCACCCGAGACGTCAACTCACCCAAAGCGAAGGCGCTTGCCCGGCTCGGCGCCGAAGTCGTCGCCGCGGACATCGACGACGCCACGAGCGTGGAACACGTATTCCAGGGCGTGTACGGAGCGTTCTGCGTAACGTTCTTCTGGGACCACTTCTCCCCCGAAAAAGAGCTCAACCAGGCGCGCATTCTCGCCAGCGCGGCAAAGCGCGCCGGGGTGAAGCACGTGATCTGGTCGACTCTCGAGGACACGCGCAAATGGGTGCCGCTCTCGGATGCGCGTATGCCGACTCTGAACGGGAAGTACAAAGTGCCGCATTTCGACGGCAAAGGCGAGGCGGACGAGGAGTTCCGCAGCCTCGGCGTGCCGACGACGTTCCTTCTCACGTCGTTCTACTGGGACAACCTGATCCATTTCGGCATGGGGCCGACGCGCGGCGCGGACGGCAGGCTCGCCTTCACGCTGCCTATGGGCGAGCGGGCGCTTCCCGGCATCGCCGCCGAGGATATCGGTCGCTGCGCTTACGGAATTTTCAAGCGCGGCGAGGAGCTCATTGGCCAGACGGTCGGCGTCGCAGGCGAGCACCTCACGGGTGCACAGATAACCGCAGCGCTCCGCGGCGCGCTCGGCGAGGAGGTCGTGCATAACGCGATCTCCCCGGAGGCTTACCGCAAGTTGGGCTTCCCCGGCGCCGAGGATCTCGGCAACATGTTCCAGTTCAACCGCGACTTTAACGAGGACTTCCGCCGCGCGCGCGACCCGTCGGTCGCGCGCGCGCTCAACCCGGCGTTGCAGACGTTCGGCGAGTGGCTCGCTGCCAACAAGACACGCATTCCGGTGCCGGCAAGAAAGGCGGCCTGACGAAGGCGCTCTCGCGGCGCTGCCGCGAGGACCGAGAGTTTCGGCTCAGCTTTTCAGCACCCGGTAGAGCCAGGGCAGGCTCGCGCGCGGCACGCCGCTTGCGGGGCGGGTCTAGCCACTGCAAAGGAGCTAGCCATGAAAGCCGTCGTTTTCCACGGAGTTGGCGATATCCGCCTCGAGACAGTGCGCGATCCGAGGATCAAAGAGCCGACGGACGCGTTGATACGGATTACGGCGAGCGCGATCTGCGGAACTGATCTGCATTTCATCCGCGGGACGCTGTCGGGGCTGGAGCCGGGCGCGATTCTCGGGCACGAGGCGGTCGGCATGGTCGAGGAGGTCGGGAAGGATGTGCGCAACCTGCGGCGGGGCGACCGGGTGGTGGTGCCGTCGACGATCTGCTGCGGCTATTGCTCCTACTGCCGCGCCGGCTATCAATCGCAGTGCGACGTTGCGCATCCGAAGGGGCCGCAAGCGGGCACGCCGTATTACGGCGGCGGGGAGCAGGGCGGCGGGTTCGAGGGGCTGCAAGCGGAGTACGCGCGCATAGCGTACGCGGCGGCTAACCTGGTGAAGCTGCCGGACGAGGTAAGCGACGACCAGGCGATTCTGCTGTCGGACATTTTTCCGACCGCGTACTTCGGCGCGGACCTCGCCGAGATCAAGGCGGGCGACACGGTGGCGGTGTTCGGCTGCGGCCCGGTGGGGCAGTTCGCCGTTGCGAGCGCGAAGCTGCACGGTGCCGGACGGGTGTTCGCCGTGGATTGCGTCGAGTCGCGCCTCGACATGGCGCGCGACCAGGGCGCGGAGGTTATCGACTTCAACCGGGAGGATCCGGTCGAGGTGCTCCGGCGGATGACGGGCGGAATCGGCCCGGACCGCGCGATCGACGCGGTGGGCGTGGATGCGGTCGCGCCGAGCGCCGGGCCGGCGGCGAAGGAGGCGAAGAAGCATCGCGCCGAGTTCCGGCAGGAGTTGAAGGAGCTCGCGCCCGACGCCAATCAGCGGGGCAGCCAGTGGCGCGCGGGCGACGCGCCCTCGCTGGTGCTCGAGTGGGCGGTGGAGAGCCTTGCGAAGGCGGGCACCCTCTCCATCGTCGGGCTCTATCCCGAAGGACGGCTCTTTCCGATCGGCGAGGCCCTCGACAAGAACCTCACCATCAAGGCGGGCAACACACCGCACCGCAAGTACATCCCGGATCTCATCGAGCTCGTCGAAGCAGGCGCGATCGACCCGGCGGCGATCCTCACGCAGACCGAGCCGCTCACGGACGCGATCGAGGCCTACAAAGCGTTTGACCGGCGCGAGTCCGGGTGGATAAAGGTCGAGCTCAAGCCCAGCCCGAAGGAGCGCGAGGCCGCCTAAGTCAGTTGCCGATGCTGCGTACGAGCGGACAGCGGTCGGCGAGCGGCTCGATGCGCTTGAGGACTGAGACGCCGATGAAATAGCGGCAGTCGCGCGTCTTCGGGATCTTGGCGTCGGCCGAGTAGACAAGGACCCCGACGTTGAAAATCCACGCGCCGAGCCAGGCAATGACCAAAAATGCGAGCACTGCCAGGGCGGGTTTCATGGGCGGCGATATTACTGCGTCTGAGAAAATCGGGGTCAGAGCCCCGAAAAGCAGAACCAAGAAGAATCGGGGTCAGATCCCGATTGTCATCGGCGGATGAGCCAGAGGACGAGCGAGACCACGACCGAAATGATGAGGCAGGTCATCAGCGGGAAGTAGAACCCACCGCTCTCGGTCTCTATGCGGATGTCGCCGGGCAGGCGGCCGAGACCCAGCCTGGAGAGCCAGGGCCAGAGCAGGCCGACGGCTGCGAGGGCGAGCCCGACGATGATCAGAGAGCGCTGCATGACGGTGTATGCGAATGCTACGCCCGGATACACCCCTGCACTGGGGTAATACGTCTTAACGCTTCTGCGGCTGGCAGCCGCCTTCGGGGTCGCCGCCGGGGTCGACGAAAGGAATGATCGCAAGGAGCGGGTTGATCGCCGCGAGAGCGAGCGCCGCCGCGCCGCGCGCGGCGAGCGGACCCCCGCGAGGCTTGATCTGCGGATCGAGAAAGGTGCCGGCGATCTCGATCGGGGTGCGCAGCGTGAAAACGCTCGCGTCCCGCGGCTCGGCGCGCGCGGTGAGGTTGATCTTTTCCTCTCCGAGCTGAAGCGTGCCCTCGACGCTCAGCACGGTGTCGGTCGCGTCGACCACAAAGGGCGCGGTCTTCGCCGTCCCGTCCTTCACCTGGAGGTTCACCACCGCGCATCGGAGCGGCTGCTTCACGTGTTTCTTGCCGAGCAGGGTGACCGCTTCCGCGGCGTCGAGGCCGAGGATCTCGACGAGGAGCGCGCTCGCCTGGCCGCCCTGAGCGGCGAAGAGGATCTGGCCGTTCGAGGCGCCCAGAAGTTTCGCCGGCGTGTCGCCGCGGCCCGAGAGCTGGATGCGGCCGTTCAGCAGCCCGAGCGCGCTCTCCGCTTCCTTGAGGGAAGGAACGAGGCGCGAGAGGCGCAGGCCGCGGATGTCGATGTCGGCGCTCGCCGCTTCCGGGGACTCGCTCGCATCGAGCGCGAATCGCCCCTTGATCGTGCCGCTCGCGAGGCTCACGGTGATCGGGTCGACGGTGAGCTTGCCGTTCTGGAGCACGACGCGCACGTCGATCGCATCGAGCGGCATGGGACGCGCGTTGCGGATCTTCTTGATGCGCAGCTCGACCGCGGCGTCAAGGGCATCGAGCTTGTCCGCAGGCCACGGGTCGCGCGGAAAGAGGTATTCCTCCTCCAGCTCCTCCTTCACCTCTTCCTTGATTCCGGTTTCCTTCAGATCAAAGAAGTTCGATTGGAGGTCCGCGCTGACGAAAGGCCGGTCGCGGCTCGCGTCGAAGAAGACCGAGCCGCGCACGTCGGATTTGCCGAGGTTGAGCTTCAGGTCCTCGACGCTCCAGCGCCCGTCCTCGTGTCGCACGTTCGCCGAGGCGCGGTAGGGCGCGCTCGAGAGCAGGTCGCCGCGCGCGATCTTCTTGAACGCAGCGATGCTCGGCCCGGAGGCTTCGATGCGCCCCGCGATGGACTGCAGTCCCTGTGCGCCGGCGCGCAGCGCGAGCGTGCCGCCGGTCTTGGTTTTCGCCAGCAGCACCTCGAACGACAACTCGACCGGCTGGTCGCCCGCGAGCGGCACAGCGGGCGCCGACGCGCTCGCCTGGATCGCCTCGCCGCGCACGCGGCCCTCGGCGCGCATCTCGAATGGCCGGCCTTTTCGGCCAAGATCGCCGCTTGCCACGACATGAAGCTCGGTTTCATCAGGTTGGTCGCGGTAGGTCACGCGCGCTTCGCCGATGGAAACCGAGCGAAGCTCGTAGGGGCTCGGCTCGCCCTTTTTCTTCGGCTGGGGCTCCTCCTCCTTGGGGAAGCTCCAGGTCGTGCGTTCCCCGTCCCGTTCGAGCGCAGCCGCCGCTTCGTCCACCGCTGCGGTGCCGATGATTCGGCCGCGCAGCAGCGGCCCGACCTCGAGCGTGCCGCGCACGCCGCGCGCGTCCACGAGATAAGGTTCTGTCGCCCAGTCGGGATTCGCCACGCGCAGCACCGCCACTTCCACCTGCGGCGGCCACGCCGCGAGGATCCGAAGTCCCTCTATATCGACCTCGCGTCCGATGCGCTCAGCAGCGAGGCTCTCGATGCGTCGCTCCGCCCAGCCCGACTGCACCGCCACCATCACCGCGACAAGCAGCACGCCTAGCGCGCCGATCAAGATCGCAAGTACTACCAGCGCGCGGCTCGTTCCGACTTCCCAACTCTTCACGACAAAGGCGAAGCAGTCGCCGTTCCCGTGCAAGTTGACGACGACATAGCGCTAGAGTGTCGGGCCTCGGCGACGCCCACTGTCTGTCGTCATATCCCCCAGCTATGATGTCGGCGTGACCACTACGGACGCGCTCGAGGCTCAGGAAAGCGCGCCGAGCGGGGTGCAACTCCGCAGCTTCGGGCTGCTCTCCATTCTTTACGCGGCCATCACGGTGGCCGTGATTCCGTTCGCAGCCCAGCCCGGCCCGGGCGACCCCAAAATCGTCGTGGTGTACGGGATCGGCATCCTCGTCGCGGATCTCTGCACGGCCGCGCTGCTCGGCGCGCTTTATCGCGGCAGCGGCCGCCCCGCTTACCTCGTCCTTACGTGCGCGTATCTCTACGGCGGCCTCATGGCCGGCGCGCATATGGCCACTTTCCCCGGCGCACTGGAGGAGCGAGCGCTCTTCGGCGGCGAGCAGACGGTGGCGTGGCTCTTTCTTGCTTGGCGCCTCGGTGTGGCGGGGCTCTTCCTCGCCGCCGTCATCGTCGCGGCCAAGGTACCGCCGCGCACGACGCGGCTTGCCGCGTGGCTCACCAGCGCGTGCGCACTCACTGTGGCCACGACCGCGCTGATCGCCGTGATCGCGGCGTCGATCGAGATCGAGGGACTCGTTCCGGGCCGCTTTACCGACATCGCCACCGCGGTCCAGTGGGTGGCCGTCGCCTTTTGCGCGGCTTCGCTCGCGCTCATCTGGCGCAAGCGCGCGTTCGGCGACCTGCTCTACCTGTGGCTAGGGGCAGTGCTGGTCGCTTCGATCGCGGACCTTACGCTCTCGAACGTCTCGGGCGGGATCTACACCGTCGGCTGGCACGCCTCGCGGGCGAACTTCATGATCTCGGCGTGCTTGCTACTCGCGTTCCTGCTCGCCGACGTCGGACACGAGGACCGGCGCCTGGCGCGCACCGCGGCAGTCGCCGCCTACGGCGGCGCGGTCGCCGTGGTGCTGGCATCGGTGTTCCTGCGCTGGTTCCTCGATCCGTGGCTCGGCAATAGCGTACCCTTCATCACGCTCTACGGAGCGGTCGCGATCGCGGTGTGGTTCGGCGGGCTCGGCCCAGCGGTGCTCGCGATGGTGCTTGGCTACGCCATCGTTAATGTGCGCTACATCTCGGACCACGGCGGCGTATCGGTGACGGGGCCTGCGGAGTCGATGACGCTCGCGCTCTTCGCGCTGTCGTGCTCGCTTATCATCGTGCTCGGCGAGGCGATGCGCCGGGCGCGCGACCGCTACCGGGTGTCGGAAGCCGAGGTCAAGGAGCGCGCGCGCGAGCTGCAGCGCGCGGATGCGAACAAGAGCCGCTTCCTCGCCGTGCTGTCGCACGAGCTGCGCAACCCGCTCGCGCCGCTGCGTACCGGGCTCGCCCTCCTCAGGATGCGCGGGCAGGGCAACGGCGCCACCGCCGAGACCCACGACATGATGGAGCGGCAGATCGCGCAGCTTTCGCGCCTGATCGACGATCTTCTGGACGTGAGCCGCATCGACCGCGGCAAGCTGGAGCTCCGCACGCAACGCCTCGCCATCAGTACCGTGCTGCAGACCGCGATCGATACCGCGAAGCCGAACATCGACGCGCAGGGGCACGAGCTCGTGGTCAGGTATCCGGCGCGGCCGCTCTACGTGGAAGGCGACCTCGTGCGGCTTGCGCAGGTGGTGTCGAACCTCCTCAACAACGCCGCCAAGTTCACGCCAGCGAAAGGCCGCATCGAGCTTTCCGCGGGCGCGGAGGACGACCGCGTGGCGGTGCGCGTCGCCGACAATGGCGTGGGCATCGCGCCCGAGCGGCTGCCCGAGGTGTTCGAGATGTTCGTGCAGCTCGAGCCGGGCAGCATCAGCACGGGCGGGCTCGGGCTCGGCCTCACTCTCGCGCGCGCCATCGTCCGGCGGCACGGCGGGGACATCGTCGCGCGCAGCGCCGGGCGCGGGCAGGGCGCCGAGTTCATCGTGCGGCTGCCGCTCGCCGCCGCG
>DATFEI010000131.1:0-12920 GCA_035251315.1 Burkholderiales bacterium | reverse complement strand
GCCTTGATCGCGCGCACGGCGATGATCTCGTTGCCGGCGCCGGTCAGAAACAGGACCTTCGGGCAGTCGTCGCGCCGCTTGAGCGCCTTCAGCCACTCCAGGCCGTCGCCGCGGCCGAGCATGTAGTCGAGCACGATGACGTCGTAGGAGCGCAGTGGAAAAGCGGCGCTCGGCAGGTCGTGCTCAAGCGGATCGTAGCCATCGATCTGGGCGTCTGGCCACTGGCTGCGGATGTAGCGCGATACAAGGTTGCGCAGATCTTCGTCGTCATCGATCAGCAGGATGCGCATCGGCTACGCATCACTCATACGCGATCTGCACCTTGGAGAGGTAGTCGCCGTACTCGCTGATGCTCGCCTGCAGCGCGGCGCGGTCGCCGCTGCGCGCCCCTTCCTCGATGTACTTGCCGAGCGTGGAGACGTGAACGAAGCCGTATGAGCTCCCGACTCCCTTCATGCGGTGTCCGAGCTGGCGAAGCTTCTCGAAGTCGGCGGCGGCGAGCGCCAGGCGCAAAGCGTCGAGCTCCTGGTGCCGGTTGCTCATGAACACCGGGATAAGGTCCTGCAGATCTTTCGCTACGATCACCGAGTAGTGATCCACGCTCATGGCGGCATTATAGTTACGGGATCTGCCCGACTAGTCAGGGATTGTCAGCAGGCAGGGCGAGATGGGGATGGATCGAGCGTGCCGTCTGCACGGCGAAGCGGGCTTCCGCGGCGGCGCGCGCCGAGCGCAGGATCTCGGCGAAATGCAGCATCGCCCCAAAGTGCCGCGGCTCGAGCTCGAGGGTGCGCCGAATGTCGCGCATGCATTCGTCATCGCGCCCGAGCAAATAGTGCAGCGCGGCTCGCTTGTGCCACGCCTCGGCGAAGTCCGGAGCCCGGCGAAGGAGCACGGTAAGGCGCGTCTCGGCAATGTCGTAGCGGCGCGCGGCGATGTCGCTGGTCGCGAGGTCGAGCTCGCGCGCCGCAGCGTGATGCGGATAGTGCATCCAGACATCCCAGATGCGCTCCTCGGTCGGGGTTGCCTCGTCGGGAGCGCAGCGCGCAAGCTGGCGGAAAAGCGCGTCGAGCAGGGGCGAGACGCGGGCGGGCCGCCGTGTGCGATAGCTACTGATGAGCCTCAGGATCTCGGTCAAGCGATGCAGATCTTAGTGGAAATCGCGCGAGCCGGTAGCGAGCGGCCCGAGCAGCGCGCTGTAGTCCGAGAGGCGCTGGGCGACGAGGTGCACTACTTCACCATCGCGCTCGACCACGCCCGCCACGCCCATCAGCCGGGCGCCGAGCAGCTCGCGCCGCTGGCGCTCGACGAGGTCGCGCCACACCACGATGTTCATGCATCCGGTTTCGTCCTCTAGCGTGACGAATATCACTCCGCTTGCCGTGTCGGGCCGCTGCCGGCAGGTGACCAGCCCGGCGACGCGCGCCGGGGCGCCGTGCGGTCTTGATTTGAGCTCTTCAGCCTTGAGGAGCCGCATCTTGTCCAGGCGTTTCCTCAGCAAAGCCAGAGGATGGCGGCCGAGCGTGAGCCCAAGGCTCGCGTAGTCGGCGACGATCTCCTCGCCTTCGGGCGGGGCTTCGAGCGCCGGTACGCATTCGTGCGCCGGGATGTCGAGCGGCGCGCGTCGCACCGCGCCCGCGGCTGCCCAGCGCGCGAGGCGCCGGTGCCCGGCAAGCGACTCCAGCGCTCCGGCGGCCGCCAGGCAGCGCAGATCGCCTTTGTTCAATTTCAGATCATGAATGGAGCGATACGGCCGGCCTGCTGCGATGCGCCTGCCTTCTCCCTCGGCAAGCCCGCTCACCATGCGCAAGCCCAGGCGCACGGCCCCGCCCTCGAGCGTGCAATCCCACTCGCTCAGCTGCACATCGGCAGGACGCACCTCCACGCCGTGCCGGCGGGCATCCTGCACGAGCTGCGCCGGGGCGTAAAAACCCATCGGCTGGCTGTTCAGCAGCGCGGCGCAGAATGCCGCCGGATAATGGCACTTGATCCAGGACGAGACGTACACGAGCAGCGCGAAGCTGGCCGAGTGCGACTCCGGGAAGCCGTACTCGCCGAAGCCGAGGATCTGCCGGTAGATGGAATTGGCAAACGCCTCGCTATAGCCGTTGCGTCGCATACCGGTTTTTAATCTTTGTTCAAAAGGCTCGAGGCCGCCGCTGCGCTTCCATGCCGCCATCGACCGGCGCAGCCGGTCGGCCTCGCCCGGCGTAAAGCCCGCCGCCACCATCGCAAGCTCCATCACCTGCTCCTGAAAGATGGGAACGCCCAGGGTTCTCTTCAAAACCGCTTCCACTTCGGGGCTCGGATAAACCACGGGCTCCAGGCCGCGCCGGCGCCGCAGGTAGGGATGCACCATGCCGCCCTGGATCGGTCCCGGGCGCACGATCGCCACCTCGATGACCAGATCGTAGAAATTCTGCGGCCGAAGACGCGGCAACATGCTCATCTGGGCGCGTGACTCGATCTGGAACACGCCCACGGTGTCGGCCTTCTGGATCATGCGGTAGACCGCGGGATCCTCGGCGGGAACCTGATCAATCTTCATTTCTAGAGAATCCAACGCTCTACGGATCGCCGACAACATGCCGAGCGCTAGCACGTCGACCTTGAGCAGCCCGAGCGCCTCGAGGTCGTCCTTGTCCCACTGGATGACGCTGCGATCCGGCATCGCGGCGTTCTCGATCGGCACGAGCTGCGCAAGCGGACCGCGCGAGATGACGAAGCCGCCGACGTGCTGCGAAAGATGGCGCGGAAAGCCGATGAGGGTCTGCACAAGCTCCAGGAACTGGCCGTCCAGGCGCCCGGGCAATGCGCTGCGGGTATCCCAGAATGTCAAGCCCTTCGCCAGACGATCCACCTCGTCGAGCGGCAGGCCGAGCGCCTTGCCGACATCGCGCACGGCGCTTTTCGGGCGATAGCAGATCACCGTCGCGGCAAGCGCGGCGCGCTCGCGGCTGTACTTGCGGTAGACGTACTGGATCACCTCCTCGCGCCGCTGGTGCTCGAAGTCGACGTCGATGTCGGGCGGCTCGTTGCGCTCGCGCGACACGAAGCGCTCGAACAGCATGTTCATGCGCGCCGGGTCGACCTCGGTGATGCCGAGCGCGTAGCACACCACCGAGTTTGCCGCTGAGCCCCTGCCCTGGCAGAGAATTCCCTGGTCTCGTGCGTAACGCACTACGTCGTGCACGGTAAGGAAGAAGGGCTCGTAGCCGAGATCGGCGATGAGCCTGAGCTCATGCTCCATCAGCTCGGCGACCTTCGCCGGCACGCCCGCCGGCAAGCGCCGGCGCAGTCCCTGTTCGGCAAGCATCCTCAGCCACGAAGCAGGGGTATGGCCCTCCGGCACGAGCTCCGCGGGATACTCATACTTGAGGCAACCCAAGGAGAAGCCGCAACGTTCGGCGATGACGCACGTTTCGGCGAGGAGCTCGGGCGGATAAAGCTGCGCGAGGCGCATGCGCAGGCGCAAGTGCCGCTCGGCATTGGGAAAGAGCGCTTGCCCGCATTGCGCGAGCGGTCTGCCCAAGCGCACCGCGGTGAGGACATCCTGCAGCCGCCGGCGCGAGCGCACGTGCATGTACACGTCGCCGCAGGCCACCAGCGGAAGCCGGCTTTTTCTGGAAATATCATTCAGGAAAACCATTTTTGCGCGATCGTTCGGCCCGCAATGCAGCTCGGCGGCGATCCACGCATGGCGATGGAAACGTTCCGCGATCCACGCCGCAGGAGCCGGATCCTGTCCGGGAATCCAGAGCATCAGCGCGCCGGTGCCGGAAACCGATTCCACGTCCGAAAGCTTGAGGGAGTAAGCGCCCTTCTTGCTGCGTCGTCTTCCGGTGGTGAGAAGAGAGGAGATCGCCCCATACGAGCGCCGGTCGGAGGCGAGTAGCACGAGCTTGACTCCCTCGGCGAGGATCTCGGTGCCGAGGATGAGCGGCAGGCCGCATTCCTTCGCCCGCTGGTGCGCGCGCACCGCGCCGGCAAGCGAGCACTCGTCGGTCAACGCGAGCGCCCTGTAGCCGAGCGCCTGCGCGCGCGATACGAGCTCCTCGGGATGCGACGCGCCGCGCAGGAAGCTGAAGTTGGAGAGGCAGTGCAGCTCGGCGTAATCAGGCAAAGAGGCCATGCAGGTACCATTCGTAGGCCGAGCCGCCGCCAGCTTCCCGGTAGACCCAGGCGAGCGCGCCGTCGGGCAGCCGGGCGACGAAGTAATCGCGCCTCGCGTCATCGCCGTCCCACCAGCCCGACTCGATGCGCTCAGGACCGGCGAGCGCAGTGAATTCGCTTTCTTTCAGCTTTTTCGGTTCAAGAAGCCAAACCGGGCGCGGGCCGGGAGCCGCATACGCTCGCGGATCCCATTCGCCGGGCTCGACGCGCCGCCAGGCGTGCTCCGGGCGATGATCCGGCAGCGCACCTAGGCCGTGCACGGCCGCATTGCCCAGCCGGGCGCGCAACCGCTCGAGGAGCTCGGCCCAGTCTTCGGCTTCGCGCGCCGCATCGCCGAACATCCCTGCGCTGGCCACCTGGAGCGGAGCGAAGTCGCCGGCCTCAAGCCGCATCGCCGTTACCGGCTCGGCCAGCTGCACCTGGGCAAGACGCTCGCGCAGCACCCGCGCCATGCGCTCGGCATCCCGAGTCGCGGAAGCGAGCGCGATCTCGACGCTGCTCGCGCGACTTTCGTGCAGCAGGACGAGCCGGAAGGCGCGAATGCCCTCGTGTCGCGCCGCAAGCAGGCCTGCGAGCTGCATGAGCAGCCGGCGGGCGCCGAAAAGCAGGCTTTCGGCGTAAGCTACTTCCGCGGGCAGCTCGAGCCTTGCATCGAAGCGCGGCGGCGGTGCGAAAAAACTGCGCGGCTCAGGGGCTGCGCCGAGCGCCCGGTCGAGGTCTTCGACCACCGCCGCGCCGCAGCGCAGCGCAAGCCCTTCGCGCGGCAGCTCGAGCAGCGCTCCGACGGTAGAGATCCCGACTCCGCGGAGCAATTCGACGTCGAAGCCGGTCACCTCGACCGGGAGCGACTCGAGCTTGGTTTCGCCTTCGCCGCGCGCGAGCCACAGCGCGGCGCGCGCGGTGGACGCGGCCGCGAGGTGAAACGGGTAGCCGAGCTCGCCCAGCCCGGCCGCCAACTTCTGCGTGAGCGGCCTGAATCCTCCGAGCAATCGCAGGCTGCCCTGCACTTCCAGCAGCAACTCCTGCGGCGGCTCGAGCGAGACTCTAGGCGTGAACTGGCACGCCCAGGCGGCAATCGGCGCGAGCGCCTCCGGCGGCAGGCACGGGAAATGGAGTGCGACCCAAAGCATGGAAAGGCCTGTTCACGGAAACGAGGAGCGGCGCCACCGCAGGCGCTCCCCTGCGCTTGAGGATGCGCAGCGCGAGCGCGCCGCCCTCGGGCTCGATAGCGATGCGCAGGGCGGCGGGCGAGGTCTCGCGCGCCGCTTCGGGCGGGCGAAAAAGCGTCACCCAGGCCGGGCCGCCTTGCGCGGCGACCGCGAGGCGCCGCAGCTCTCGGTAGCCCGGGCGGCGCAACCAGGCGAGCAAGGCATGGCAGCTTCCCGAGCGCAGCACTTGCTCTGCGGTCCACAGAGCATCGCGCCGGCCGGGCGCACGCATCACCACGAGGTTGGCGAGATCCACGCCCGCGGCGGCGAGCGCCGGCGCGTAAGGAAGATGCGGCGGCGCGAGCCATGCCACGCGCTTGCCGGCCCAGGAAAGCGCCGCCAGGGCCGGCAGCACGATGCCGAGCTCGCCTATGCCTTCATGCCCGCAAAGGATCTCGGTGAGCGCGCCGGTCGGCCAGCCGTTTCCGGGCAAGGCGCGGTCCAGGTCTGGATATGTCGTTGAAAGGGTAGGAGAAAAATAACCGGCGACCCGACCGCGCCAGACCGGGTGCCGCTCGAGAATGGGTTCCAGGGCAGCGTCCATAATACTGTACATAAATACAGTATCTGATCAGCGTCCCCCTTTCAAGCGCCATGGGGGTCGTCTGGCGATGTGCCGGGCGCTCGTCTGCTACTCGCAGAAGAACTCGACCACATCGGTCGCGCCGGCGCGCGACTGGCCGAACGCGATCCAGCCGTGACCGCGCAGCGTGAACTCCTCGCGGCGCAGGATGATTTCCTTGTCGCCCTCGATCGTGACGAACGTCCCGTTCGCGCTGTGATCGGTGAGGACGAACCGGTCGAGGCGCCGCTCGATCTTGCCGTGCGCGCGCGACGCCATCCGCTCCGTGATCACGAGGTCGGCCGACTGGTCGCGTCCCATGGCGAGCGACGGGCGCTGCGCCGAGAGCACAACCTCGGTCTCGTGCATCTTCAGCCGCAATGTGGTGTTGCGCGGCCTGAACACGGCCTTGTGCGAGGCGAGCGTGGTCATGTCCTGGCTGTGCTGCCACATCAGCTCGTAGACCTGGATCTCGTGCGCCTTGCCCTTCGCCGGAATGGTGGTGATGGCGCGCGTGCTGGCCTTGAGCCTCGGCGACATCATCAACACGGTGTCGCGTGCAGTGATGATCTGACCCTTGCTCGCGACGGCGGCGAGGCGCGAAGCCACGTTCACCGCGTCGCCGAACACGTCGCCGTCGCGCTCGACCACCTGGCCGTAGTTGAAGCCGATGCGGATCCCGAGCGTAGTGCTGCCGATCGGGGGCAGCTCGGAAATCGCGAGCTGCATCTCCATCGCGGCGCTGGCCGCGTCGTCCGCGCTGCGAAAGGCGGACATCACTTCGTCGCCGATCGTCTTGATCACGCGGCCCTTCGCGGCCTGCGTCTTCTGGCGCATGATGTTGACGCAGCTTTCCACCGCCGCGTGCGCGACCGCGTTGCCCGCCGTCTCGTAGAGCTTGGTGCTGCCGCTGACGTCGGCGAAAAGAATCGCTGCCTCGCTAGCCTGTTCCGCCATCCAGAACGTCTGCCCCCCGGTGGCCGGATTGTACTCTGCGCGCCAGCGTGCTTTATCTGCGCGTGCGCACGCCGATCACGAAAAGGTTGGCGACCACGATCGTCGCCGCTAGAAAGTAGAACGCGGCGGCGAGGCCGAACCTATCCGCCACCATTCCGCCGAGCAGCGGCCCGAGCGCGCCGCCGACCGCCTGTGCTCCGAACAGCACGCCGATGCTGGAGCCGCCCATGTTCTTCGGCGTCGCGTCAAGCATCCACGCCTGGATCACGGGCCGCGTCGCATAGAGGAAGAACCCGAGCACGGCGACCAGCGCGACAAAAAGCGGCGAGCCGCCGCTGAGCGCCATCGCCGCGAGCACGAGCGCGCTCGCCGCCATGCTTGTCATGAGGATGTGCTTGCGCCCCATTCGATCGGAGAGGTGGCCCGCCACCGGCGAGGCGGCGAAGCCGGCAGCCTGCAGCGCAAAAAGGCACGCCCCGACCCACAACGGCGAATACCCCATGTCGTTGGCGAGGTAGACCGGCAGGAATGTGAGCAGCGCGCTCTGTGTCATGGTGCGGAACGCCGAGCCGGTTGAGAGCAGGACAAGCGAGCGGCTGCGGAAAAGATCCTTGAGCCCGGCGAGATACGCGCCGAAAGACTGTACCTCCTCTTCGGTCTTTTTCGAGCTCAGACGCATGCTGCCGAGAAATACGAAGAGAAGCGCGGCAACGACGAGCCCCGGGACCACGTTGAGCGCGACGACTTCGCGCCAAGTGAAAGCAGTTAGCGCCGCGCCGATCACTACCGGCGCGACGGCGTCGCCGACGTTACCGCCCATGCCGTGGACCGAGAGCACAAGGCCCTTGCGCTCCGGGTAGCGCCGGCCGAGCGTCGGAATCGCGGTGGGGTGCCACAGGCTGTTGCCGAACCCGACCAGCGCGATGCACGCGAGCAGCATGACGTAGCTGTGAGTAAAGCCGATGAGGAGGTAGGGAAAGCCGATCCAGAAGAGCGAAAGGCCCATCAGCAGCCCTTTGCGGCCCACAGTGTCTACCAGCACCCCGCCCGGAACATTCGCGACCGCCGAGGCGATGTACTTGCACGTCATGATGAGGCCAATCTGGCTGTAGGATAGACCGAGCTCCGTGCCAATGAGCGGCAGCAGCAGATAGAACGTCGCCGGGTACCAGTGCGTGAGGCCGTGACCGATGGTGATCAGCCAGAGCTCGCGCCATGGCCGCGGCGGCGCGGGATGCTGCGGCAGTACGGCCGCGCTCAAGCCGGCGTCTTTTCCTTCACTCGAAGGAATTTCTCTGCCAGCTCGGCGGTGAGCACGACCTTCGGGTCATACTCCGGCGCGTCCTCGAGCTGCTCGAGGTCATTCAGGCCGCAGGCCTTGTAGATCCGGTTGGTGGCCGAGATAAGTCGCACCGGCCGCTCGGCGCTCGCGTTGAAGTGCTGGTGGATCGTATTCGGCGGAATGTAGATCACGTCGCCCGCCTCCCACTCGTAGCGCTTAACCTCGGCTTGCGGCTTCCAGTGATAGGTATCGGTAATCTCGACGTCGCAGTCCTGGTGCAGGTCGTAGCCGCGGCCCTCGAGCACATAGAGGCATTCCTCGGCAAGGTGGCGGTGCTTCCCCGAGCGGCTGCCCGGCGGAATGATCAGCATGTACGCGTCCACCGTTTCCATGCGAGTGTTCATGCCTTCGTTGAGAAGGTGCTTGAGCAGCCCTTGCCGCGACATCTCCCAAGGCATGTCCTCGGGCCGAACGATCTTCCTGCGCTTGGCGTTGCGCGCGGGCGCGGCCGCGGCATCGTCGAGCAGCGCCTGATAGAGCCTCTGGTTGCTACGACCCTTGCGCCATGCTCTGGCTTCGTCCCAGGCCATTACTGTTCCTCCGATTCCCTCACCTTGAAGTTCTCCGCCCCCGGTGCCGGCGTCGTTGGGCGCGGCTCCACCAGCTGCTGAAACAGCATGTTCATGAACATGAACATCGGCTTGGTCTTGATGACCAGCGCGCGCGCAGGCTTGTCGGGACTCGCGTTGAAGTGCTGGTGCACGCAGTTGTTGTGCACGATCGCGACGTCGCCCGCCTGCCAGTCGTAGCGCACGCCGTCGTGGATCTCGTAGCCCTTGCCGTCAAGGATGTAGAACGCCGCCTCGTTGACGTGGCCGTGCTTTTGGGACTTTCCGCCAGGCGCGTATTCCTCGAGGTGCAGATGGAACATCTGCGTGATGCCGTCCTTCGGTTCGACGTAATGGCGGCTGTAGGTCTGTGGGCCGTCGACGAACTTGAGCTCCCTGCCCTTGCGCACGCGCGGCATCGCGCGCAGCCGCGCGAGCTCCTCTTTCAGGCTGTACTGCCCCTGTATCGCGCGCACGAAGATCCGATCCTTCTTGCTGTGATAGTGCGACTCGGTACTCATTAGCGCTTCAGTATACATTTATCCGATGACCGTTTACCTCGTGGTCTTGCTGTCGATACTGAACTCGATCGGCCAGCGCGGCAGCAAGGTCGCGATCTCGCTCTACGCGCTGGAGCTCGGCGCCGGCGCCGCCGCGGTCGGCGTGCTGGCGGCGCTGTTTGCCACCTTCCCGCTCCTTCTTGCCGTGCAGGCCGGAAAGATCTCGGACCGCTTCGGCGTGCGCATTCCCATTATTTGCGGCGCGCTTACCATGGCTGCCGGGCTCGCCGTCGCCTACACGGTTTCGGACATTCATTGGCTGTTCGTCTGCCCCGCGCTCATCGGGCTGGGGCACATCTTCTTCCACGTCTCGATCCATAACCTGGTCGGCTCGCTCGGCGCTGATGCCGAGCGCACGCGCAATTTCGCGACCTTCGCCCTCGGCAGCTCGCTCGCCGCCTTCGTCGGGCCGTCGCTCGCCGGTTTCGCCATCGACCTCGCCGGCTTCCGCGCGGCCTTTGCCATCCTGGCGGCGGTGGCGGGCGTGCCGGCGCTGATCGTGCTGCTCTACCGTAGCCTGATCCCGACACGCATGCGCCATGAAGAGGAAGAGCAGGCGAGGAGCGCTTTCGACTTGCTGGCGATCCCGGCGCTGCGCCGCACGCTCATCATGAGCGGCGTCACGCTGACCGGCATCGAGCTCTTCTCCTTCTATCTGCCGATCTACGGCCGCTCCATCGGCCTTGCGCCCTCGGTGATCGGCATGATCCTGTCGAGCTACGCGGTCGCCGGGTTCATTGTGCGCTCCTTCATGCACCGGCTCGCGCAGCGCTACACCGAGGTGGGCGTGCTCACCGGATCGCTATTCGTCGCGGCGCTCGCCTATTTCATCGTGCCCGGCCTCGCGGACGGCTGGCTGCTGGCGGCCGCCGCGTTCGCCCTCGGGCTCGCGCTCGGCTCGGCGCAGCCGCTAACGATCATCCTCACCTATAACCACGCGCCCGCCGGGCGCTCGGGGGAGGCGCTCGGCATGCGCATCATGGCGAACAAGGTGACCCAGATCGCGGTGCCGCTCGCCTTCGGCGGCTTCGGCGCCGCGCTCGGCGCCGTGCCTGTGTTCCTCGCCACCGGCGCGTTCCTGCTTGTGGCTGGATTGACCTCGCTGAAGCGGTAAACTGTGCTCGTATGAAAGAATCCGGTTCCGAGATGAGGAACAATGCGCGCGGAACAGAATGAATTCCTGACGCGCACCGGCCCGGGCACGCCGATGGGCGAGCTTTTCCGCCGCTACTGGCTGCCGGCGCTGCTCGCCGCCGAGCTCCCCGAGCCTGACTGCCCGCCGGTGCGGGTGAGGATCTTGTCGGAGAAACTGATCGCGTTTCGCGACACGCAAGGGCGCCTCGGCCTGATCGACGAATTCTGCGCGCACCGCGCCGTATCGCTCTGGTTCGGGCGCAACGAGGAAGGCGGGCTGCGCTGCTCCTACCACGGCTGGAAGTACGACGTGACCGGCCAGTGCGTCGAGATTCCCTCCGAGCAGGACAACCCGAAGCTCTGCCAGCGCATGAAGCTCAAGGACTACCCGCTGGTCGAGCGCGGCGGCGTGCTCTGGACCTACATGGGCCCGCGCGAACTGCAGCCGCCGCTGCCGGAGCACGAGTGGGCGATGGTTCCGCAAAGCCATCGCTTCCTCTCCAAGCGCTGGCAGGAATGCAACTACCTGCAGGCGATGGAAGGCGGGATCGACTCGAGCCACGTGTCCTTCCTCCACCGCCACACCATCAAAGTTGACCCGTTGTTCAAGGGCGCGAAGCAGAGCCACGAGTACAACCTCCAGGACCTGGCGCCGCACTTCGAGGTGGTGGAGTCGGCCGGGGGCCTCTATATCGGCGCGCGGCGCAACGCTGGCGACGGGAAGCACTACTGGCGCATCACGCAGTGGGTCATGCCGAGCTTCACGCTGATCCCGCCGCGCGGCGACCACCCGATCGGTGGCCACTGCTGGGTGCCGATGGATGATGAGAATTGCTGGGCCTGGAGCACGAACCATCACGCGGCCCGCGCCTTGACTCAGGAGGAGCGCGAAGCGATGGAAGCCGGCAAAGGCATCCATGTACCGGTCATCCCCGGCACCTTCCGCCCGGTCGCCAACAAGGACAACGACTACCTGATGAACCGCAAGGCGCAAAAGGAACGCCGCACGTTCTCGGGAGTCGAGGGCTTCGCGATGCAGGATGCGTCGGTGCAGGAAAGCATGGGACCGATCCAAGACCGCACCAAAGAGAACCTCGTGCCGACGGACCAGGGGATCATCATGGCGCGCCGCCGCCTCGTCGCCGCCGCCCAGGGACTGCAAAAAGGCGCGACGCCGCCTGGGACCGACCCGCGCCATCAGCGCGTGCGCTCGGTGTCGATCATCCTTCCCCAGGGCGTCTCGTTCAGCGAGGCGGCAGAAGACGCACTCGTCCCGGAGCCGGGATCGGCGCACGCCACAGTTTAGGAGGAGGACCAATGCCTGCTCGAACGATCGCCGTCGCTTTGCTGCTCGTTTCCACCGCCGCCACCGCCCAGCCGGCGCCAGGGCCTCACCGCAGCCTCTACATGTACCAGGGCGCCGACCGCGACCAGCGCATCATTGAGGGCGCGAAGAAGGAAAAGCAGGTCGTCGTCTATACCTCGCTCAACACCAAGGACTCGGTGCCGATCTCGCAGGCGTTCGAGAAGAAGTACGGCGTCAAGGTCGAGCTCTGGCGTTCGTCCAGCGAGAAGGTGCTGCAGCGGGCGCTCACCGAGGCGCGCGCCGGTCGCCACGCGGTGGATGCCTTCGAGCTGAACGGTCCGGAGATGGAGGCGCTCTACCGCGAAGGGCTGCTGGAGGAGTTCTGGAGCCCGCACTTCAAGAATCTCCCGCCCGCGGCGTTCGCCAAGCATAAGCACTACGTCGCCGACCGCTTCAACTTCTTCACCATCGCCTACAACACGAAGCTGGTGAAACCCGAGGAGGTGCCGAACAGCTACGAAGACCTGCTGCACCCACGCTGGGTGGGCAAAATCGGCATCGAGGCGAGCGACGATGACTGGTTCGCTTCGATCGTGAAGCACATGGGCGAGCAGAAGGGACTTGCCTTCTTCCGCAAGCTTGCCGAAATGAAGCCGCAGGTGCGCACCGGGCATACGCTTCTCGCCGAGCTCGTCGCCGCCGGCGAGATCCCGCTCGTTGCCACGATCTACAACCACAACGCCGAGCGGCTGCTCGTCAACGGGGCACCGATTAAATGGAAGGCGCTCGACCCGACCTTTGGCCGGCCGAACGCGGTCGCGGTGACCAAGCGCGCGCCGCGCCCGTATGCGGCAATGCTTTTTGTCGAGTTCATGCTCTCGCCAGAGGGCCAGGAGCTTCTCAAGCAGCGCAATCGCGTGCCAGCGAGCACCGCGGTTGAGACCAATCTCAACAAGTTCCCCTTCCACATGATCGACCCGGTGATCGTGCTGGATGAGCAGGCGAAGTGGGAAAAGATCTGGTCGGAGCTCTTCCTCAAAGGCCAGGCGATCAAGCGCGAGGCCGACTGACATGGGCAAGGAGTCGCACTATTCGAGCAAGAAGGACCGGGTCTTCGTCCGGGCGATCCA
>DATFEI010000166.1:0-8743 GCA_035251315.1 Burkholderiales bacterium | reverse complement strand
TACAAGTACCGCGTGCGCGGCAAGGACGCGGTGCGGCTCCTCGATCTTGTTGTTACAAAAAGTATTCATGAACTGAAAGTGGGGCAGGTGGCGTATACGCCGTGGTGCGATGCGGCTGGCAAGGTGCTCGACGACGGCACCATCGCACGCCTCGCGGAAAACGATTTCCGCATTACTGCCGCCGAGCCGAACTTGCGCTGGCTGCAGGACAACGCCATGGAGCTCGACGTCGAGATCGAGGACGTGTCTGAGTCGCTTGCCGCGCTTTCGCTCCAGGGGCCGGCCTCGCGGGCGGTTCTCGGCGACATTGAGCTCAAGTATTTCCGCCTTGCCCAGCGGCAACTGGGCGGCATCCCGGTCGCGATATCCCGCACTGGCTACACCGGGGACCTGGGCTACGAGATCTGGGTATCGCCGAAGGATGCCCTCGCGCTGTGGGACTACCTCATCGAGGCCGGAACTCCATACGGCATCGTGCCGGCGGGAATGCTGGCGCTCGACGTGGCCCGCATTGAGGCGGGGCTGATGCTGATCGAGGTCGACTACGTGCCTGCGCGCAAGGCGCTGATCCAAAGCCAGACATCCAGCCCGTACGAGCTCGACCTCGGCTGGACCGTGAACCTGAAAAAGGAGCGCTTTGTCGGCCGCGAGGCGCTCGCGCTTGAAGCGAGCCGCGGCCCGCAATGGCAGTTCGTCGGGCTCGAGATCGACTGGCACTCGCTCGAGAGTCTGTACGCCGAGGTCGGCCTCGCGACGCGCCTGCCCGCGGCCGCCTGGCGCACGAGCGTGCCCATCTACGCCGGCAACGAGCAGGCGGGCTATGCCACGAGCGGCGGCTGGTCGCCGCTGCTGAAGAAATACATCGCGCTCGCCCACCTGCGCTCGCGGTTCGCGGCGCCTGGCACGAGGCTCGATATCGAGATGACCGTCGAGCACCGGCGTAAACGCGCCGCCGCGCGCGTGGTGAAAAAACCCTTCTTCGATCCCGAGCGCAAGCGTGCTTAAGGGGAAGAAGCTTGCCTGAACACGACGCGATCGTCATCGGCGGTGGGCACAACGGACTGGTGTGCGCAGCGTACTTGGCGCGAGCCGGGCGGAAGGTCCTGGTCCTCGAGCGCCGCGAGCGCGTCGGCGGGGCCACGGTCACGGAGGAGGTGTTTCCGGGGTTCCGCTTCTCGGTGTTCTCCTATGTGGTGAGCTTGCTGCGGCCGGAAATCATCCGCGAGCTCGAGCTGCCCCGCCATGGGCTGCACATCTTGCCGCTTGAGAGCACGCTGACGCCGCTTCCGGGTGGAGACTATCTCGCCCAGTGGAACGATCACGACCAGAACCGGCGTGAGCTTGCGCGCCACTCGCTGCGCGACGCCGAAACCTACGACGAGTTCGGCCTGATGCTGCACCAGATGGCGCGGGCGGTGAGGCCGCTCCTCGCGCTGGCGCCGCCGGATCCCACGTCGCTTTCGCTCCGAGAGCTCGGCGGCTTGGGGCGGCTCGGGCGTTATTTCCGCAACCTCGGCAAGCCTCACTTCAACCGCCTGATGAAGCTCCTCACCATGAGCTCGGCGGACTTTCTCGACGAGTGGTTCGAGACCGAGGCGCTCAAGGCGACCAAGTCGGCGAGCGGCATCATCGGCACGCTCGCCGGTCCGCGCTCGCCGGGGACGGCATACGTGCTCCTGCATCACTACATGGGCGAGCTCGACGGGGTGTTTCGCGCCTGGGGCTTCGCCCGGGGCGGCAACGGCTCGGTGAGCGCCGCGATCGCCGCTGCGGCGCGCGCCGCCGGGGCCGAGATCCGCTGCAGCGCTCCCGTACAGAATGTCGCGATCAAGCACGGCAGGGCGCGAGGCGTCGTGCTCGAGAACGGAGAGGAGATCGGAGCGAAGCTAGTAGTTTCGGGCGCCGACCCGCGGCGTACGTTCCTGCAGCTGGTGGGTGAGAAGCATCTGCCGGGCGAGTTCATCGAGTCGATCAAGCGGTTTCGCTTCCGCGGCGCCTCGGCCAAGGTCAACCTCGCGCTTGGCGAACTGCCGGACTTTACCTGCCTGCCAGGCCGCGGCGCGCACCTGCGCGGCGCGATCTCCATCAGCCCGAGCGTCGCGTACCTCGAGCGTGCCTACGACGACGCGAAGTACGGCGAGCCTTCGCGCGAGCCGTACATGGACATAGTTATCCCGTCGCTGCTCGACCCGCAGATGGCGCCGCCAGGAAAGCACGTAATGTCGATTTTTGTGCAGTACGCGCCCTACCACGTAAACGGCGGCTGGACCGACTCGCGCCGCGAAGCGCTCGGCGACGCCGTGATCGATACGCTCTCGCAGTACGCGCCGAACCTGAAGAAGGCGATCGTGCACCGCCAGGTACTCACGCCGGCCGACATTGAGCGCACGGTCGGACTTGCCGAGGGCAACATCTTCCAGGGCGAGCTCACGCTGCAGCAGATGTTTTTCTTGCGGCCGGTGCCGGCATGGGCCAAGTACCGCACTCCGCTCGCCGGCCTGTATCAATGCGGCGCGGGCACCCATCCGGGCGGCGGCGTAATGGGCGCTTCCGGACGCAATGCCGCGCTCCAGATCCTCGGAAGGGCATGAACCGCGCCATCATCATCGGTGGCGGAGTCGATGCGTTGGTGGCGGCGCAGGTGCTCGCCCGGGCCGGGCTTGAGGTCATGGTGATCGAAAGCGAATCTTCCGCTCCGAACGACGGGTGGGTTCCGCCTTGGGTGCTGAGCGAGTTGCGCATCGAGGGCCTGAACCTCGAATGGCCGGATCCCTGGCTCGTGGTTCCGCTTCCCGACGGCGGGCGGCTCGAGCTCTGGCGCGACATGGCTCGCTCGGCAGAGTCGATCCGGCGCCTGAGCCCGCGCGATGCCGAGCGCTGGCCCGCATTCTGCGAGCGCATGGCGCGCCTCGCGCGCTTTCTGGAAGCGGTGTATGGCGCGGCGCCGCCCGATCCGCTGAGCCCGCGGTTCGCGCTGCGTGCCCGGCGGCTGGGGAAGCAGGGGCTTGCGGATTTGCTACGCCTTCTACCCATGCCGGTCGCGGATCTCCTCGACGACTGGTTCGAGACCGATGCGCTGAAAGGCGCTCTCGGCGCCGCCGGCATCCTCCACCTCTTGCAGGGGCCGCGCTCCGGCGGCACCGCATTCCGGCTTCTGCATCACCACGTCGGCTGCACGCCGGGGATTTTCCGTCCGCCGCGCTCCAATATTCTCGAGCTTCTGCGCAAGCTTCCGCGGGTAGAGCTGCAGGGCACCAAAGTGCTGCGCATCGTGGTGCGCGGGGGCGCCGTCGCTGGAGTAGTGCTCAAGGACGGGCGCGAGCTTGCCGCCCCGGTCGTCGTAAGCAGCGCCGATCCGCGCCGCAGCCTGCTCGAGCTCGTCGAGCCGGGCTGGCTGGATCCCGAGCTTGCGCGCGCGCTGCGCCATGTGCGCAGACGCGGCGTGGCGGCGCGCCTGCGGCTCGAGCTCGACCGCTCGCCTGGATTCTCAGCACTCGCGCTCGCGCCCTCGCTCGACTATCTTGAGCGCGCCTATGACGACGCGAAGCACGGGCGCTTGTCGAGCGAGCCGTATGTGGAAGCGCGCTGGGACGAGCGCCATCGCATCGAGGCCCTTGTGCAGTACGCGCCGTACGGAGTGGATTGCCGTGATCTTTCCGAAAAAGTCATCGCTTTGCTGGCCGAGCACTGGGGCGACGCGCAGCCGCGCCACTACGAGCTTTCCGCGCCGCGCGAGCTCGAAAAGTTCGAAGGCTGGCCCGAGGGCCAGCCGCACCATGCAGAGCTCTCCCTCGACCAGGCGCTGTGGATGCGGCCGCTGCCCGAGCTTGCGCATTACCGCACGCCGATCGAGGGCCTGTGGCTGTGCGGACCGGCCATGCATCCCGGCGCGGGCATCGCCGGCGCCTCCGGGCTGCACTGCGCCCATGCGATTCTTGGACGCTAGGAGAAGATCTGAAGAAGTCGTCCCCGCGAAGGCGGGGACCAAGTTTCTCTTTGTAAGAATCATGGGTTCCCGCCTCCGCGGGAATGACCACTTGCCGCGTTTTCAGAGTTTCCCTATGTGGCTGCTCTTCTTTCTCGTCGCTCCGGCGCTTGCGGCCGACCGGCTGCCCGGTTTTGGCGCAGACGTTGCGACCTTCACCGTCTCGGGCGTTTCCTCCGGTGGCTACATCGCGGTGCAGATGCAGATGGCGCATTCGAGCCGCGTGATTGGCGTCGGCGCGCTCGCTTCGGGGCCTTACTACTGTGCGCGCGGCAGCCTGTGGACGGCCTGGGGACGATGCATGACCGGAAACCCGGAGCCCACGCTCAGCGACGCGGAGCGTTTTGCGCGCGACAAACGGATCGACCCGCTCGGCAACGTGGCGAAGGCGCGCGTGTGGCTCTTCTCCGGTACGCAGGATCGAACCGTGGTACCGGCAGTCGTAGACGCACTTGCTCGACAGTACACGCTTCTTGGCGCGCAACCGCTCAGCGTAAGAGATAAGCCAGCCGGTCATGCCATGGTGACCGAGAACGCGGGCAACGCGTGCCCCGTCACCGAGCCGCCTTTCCTCAACGATTGCGACTACGACGCAGCGGGCGAGCTGCTGCGCCACTTGCTCGGCCACCTTTCGCCCCCATCTAGCGCCGCAGGAGGGCGCGTGATCGTGTTCGACCAGCGGGAACTCGGCGGCACGAATGCGATCAGTATGGCGGCCGAGGGCTTCGTCTATGTGCCTCGTGTGTGCGACAGCGGAGCCTGCCGGGTGCACGTCGCGTTCCACGGCTGCCGTCAGGGCGTGGAAGCGGTAGGCGAGCGTTTCGTGCGCGAGGCCGGCTACAACCGCTGGGCCGATACGAACCGCCTGATCGTGCTCTATCCGCAGGCGGTGGCGCGCTACTGGTGGTGGACGTACAACCCGCGCGGCTGCTGGGATTGGTGGGGCTACACTGGCGAAGCGTACGCGACGAAAGAAGCGCCGCAAATCCGCGCCGTGATGGCGATGGTGGAGCGGCTTGGCACGCGGCAATAGTTTTCTTGATCAAGGAGTATTCATGACCCAAGTGTGGAGAGTCCTTCTTCTCGGCCTGGCGCTCTCGCTCTCGGGCTGTGGCTACAACACGCTGCAGTCGACCGACGAGCAGATCAAGGCGGCGTGGTCCGAAGTCCTCAACCAGTATCAGCGCCGGGCTGACCTGGTGCCGAACCTGGTCGAGACGGTCAAGGCCTTTGCCACCCAGGAACGCGAGGTCCTCACGCAGGTCACCGAGGCGCGGGCGCGCGTGGGGAGCATTCAGGCGACGCCGGAGCTGGTCGAGAATCCCGAAGCGTTCGCCAGGTTCCAGCAGGCGCAAGGCGAGCTCACGAGCGCGCTGTCGCGCCTGCTCGTCGTCGCCGAGAACTACCCGCAGCTTAAGTCCGACGCCAACTTCCGCGACCTGCAGGCGCAGCTCGAGGGCACGGAGAACCGCATCGCGGTCGCGCGCAACCGCTACATCAAGGCGGTCCAGGAATACAACGTCACCGTGCGCTCGTTCCCATCCAACCTGACCGCGATGGTGTTCGGCTTCAAGACCAAGCCCAATTTCACCGTCGACAACGAGCGCGCAATCTCGACTGCGCCGAAGGTGGATTTCGGTCAAAAGAAGTAAGTGATTCGAGCTGCCGTTCTCTTTTTCGTCGCAGTAGCGGCGTGGGCCCAGGTTGCGGTTCCGCCGCTCACCGCGCGGGTCACCGACCTCACCGGGACGCTGACGCGCGAGCAGCAGGCGGGCCTCGAGCGCATGCTGCAGGAGTTCGAGGCGCGCAAGGGCACGCAGCTTGCCGTGCTCATGGTTCCCAGCACGGCGCCTGAAGCGATCGAGCAGTACGCGCTTCGCGTGGGCGAGCAGTGGAAGATCGGCCGAAAGGATGTCGACGACGGCGCCATCTTGGTGGTCGCGAAGGACGACCGCGCGGTTCGCATCGAGGTCGGCTATGGGCTCGAGGGCGTGCTGAACGACGCGACGGTAAGCCGCATCATTCGCGAGATCATCGTGCCGCGCTTTCGCGAAGGCGACTTCTACGGCGGCATCAACGCGGCGCTCGACCGCATGATGCGGCTCATCGACGGCGAGCCGCTGCCTGAGCCGACGCGGACGTCGCCCGCGGCCGAGGGCGGCCTGATGCAACTCCTGCCCGTGCTGCTCATCGTGGCGCTGGTTGGCGGCGCGATCCTGCGCGCAATTCTGGGTCGCTTCCTCGGTGCCGCCGCGACCGGCGGCGTGGTCGCGTTCCTCGCCTGGATGATCGCGGGCGCCCTGGCGATCGCCCTGATTGCGGGCGTGCTTGCGTTCATCTTTACGCTCGGTGGGGGTGCCGGCCGGCGCTACTACGGCGGCGGCTTACCTGGAGGCGGTATCGGCTTTCCCCGCGGCGGAGGCGGGTGGGGTGGAGGTGGGTTCAGAGGCGGCGGAGGTTCTTTCGGCGGTGGCGGAGCATCCGGGCGGTGGTAATGAACCTGCGCCGTATTGCGCGCCATCTGCTGGTGCTACCCGGCGCCGTCAGCCGCGCCTTTCCGGCGTCAGTCATGCAGGCGATCGAGCAGGCCATTGGGAAAAGCGAGAGCGAGCACAGCGGCGAGCTGCGCTTCGCCGTCGAGCCGGCGCTCGATACGTCGGCGCTCCTTGCCGGCGAATCGGCGCGCGAGCGTGCGATCGAGGTGTTCTCGCTTCTGCGGCTCTGGGACACCGACGCGAGAAACGGTGTGCTGATCTACCTGCTGCTCGCCGATCGCGACATCGAGATCGTCGCCGATCGGGGCCTGAACGTAGTCGAGGCCGCAGAGTGGGAAGCGATCTGCAAGGTGATGGAGCAGGCGCTGCGGCGGGGCCAGTTCCAACACGCCCTGGTGGACGGCGTGCAGGCGGTCTCCCGCATCGTGGCGCGCCATTTCCCCCGCCGTGACGCCGACCGAGACGAGCTGCCCGACCGCCCCGTAGCGCTCTAGCTTCCGAGCTCTTCCAACTTGGCCTTCATTTGCCGGATTTCGTCGGTCTGACTAGCGATGATCGTCTCGCACAGCTCGCGAATCTCCGCATCCCGGATCGAGGCCTTCTCGCACATCAGGATAGCGCCGGCGTGGTGCGGGATCATCGAACGGAGAAACTGTTGGTCCAAAACCGCGCCCTGCTGCCGGATGCCGATCCAGAATCCCGCCAGCGCCACGATACTCGCCGCGATGATGGCAACGTTGAGCTTCCTGTTGTGGTACATGGCGCCCATCACCGCAAGCTCGATCACGACCATGCTCGCCGCCATCAGCCCGGCCATGTAGACCTGGTTGATGTTGTTGTAGACGTTCTCGAACCTGTCCACCATGGCGTACATCAACGCGTACATGGCCGCGAAGGACAGCGCGGTCATGACGAGCAGGCGCATGTAGTGGCCGCCGGCCACATGGGCGTGCTCGCCGCCATGGGCTTTGGTTGCCGACGCGGGTTGGGTGTGTGTGGTAGGCATGGCGTCACCTGGGAAGATGTCTTCTGGGAAACTACGCAAGAAATGGACCGGAGTTCTATTGTTCACCGGCGCGCAAAGTCATTTTCGCCCGCTATTCCCAGCGGCAGTTGCTACGGTACTGCTCCATTCCGGGGCTGGCATCGGCATCGCCATCAGCGAAATTGTCTACCTCGTCGGCTGCCTCACCGGCATGGCGCCCACAAGCCGCACGGAACCTCTCTCCGAGCGGGCGTTCAAACTGACTCGCGTAGAATGCTGCCGATGCTCAGAACAGCCATCCACATCGTTGCGCTGGCGCTAGTCGTCCTTGCCGTTCCCCTCCAGGGCATGGCATCGGTGGCGGCCGGTCAATGCATGGCGCTCGGGCATCATCAGGACGCTGGCGAGCAGGGCCCCGCACACGGTAGCGACGACGGGCATGACCACGACGCCCGTTCGCAGGCCTATGGCGGCAAGCCTGACGGTGAAAGCGGAACGAATGCCCATTGCGGCCCCTGCACTGCTTGCTGCGCATCGGCATCGATCGCGTCGCCGACACTCGCGTCGGTCGTTCGTGCACCGACGGTGACGCAGTACGCCTTCTCGCAGTTTCCGCTGGTCGGCGTCGAGCCCGACGGCGTCTATCGACCACCCCTTCCTCTCTGACGGCTGAATAAGCGCGGCACGCGGCGAGCGTGCCGGTCCTACGCGCGTTCGCGCGCGCATACAGCGTTGGAGGACCATGAGGATCATTTTGCTGGGAGTGCCAGCCTTGTGGCTGGCCGGTTGCGCGGCTGGGCAAGCCGATCTGCAGCGGGGTGCGCTCGAAGCGCAGGTCAAGGTGCCTGCGTTCGAGTATCGCTCCGCGTTCGAGGCTTACCGGGCGTTCAAGGACGAGGAGCTGCGAGACTGGCGCGGCGCGAACGACGAAGTCGGCGCCGCGGGCGGCCACGCAGGTCATAAATGAGAAATCTTCTTGCGGCGCTTGGCGTGGTCGTGCTGGCCGGGTGCGCCACGTTCCAGGACGACGCGCGCTTTACGCCGGTGGAGCAGGCGGTGAAAGAGCGCACAGGCGCGGACACCAAGTGGGCGAAGAGCGAGGACGAAGCGAACACCGTCCGCGGCCGCGTGAAGGAATTACTGGCGAAGCCGCTCGGGCCGACTGAAGCGGTGCAGGTCGCGCTTCTCAACAATCCGGGCCTGCAGGCGAGCTATGCCGAGGTGGGAATCGCGGAAGCCGACCTCGTCCAGGCGAGCCGCTGGCGCGGCCCGACGTTT
>DATFEI010000027.1:0-18067 GCA_035251315.1 Burkholderiales bacterium | reverse complement strand
TAGCTCAGGCGGTAGAGCGCGGTCCTCATGAGGCCGAGGTCGGGGGTTCGAGCCCCTCACTCGCCACCATGGATAGCTCAGAGGTAGAGCAATCGACTGCTAATCGATCTGTCGCGGGTTCGACTCCCGCTCCCAACGTAGCGAGGCGAAAGCCTCTAACGCAGCACCGGGGCCGGCTTCAGTTTGCATGCAGAGCAGGGCATGCAGGCACCGGGCGCAAGGCCGAGAGCGCCGTGCGGAGCTCGCGGGCGAGACGGCACCAGCTCTCGCAGTGCTGCCGTTTACCCCACGCGCGCGGCGGAGCCCGCCGGGCGTTCGGGAGGCCGGATTCCTTGATTCGATGGATGGATGAGAGAAGGGACTAGCAGGAAGTGGAGAGTGTTGTGGAACAGAACGTAGGACTGACCGAGCGGGAAATCGAGGTGCTGCGCCTGATCGCGCGCGGCCGCACGTATTCGCGCGTCGCCATCGAGCTCGGCATGTCGGCACACACGGTGGGCACGCACGTGAAAAACGCCTACCGCAAGCTCGACGTGCACTCGGCGGCGGCCGCCGTGATGCAGGCCGTGCGTCTGGGACTGATTTTGTGAAGGTGAATTCAACGAAAGGAGAGAAGAAAGGAGAACGACAATGGTTGTGCGCAAGTTTCGTGTCAACAAGGACGAACGCGCGCTGCTGTTCGAGCGCGGCGATTTCGTCGAGCTGCTGCGCCCGGGGGAGCACTTCCGCTTCGACCCGCTGCGCCGGCTGAGCGTGGAGAAGTTCGCCCTCGCGAACCCGCGCTTCGAGCACCGCCTGGCGGACTTCCTGCTGAAGGCGGAGCCGGAGCTCGTGGCGCGCGAGTTCCACGTGGTCGAGCTGGGTCCGACCGAGGTCGGCCTGCGCTATGAGAACGGCGTGCTCGCCGAGGTGCTGGCGCCGAACACCCGCCGCCTGTACTTCAAGGGCTACATCGATCTCGCTTTCGAGCGCGTCGACATCGCGAACGACTTCAGCGTGGAGCCGAAGCTGGTGCCGCAGCTGATCGAGTTCACCGGCAGCGGCTTCAAGGCGAAGGTGCCGGGTGCGCAGGGCGTGTACGGCGTGCAGGTGCCGCAGTTCCATGTGGCCGTGCTGTACGTCGACGGCAAGCTGGCATACATGCTGGATGCCGGCCTGCGGGCGTTTTACATCTTCGGCCGCAACCTGCGCGTGGAGTTCGTGGACCTGCGGCTGCAGGTTCTGGAAGTGGCGGGTCAGGAGATCCTGACCAAGGACAAGGTCCCGCTGCGCGTGAACCTGAACGCGGGCTACCGCATCACCGACGTGCTGGTAGCGTTCAGCAAGCAGGCGAAGCCGGTCGACTACCTGTACAAGGAGCTGCAGTTCGGCCTGCGCGCCGCGATCGGCACCCGTACCCTCGACGAGCTGCTCGAGAACAAGGGCGCGATCGACCAGGCGGTGGCCGAGCACATCGAGCGCCGGGTGCAGGGCTTCGGCCTGGAGGTCGACTCGGTCGGCGTGAAGGACATCATCCTGCCGGGTGAAATGAAGGTGATCCTGGCGAAGGTGGTGGAGGCCGAGAAGGCCGCGGCCGCGAACGTGATCCGCCGTCGTGAAGAGACTTCGGCGACCCGTTCGCTGCTGAACACCGCCCGGGTGATGGAAGACAACCCGGTCGCGCTGCGGTTGAAGGAGCTGGAGACTCTGGAGAAGGTCACCGAGAAGATCGACAAGATCTCGGTGTTCGGTGGCCTCGACGCAGTGCTGAAGGATCTGGTGAAGATCCTGCCTGTGACCCGTTAACGGCTGGCCGAAGCATCGGCCGGCCGTTTTTTTGCCTATAGCGGTCGCTGCGCTAAGGACGAAGCTCGTTGCTCAGGGGCCGGTCGCGCCGAGCGCGGCATTGGCACGCTTCATACGCTTGAGCGCGGCCTGCACCGGCAGCTGCCATAGCCAGGCGGTGAGCTGCTGCATCGACCGCAGCCAGGGCTTGGGGTCGTCGAACGCGAAGACGGCCCACTCCTTCGCCTGCAGGTACGGCCGCCAGGTGCTTGGCCGAATCGCGAGCCGCGGCGACTTGACGAGACGCCTCAGATCTTCGTGCACGTTGATCCAGTAATGGCCCGAGTCGTGCCGCAGCCGCACCGAGTCAAGATTTTCGGGAGCGACATGGTCGCAGTAGGCGAAATAGGCGCCGTCGAAAGCGGCCTTCCAGCCGATGGAGTGAAAGTAAGGCGGGCGCGCATTCCATTCGATGAAGTAGTACTTTCCGTCGCGCGGACTGCGCTTGAATTCGACGTGAATGACACCGCGGTAATCGATGGTTTCGACGAGCCGAAGTGTCATGCGGCGCACCTCGGGTGCGTCGACCACCCGGCCGATGGCCATGACGCCCGCCTCGAGGGAGGTCTGCCGCACCTTCCTCGTGTTCAGCACGAAGCAGGCGTCGCGGTTCCGGGCGCGATAGCACACGCTCCCGTAATGGCAAGAGTCGTCACCTTCGATGTACTCCTGCACCAGCACGTCGGCCGGCGAGCTGACCAGCGAGCGCAGTTGCCGCTCGAGTTCGCCCGCACCCGGGGCGACGAGGGCCTTGAACGGCGCGACTACGCCGGCGGGAAAGCGAACCGGCGAAGGTTTGGCGAGCAGCCGCTCGCCGGTTTGCGCGGCGATGGCCGCAATGTCGTCCCACGAACTCGGCAACCATGTGCGTGGCACGGCGATGCCGGCGTCGGCCGCCGCCTCGAGCTGAAACGTCTTGTCCATGAACCGCGCGGCATGTGCTAGCGGCTCGACGATGCGGAATCGCCGCTGCAACTCGGCGGCGTGCGGCGCGAGCGCCTTCATCATGTTGTCGTTGTCGATGAAAAGGAGCGCGCGGCGCGCCGGGTTCACTGGAACCGCACGCAGCGCGTCGTATAGCGCGCCAAGGTCCGATACTCGCGTCTCTCCTGAGCAGTAGCGGCTGAGGGAGGCAATTTGCCGGCTTGCCTCCAGTGAGATGACATGCACCCGCACCGCGCGCCTGCCAAGCGATCGCACGCTCGCCAGGCCGTTGATCCCGGGATCGCCCACGCAGACGACCGCTTCGGCGGGAGGCCGCGCTTGGCTCGCCATCAAAGCGCTGGCGCCATGTCTGCGCTCGTGGCACCCGGCCGATTGACTTTCAACGCGAGGCCCAGCACGCCGCGCGGCAGGTGCACGCTCGGTATCAGATGCGGGTCCGAACGGGTCACGGAGTAGTCGAGCACTGCCGCGCGATAGTAGCGGCGCACGGCGCTCAGCGTGCGCTCATCGACATCGCCATTGGGATACGAGAAGAAATCCGCAGGCCGTGCCAGCTTCCCTTCGATCATGCGACGGCTGTCGCGCAATTCCGCCTCGATCTGCGCGGCGCTCAGGCTTGGCAGGATCGGATGAGTCAGGGTATGCGAGCCGACGGTGACGATCGACGGATCGAGCGAGCGCAATTCGTCCCATCCGGCGAGATCGAACGCATCACGATCGAGGTCGGACGGAACAAAGCCCGCTGTGGCGTACCTCAGCTTCGCCTCCACTCGCGTTCGGTGCGGGAACTCCATTTCCTTCATCCACTGCACGAACGCCTCGATTTCGGCGGGCGCGCCCAGGTCCACGGCGAGCTCCTGTCGCAAATACCGGCCGGCAAATTCGAGCCGGCGGCGAGCCTCGTGGGTCCAAAGCCAGCGGCGCTCCTCGATGAGGCCCGGACAGACAAAGAAGGTCGCGGGGATGCCTAGTGCGCGGAGCATCGGATATGCCACGAGCACGTTGCTGCGCAACCCGTCGTCGAAGATGATCGACGCCCGGCGCGGTCGGCCTGGCGTGGGGGGCTGGCTTATCGAAGCGGCGAACGCTGCGAGCGTGACGATGGTGAATGCGCGTCGCAGATAGCGTAGCTGCCGCTCGAGGCGCGCGGCCATGGAACGCGGAGTGCCGTGGCAAAGAAAGACAAGATCGTCGCCCTGCTCGACCGTCTGTCTTTGCCCGACACCCAACCAATAACCCACCGCCCATGGAGCCCGCAGCATGCTCCGCACGCTCGGCATGTCACCTCGTTCTCTCCATATACGGACAGACAAAGATGGTGCCGGCGCGCGTCGAGCCGTTTCATGTGGCGCGCTAGTTCTATCGGCGCATACTGAGCCTGCCGGACCAGACGATTGGCGTCGTGAGTCTCGCCGAGAATCGCGGCATCGGGCGCGGCCCTTGCATATCGCGCCGGCAAGAGGCGTTCCTGAAACAGTACATGAGCTCTCGCAAAGCAGACCTTCAGCCCGAGTATGTAGTGAAACAACTGCTGGAGACGGCCCGCTCCCGCTGGAGCTTCTTGGCATTCCGCGGGATCCACACCTCGAAAAGAATCCTTGAAGCTGTCCAACGGATCGCGCATCGAAGGCATGCGCGCACACTGAAGAGTATTCACAACGGGCTGGTGCTCTCAGCCGCGAGAAGGATGAATCTCACGGTCGATGAATTGCCGTATCAGATTCTGCGCATTTCCGACGGGAAAAGGCTGGTTTACTCCACCGACTTCAATTTCTCGTTCGAGAGTCTCACCGCGCACTGGATGTGCGGCAATAAGCATCTCTCATCGACTCTTCTGCGCGAACGCGGCATACCCGTGCCCGAGTTCGCGGTATATCGCGCGAAGGACTTGGCATCGGCGTTTTCGGCTTTTCACAGCCTGAGACATCCCGTGGTCGTGAAACCCTGTTTCGGCGCGGGCGGCCAGGGAATAACGGTTGGAGTCAGAACTCTGCCGGAATTCCGCAGGGCGTGCTATCGGGCGGCGCTCAGTGCCGACCCGGTCATCGTCGAGCAAATGGTGGAGGGTCGACATTGGCGCGTCACTTTGTTCGATGGCCAGTTAGTATTTGCGCACGAACGCCTGCCGGCATTTGTCGTGGGGGACGGGCAATCGTCAGTTGAAGCGCTTGTGCGCCGGCGTAACAATGCAATCACCGAGCGCGATGAGTTTCCAAGCGCCTATCCGATTCATGTCGACGACGACACACGCGCAGCGCTCCGCGATCAGAGCATGACGCCCGAATCCGTGCCGGCCGCGGGTCAACGGGTGATTCTCAAGCGGATATGCAATGCTGGGGTGGGGGGTCTCACGGTAGACATAAGCGCGAGCTTGCACGATGACTATCTGGATCTCGCGCGAAAGGCGGCGGGCGCCATGGGTGCGAGGCTGGCCGGAGTCGATATTATCGGCCCCGATGCGACGCGGCCCATCGCCAACGGCGGCGTCTTCGTCAATGAAGTCAACACCACGCCAGGATTTCTGGACTTCGATGTCTCCGGATCGGGAAATGCCATCGTGTACGCAAGCCGACTTTTGAACATGGTGTTTGCCGCCGGGTCCAACGCAACTCTAAACTGCATCGGCAACGGACCTGCCAATTTGCCTACTGCGGCTGGACCTTTTTCGATACGAGAGCGAATTAGCTAGCACACCGCCTCGACGTTGTTGCCGTCGAGATCGATGAGGAACGCCGCGTAATAGTTCGGCGCGTAGTCGGTGCGAAGCCCCGGTTTGCCGTTGCCTTTCGCGCCGGCCTTCAGGCCTTCCTTGTAGAACTCGTCCACCGCCTTCCTGTCCGGCGCCCGGAACGCGACATGCGCTCCGCCTGCGGCTGCGTCCTTGTGCAGCCACAGCACCGGCTTGCCCTTCGGCCCGAAGCCGGCGTAACTTGCGTCCGCCGAGCCCGGCTCGTGGCCGAGCGGCGCGAGCATCGCGGTGTAGAGCCGCACCGCGGCGTCGAGGTCCCTCACTCTCAATCCGATGTGGTCAAACATGAATCGACTGTACTCGCCCGCTTTCCGGCGTACTTGGAGAATCTTGCGGGCGAGACGCCCGCCGCGCGCCCGAAGGTGCGCACGAAGTTCGAAAGGTCGGCGAAGCCCGCCTCCAGCGCCACCTCGGTCACCGGCATCCCGCCTTGGGCGAGAAGCTTGGCCGCGCGCCGCAGGCGCAACCGCACCAAATACTGATGCGGCGTCACGCCGAGCACGCTCTTGAAATTTCTCAGGAAGTGAAACGATGAAAGAGCCGCCTGCCGCGCGGCATCCTCGAGGCCGACCGGCTCCGTAGCATTCTCCTCCAGCCACAGCGCCGCCTCGACCGCCCGATGCTTGTCGGCTTTTCTCGGTTCCGACGGGATGGTTTTTCCCGGGGAAGCGATAGTGGCGCATCTCTCGGCAAACATCAGCGCCGCTTCGTCCACGCCGACGTCGCTGCGTCCCTCCGCCGCCGCCTGGACAAGCTCGCCCGCGACCATCAGCTCGGCGAGCGGCGGCACGCGAGCGAGATCCCAGACCGTCTTGCCGAACGTGTCTGCAAGCTGCGCCGACATCTTGATCGACAGGCACTCATCGCCGCAGGCGTGGTGATCGTGCGTCGCCGTGTACTCCTGCCCCGGCCGTCCGACCATCACCGCGCCCACGACCAGCTCGTGCTCCCCGCCGAGCGTGCGGCAGCCGAAGCTGCCGCGGCGCACGTAGGAAAGCGAGTGCGCGCGGTGCGCCTCGACGAACGGCTTGTCCGCCGGACCGGCGGTGCAGCGGTAGGCATAGACCGAAAATGCGTCGCCGGCGTAGAGCGTCGTGGCCTGCATGCCACGAAACTCTACTCGCGATCTTTCTATGCCGGCTGCGAATGTGACTCGAGCGTTTTCCTCATGGCAGCGACGCCTTCGTCCATCATCGCGCTGATCACCATCGCGGTCGCGAAAGGCAGCACGTCGGCGACCCACGACACCCTGCAACGTCCGGGTCCGTCGTCGAAGACCTGCGCGGAGGCGTGGTGGTGCTCGATGCTCGGCGTGCGCGCCGAGTACGCGAGCCGCCGCGCGTTGTTGTCCACGTCCACGATCAGCTCGCGCGCGACCGCGCCGTTGGCGAAGGTGACGATCCGCTCGCACCCGTCCATGCGACAATCGGTGACGAACCCCGGCGCGAGGCGCCTATGCACCTCGCCCACATCGCGCAACGCCGCCCACACGGCCTCGGCGGGCGCGGCGAGCGCGAATTCCTTGCGAATGGATGCCATGGCCCGAGCGTAGCTGCGCCGTGGTGCGGGCCGCTTGGAGAATCTTGCGCAGCTGTGGTGGGTGCGCGCGCCCCCCTTCAGGCCACCTTGACGCCCTCGTCGGCCACGACGCGCTGCACGGCCGGGCGCTTCATCATCCGGTCCCTGAAGGCGCTGTAGCTCTTGAGCTCGGCCATCGGCAGCTCGCGCCGCACGCCCCAGACGTAGAACACGAACGCATAGGGATCGAGCACCGAGTACTTGTCAGACAGCCACTCGCGCCCAGCGTACATGCCGTCGATCTGCTTCAAATACTCGTGGAAAGTCTTCTTGCCCATGGCCTGCAGGCCGGGAAAGGCCGACTTGTCCTCGGTGTAGCGCTCGGGGCGGCCGATGTGTGCGTGCGCGGGGTGGACGGTGGAGGCGAAAAAGCCGACGACAGCAAGCGCGCGCGCCTCCTTCACCGGATCGGCCGGCCACAGGCCGAAGCGCTTGCCGAGGAAGGGCAGGATCGCCGTGTTCTCGCTGAGCGGCGAGCCGTCGTCGAGCTTCAGCGCGGGCACGCGGCCGAGCGGATGGATCTTCATGTACTCGGCGGTCTTTTGCTCGCCCTTGGCGAGATCCATGCGCTTCGCCTCGTACTTCTCGGCGCTCTCCTCAAGCACGATATGCGCCGCCATCGAGCAAGCGCCGGGGGCATAGAAAAGCGTCAGCATTGCGGGCTCCTTGTAAATTCGCGCAGGTGGGAGCGGCGATTCTAGCCTCGGCTGCCGCCGCCGCGCCCGTATTACGGTTGTAACGATCCGCAGGTCGAATTGAGGAGGATGATGATGCAACGGGAGAAGGGCCATCATCACACTGAACGTCAACGGCAAGCGCGTGCAGGCCGATGCCGAGGCTGACACGCCGCTGCTTTGGGTGCTGCGCGACTACCTGAACATGACCGGCACGAAGTTCGGCTGCGGCATGGCGCTCTGCGGTGCCTGCACCGTGCATGTGGACGGACAGCCGACGCGAAGCTGCACCACGCCGGCGTCCTCGGTTGCCGGCAAGAAGATCACCACCATCGAAGCCATCGGCGCGACCCGCGTCGGCAAAGCCGTGCAAGCGGCATGGGTGGCCGAGAACGTCCCGCAGTGCGGCTACTGCCAGTCAGGGCAGGTGATGGCCGCCGCGGCGCTTCTCGCCGTTAAGCCGAAACCGACCGACGCGGACATCGACGAGGCGATGAGCGGCAACCTCTGCCGCTGCGCCACCTACCCGCGCATCCGTGCGGCCATCAAGCGCGCCGCCGGGAGCCTCGCATGATTACCAACGAAAGCCGTCGCGACTTCCTCAAGGCCTCGGGCGCGCTGCTCCTCGGCGTGCATCTTCCCGAAGCGCTCGCGCAGTCCGGCCCCGGCAAGACCGTTGGCGTCGCTGCCGCGAAGCCCTTCCAACCGAACGCCTTCGTCCGCATCGGTACCGACAACACGGTGACCGTGGTGGTGAAGCACCTCGAGATGGGACAGGGTACTTACACCGGGCTTCCGACGCTGGTGGCCGAGGAGCTCGACGCCGACTGGTCGCAAATCCGCGCTGTTGGCGCGCCCGCCGACGCCAAGCAGTACAACAATCTCTTCTGGGGCCCGGCGCAGGGCACCGGCGGCAGCACCGCGATCCCGAACTCCTACGAGCAGATGCGCAAAGCGGGCGCCGCAGCGCGCGCCATGCTCGTCGCCGCCGCCGCCGAGAAATGGAAAGCGCCGGCTTCGGAAATCCGGGTTTCAAAGGGAGTGGTGTCCTGGAGGGACCGCAGGGCGACATTTGGTCAACTCGCGGCGGACGCGGCGAAACAGCCCGTCCCCGCCGACGTCCAGCTCAAGGACCCGAAGGATTTCGTCTTGATCGGCAAGCCCGCGCGCCGCACCGACGCGCGTGCGAAGTCGAACGGCACCGCGCTCTTTACGCAGGACGTAAAGCTGCCCGGCATGCTCACCGCGGTCGTGCTGCACCCGCCGCGCTTCGGCGCGAAGCTCAAGAGCTTCGACGCGGCGAAGGCGAAGGGGGTGAAAGGCGTGCAGGAAGTGGTGGCTTTCTCCACTCCGGTGAGCGACGGCATCGCGGTGCTCGCGAAAGACTACTGGACCGCGAAGCAAGGCCGCGATGCGCTCACTGCGGAATGGGATGAAAGCAATGCTTTCCGTCTTGGTTCTGCAGAAATAATGTCCCAGTACAAAGCGCTGGCCGCCACGCCCGGCCTTTCCGCGCGCAAGGACGGCGACGCGGAAGCCGCGTTGAAGAATGCTGCAAGGACGCTCGAGGCGTCCTACGAGTTCCCTTATCTCGCGCACGCCGCGCTCGAGCCGATGAACTGCGTGGTGCAGCTCTCGGCCGAGGGCTGCGAGATCTGGAACGGCGAGCAGTTCCAGACCGTCGACCAGGCGGTTGTCGCCCAGCTTCTGGGCCTCAAGCCCGAGCAGGTGAAGCTGAACCAGCTCTACGCCGGGGGCAGCTTCGGCCGGCGCGCAAACCCCAAGTCCGACTTCGTGCTCGAGGCCGCGGCGATCGCGAAAGCGATCGGTGGTAAAGCGCCGGTGAAGCTCGTCTGGAGCCGCGAGGACGACATGCGCGCCGGCTTCTACCGGCCGATGTACTACCACACGCTCCAGGCGGGCCTCGACGGCCAAGGCAACCTCGTCGCGTGGAAGCACGTGATCGTCGGCCAGTCGATCCTCTCCGGCACCGCGTTCGAGAGCGTGATGGTGAAGGACGGCGTGGACGCCACCTCGGTCGAGGGCGCCTCCAACCTGCCCTACGCGATTCCCAACCTCGCCGTGCTCCTGCACTCTCCAAAGATGGGCGTGCCGGTGCAGTGGTGGCGCTCGGTCGGGTCGACGCACACCGCGTTCGCCACCGAGTGCTTCCTCGACGAGATCGCGCGCCAGACGAAGAAGGACCCGTTCGAGCTGCGCCGCGCGCTCCTCGCCAAGCACCCGCGGCATAAGGGCGTGCTCGAGGCCGCCGCAAAGCACGCGGGCTGGGGCAAGCCTCTTCCCGCGGGCCGCGCGCGCGGCATCGCGGTGCACGAGTCGTTCAACACGTACGTCGCCCAAGTTGTGGAAGTTTCAAGAACCGAATCCTCGTTGAAAATTGAAAAGGTGATTTGCGCTGTGGACTGCGGCGTCGCCGTGAACCCGAACATCGTCGCGATGCAGATGGAGTCAGGCATCGGCTACGGCCTCTCGGCCGCGCTCGCCGGCGCGATCACGCTGAAAGAAGGCATGGTCGAGCAGTCCAACTTCCACGACTACACGGTGCTGCGCATGAACGAGATGCCGCGCATCGAGACGGTCATCGTGCCCTCGAAGGACAAGCCGACCGGCGTCGGCGAGCCCGCCACGCCGGTAATCGCGCCCGCGCTCGCCAACGCGCTCCTCGCGCTGAACGGCAAGCCCGTGCGCTCGCTGCCGCTCTCCGCACAGGGCATCACGTTCGCGTGAGCGCTGCCCACGGCGGGTCAAGCTCTTTGGGGGCTTGGGCCGAGGGCATCGCCACGGCTTTTGTTTGCCGCGCTCTCTCGCTACACTCTTCCGACGAGGAGGAATCATGAGAAAAGCGCTGCTTGTCTTTGTGTGCGTGGCCGTGCAAGCGCTTGCCACTGCGCACGCCGAGAGTGTCGTCGTCTCGAACTATGGCGTCACCACGAACGGCATGCCGTTTGCCGTGGCGATGGACAAGGGCTTCTTCAAGGAAGCCGGGGTGAACGTCGACGGCGTCCTCACCTCCGACGGCGGCGGCACCACGATCCGCAACCTGCTCGGCGGCAAGCTCGCCTACGGCGAGGCGGCGGTGTCGGCGGTGGTGTCGGCGGTGCAGGGCGGCGCGGACCTCAGGATCGTGAGCGGCAACGTGCACACGGTCGCCGAGTTCTACTGGGTGGCGATGCCGAAGTCGCCCGTCGCTTCGCTCAAAGACCTGAAAGGCCGCAAGCTCGGCTACACGAACCCGCGCTCGACGAGCCAGGCGCTCGCTTTCCTTATCATGGAGCGGCTCGGCCTGAAAGAGGGCGAGGTCGAGCTCGTGCGCACCGGCGGCTTTGGCGCGGGCCTGACCATGCTCGAGATCGGCGGCGTCGACGTCGTGCCGGTCGCCGAGCCGCTGTGGTCCTCGAACCAAAGCAAGTACAAGCTGATCGCCGCGGCGCCCGACATCCTGCCGGCGCTTTCGAACGTGGTGGGCGTGACCACCGCCGAGGCAGCGAAGACCAAGGGCGATTTCATCCGCGGCGTCATCCGCGGGCGGCGCAAGGCGGTCGAATACATGTACGCGAACCCGAAGGAGTCGGCGCTCGCCGTCGCCAAGGCCTACAACCTCGAGCCGGCGGTCGCCGAGAGCACGATCAGGAACCTTCTCGCTTCGGAGAAAAAGGGCGGCGTGCCCTACTGGGGCCCGGGCGACCTGCGCATCGACACCATGGACAACATGATCCGCGCGCAGAAGATCGTCGGCGCGCTGAAGGGCGACCCCGACTGGTCGAAGCTCATCGACGAATCGTTCCTCCCGGACGACCTTAAGACGAAGAAGAAGTGAGCCATGTCGCGCTGCGCGGCGTGACGCGGGTCTACCCCGCGCGCGCCGGCCAGGGCGAGGTGCACGCCCTCGGTCCGGTCGACCTCGATCTCGCGCGCGGCGAGTTCTTCGCGGTGGTAGGACCGTCGGGCTGCGGCAAGTCGACGCTTCTCGATGTAATAGCTGGGCTTTTCCCAGCCACCGCGGGCGAGGTCAAATTCGAGAACACTCTGGTCAAGGGCCAGGTGCCTCCGGGTATCGGCGTCGTGTTCCAGGAGGACGCGACCTTTCCCTGGCTCAACGTCCACGACAACATCGCCTTCGGCCTGCGCCAGGCCGGCGCCGGCGCCACCGACGTTGCGGCGCAGGTCGGCTACGCGCTTGAATTCATGGGGCTCAAGGACTTCGCGCGCGCGTATCCCGCGCAGCTTTCGGGCGGCATGCGCCAGCGCGTATGCATCGCGCGCACGCTCGTGCTCAAACCGCGGCTCATCCTGCTTGACGAGCCTTTCGGCGCGCTCGACCAGCAGACGCGGCTCCTCATGGGGGACGAGCTGCTTCGTCTGTGGCGCGAGACCGGCGCGACGATCCTCCTCATTACCCACTCGCTCGACGAAGCCACCATGCTCGCCGACCGCGTCGGGGTGATGTCGGCGCGGCCGGGCCGCTTCCTCGACGTGATCGCCACCGGCTGGCCGCGCGGCCGCGATTCCACCATCGTCGCCAACGAGTCCTTCGGTCGCATCACGAGCCGCATCTGGACGCTGCTGCGCGGCGAGTCGATCCGCGCGCTGGGACGCGCATGAGCAAAACGGGTTTGGCAAGGCTCGGAGTGCTGCTATTTCTGCTTCTTTTGCTCGAAACCCTGTGCCGGCTCGGCGTCATCCCGAGCTTCACCGTCATCGCACCCTCGGCGATGGCCGAGTCGCTCGCCAGGATCCTCGCCTCGGGCAGGTTCGCGGCGGACATCGGCGCGACCCTGACCAATGTCGGCATCGCCATCGCCGCGTCGAGCGTTGCTGGCGTCGTCTTCGGCACCACGCTGCACGGCTTTGCCGCCGCGCGCCGCGTGCTCGATCCGCTCTTCGCCACCTACTACGCGGTGCCGATGTACGCGTTCTACCCGCTGCTCATCGTGATCTTCGGCCTGGGCGATCTGCCGCAGGTCGCGATCGGCTTTCTCCTCGCGGTGATGGCGGTCGTCATTAACACGCTGAACGGGCTCGACCGCGTGCCGGCGGTGCTCGCGAAGACCGCGCGAGTGCACCGCCTCGGACCTCTCAGGACCGCGCTTCAGGTGCGCCTGCCCTGCGCTGCGCCCTACGTCTTCACCGGCTTCAAGCTCGCGGTCGCCTACTCCTTCATCGGCGTCATTGGCGCCGAGTTCATCACCTCGAGCCGCGGCATCGGCTACGAGATCTCGTTCGCATACAACAACTTCGACAACGCCGTGATGTACGCGATGATTCTCTTCATCCTGGTTCTCGTGATCGCCGTGAACATGTCGCTGCACGTCTGGGAGAAGCGGCTGCTTGCGCGCCGCCGCCGCGCCTAGCATGAGGTGGAAGGAACCCCTCATCCTCGTCGCCCTGCTGCTCGCGCTCTGGCAGATCTTGTACTGGATCGTCGGCGACGTGGCGCTGCGCTCGCCGGCAGCGACCGCCAAAATCCTCGCCGGCATGCTGGGCGACGCGCGCTTCGCGCCGCACCTGCGCGAGACGCTCCTCGCCTTCGCGCAGGGCTTTGCCATCGCGGTGGTCGTGGGGCTCCTCGTCGGCGTGCCGCTCGGCGCGGCACGCTTCGCCGGCGAGGTCGCCGAGCCGATCCTGGTCGCGCTCTACTCGATCCCGAAGGTCACGCTCTATCCCGTGATCCTGCTTATCTTCGGCATCGGTATGCCGGCGAAGGTAGCCTTCGGCGCGATCCACGGCATCGTGCCTATCTCGATCTTCGCCATGAACGCGGTGCGCAACATCAACCCCACCCACCTGCGCACCGCACGCATCCTGCGCCTGCCGCCCTGGACGTTGTTTTGGAGGATCCTGGTCCCGGCCGCGCTGCCCGAGATTGTCACCGGCATCCGCGTCGGTTTCTCGCTCGCGCTCATCGGCACGCTCCTCGGTGAGATGTTCGGCTCCCAGCACGGCCTCGGCCACCTCCTCATGCAGGCGATGAGCCTGCACAACATCGAGCGCATCCTCGCGCTCACGCTCCTCCTCGTCGCCTTCGCGGCGGGGGTGAACGCGCTCCTGCTCGCGCTCGACCGGCAGCTGCACGCCCACTAGGGTCTGGGAGGAGACGCGAGGCGGCTGCGCCGCCGCCAAAAAGAAAAAAGCCGCCCGGAGGCGGCTTTGTGGTGCGGCCGAAGCCTTACAGCGGCTTGATGTTGGCCGCGGCGGGGCCTTTCTGGCCCTGCGTGACATCGAAGGAGACCTTCTGACCCTCCTTCAGCGACTTGTAGCCCGATCCTTGGATCGAGGTGTGATGGGCGAAGAGATCCTTGCCGCCGTCATCGGGCGTGATGAATCCGAAGCCTTTCGAGTCGTTGAACCACTTCACGGTACCTGTTGCCATGGTCATTTCCATTCCTAAGTTACTGCGATTGCGCAAGGCTGTCCGAGCCTCGCAAGCGGGCACGATGTTCAAAGGAAGGAATTGACTGCCACTAGATGGACCGCTTTGGGCGGCCTTGGAAGGGACGAGCGTTCACTTCTTGACGATCCTGCGGGCTCCACTGTAACACAGACCAGTCCTGGAGTTTGCGCAAAAGCTGGTGAAGGAGCGTGCCTGCCCTAGGGCAGGTCCATCCCGCGCGGCCGCGCCTTCACCCGGCGGCCGTAGGCGGGCAGCGTGGTGAGGCGCGGATCGTCGACCGGGCCGCCGACGGTGAAGTGGTAGAGCGACTGGAAGGCGAGGTCCCGCAAGCCGAAGACCTGGTGCACTGGATCGTCGAAGAAGCAGCCGATGCCGGTGGCGCGCACCCCGGCAGCTTCGGCCTCGAGATACAGCACTTGGCCGACCGCGCCCGCCTCCCAGAAGAGCCGCCGGTAGAACGACGGCCCGTGCGCGACGAGGCTCGCTTGGTACTCCGCAAGCATGCCGAGCGAAAACGCGCCCTCGCCCGCGATCTCCTGGCGGCAGCTCACCTGGGTCGCGAGCTCGCGCGCGTCGCCGCGCTCGAGGAGAAAGAGCGGTAGCTCCGCGGGGCAACCCGACGGCGCTTCCCACGCGAAGTGCGCATGCATCGCGGCCTTCAGCGCCTTGACCTTCCCGGGATCGCGCGCCATCGCGTAGAGACCCGGCTCGATGCCGTCCACGCGGTGCACGAAGAGGGCGAAGTGGATCGCCGGGCTCCAGGGGATCGCGTCCCAGGGCACCGGCAGCGTCCGCGCGAGCATGCGGTAGAAGCGCTCGGCCGGGATCGAGGTCTTGCCGTCGCAGGCGAGGAGGCTCCGCCGCTGCCGGATGATCTGGGCGGCGGAAATCACGGCTTTCGCGACGCCGCGGCGACGTGGTCCATCGCTTCGTAATTGACCGGGTCGTCGCGGCTCAACCGGTTCGCGCTTCCGTACCAGCGCTGCGCTCTGAGCTGCTGCACCGCCTTTACGTCAACAGTATTCTTGACGAGTTTTCCAGGCCCTACCGCCATCAGAAGCTCGGCGCTTTCGCGCTCGGCGCCGTCGAAGTCACCGATCCGGTCCAGGCCGAGCAGCGCTTCGAGGGTTTCGTCGGCCACCTCGTCGAGCACCCTCGCCGACCAGCCGAGCGCCGCTGCGGCGATGCGCAGCGCTCCGATGGCGTGGCCGGCGTCGTGCTGGCAGTAGCGGAAGGCGCGCTCGCCGTACTTCCAGGCCTCGCGCCAGTAGACCGACGACAAGCCAACTAACAATGTGTTGCTTGTAAAACCATGCATCAATCGCTCGAAGAGCTGCGGCGGGCAGTCGGCGCGGCGTTCCAGGCCGTGCTCGAGCGGCGCGTAGTGGAACAGGCCCGGGAGCGCGCCGAGCTCGGAAATTCCGCCGATCAGCACGTAGCCCTCGGTCGGATGGAGATTGCCGCTCGACGGGTTCGCGCGCAGCGCCCAGCGCGTGGCGCCCGCCTGCTTCCACGCCGAGAGGGCGAGCGAGTATTCGAACAGGCGCGACAGCGAGCGCAGCGTGAGCGGCGCGGCGCGCACGCGTCCCGGCGCGAAAAGATCCTCGTACGCGGGCGAGACCGGCTCCTCGTCCGGCGCGAGGAGCGGCAGCCGCGCGAGCGCCGCGCCGGCGTAGCGCCGGAACGGATCGGGTTGGTTCGCCCAGTCGAGCCGCCCGGGCCCGGGGGCGAAGCGGTTGAAGTGATGCTTGGTGCGCTCGTGGTAGCGCATCACGCTTTCGAGCTCGGAAGCGCCGGTCACAGGCAAACGTTATACGCGGCCCAATCGACAAAAACCCCGCCGAAGCGGGGTTTTTGCAGGTTGCGTGGTGTTCGAGGCGCTCAATGCACGGCGAGCCTTTTCGCCGCCGCCGCAGCTTTCTTCGGCAGCGTAAGCTCCAGGACGCCGTCGTGGTACTTCGCCTGAGCACTCGCTTCGTCGACCTCCTGCCCGAGGGAGAACTGGCGCTTGATCGTGCCGTAATAGCGCTCGGCGCAAAGCACCGTGTCGCCGTTCTTGACGACTTTTTCGTGCTTCACTTCAGCGGATACCGCGACTTCGTTGCCGTTGATGGTGATGCTGATCTCTTCCTTCTTGACGCCCGGCATTTCGGCAAGGACCTGATATTCCTTCTCGTTCTCGGTGACGTCCATGCGAAACTGCGCCGGCGTGGCCGGGCGCCTCTCGGGGCTGGGGATCCACACGGGGAGACCGCGGAACAGGTTGTCGAACGTATCCTCGAGCGGATTGAAACGGGTGATATTTAGCATCTTGTTCTCCAGTGAAACTTCTAACCGAGGGGTATATGGGGGCGATTGCGCGCACTAACAGGTCTGCGAGCATAAATATTCAGCGCTCCCAGCCTTAGAATCGAGGAAGCGCAGCAACCCAGGAGGCGTCAATGAACCTGAAAGACGTGCTGGCGGCCAAGGGCCCCCGCGTAGTCACGGTTTCGGCCAAGTCGAGCATCGCCGACGCGATCCGCACCATGCACGCCGAGAAGGTCGGCGCGGTGATGGTGCCCGACGCCGAGGGTTGCCCGGTCGGCATCTTCACCGAGCGCGACGTGGTGCGCCTTTATGCCGACGGTGACCGCGATTTCGACAAGCTGTCGGTCGAGGCGCGCATGACCTGCAGCGTGGTGCTCGGACGCCTGTCGATGCCGGTCGACGAAGCGCTCGGCCTGATGACCGAGCGCCGCTTCCGCCACCTGCCGGTGGCGGAGGACGGCAAGCTGCTCGGGCTGGTGTCGATCGGCGACCTGGTGAAGGTGAAGCTCAACGAGGCCGCGCAGGAGGCGCAGGCCCTGCGCGCGTACATCGCGTCATAGGGGCCTAGCGCAGCGCTTTGGAGAGAAACGGCAGGCTCACGTCCATCCGGTAGTCGATGTCGGAGTGGTCGTCGTCGAATTCCTCGTAGCGGTGCCGGATGCCGCCCTCGGCGAGGCGCTTGGACAGGATTCGCGAGCCGTAGTGGATGTGGTACTGGTCGCGCCAGCCGCAGTCGATGTAGATGCCGCGCAACGACTTCAAATTATTCTTGTATTTTGAAACAAGATGGATGGGATCGTGGCGGCGCCAGTTGCGCCAGCGCTCTTCGATCACTTCGCCCGATTCGGCGTTGAAGGGGATGCGGAAGCCGAGCGGCGCGCGCGGGTCGGGGTCGTAGGTCGCCGCCATGCAGAGGTTCATGATGGCGTGGCCTTCCTTCCCCGAGAGCTTCTCCTTCTTCCACACGTGCGCGAGGAAGCGCTTGATGCGGCCGTCGTCCATTCCTTTGGCGATGCCTTTGCGCTTCGCCTCTTGGCGCGCGTCGTAGAGGCCGGGCTTGCGCTTGGGCACGCGGTGTATGGCGAGCTCGTTGAGCGTGTTCGGCCAGTCGTGCCAGTAGACGAAGTCGAAGTAGGCGTCGCCCGAATGGCTGGCCACCGCGCCCCAGTACGTCGCGTACTTCATGCCGTGGAGGATCGCACCGTAGCCGCCGGAGGACTTGCCGAAGCAACCGCGATGCTCCCTGCCCGCGAAGGTGCGGAACTCGCGGTCGACGAAGGGAATGATCTCGCGCGTAAGGTAGTCCGCGTAGTCGCCGATCGCCGAGGAATTCACGTACTGGTTGCCGCCGAGCGCGGTAAAGCAGTCCGGGAACACGATGATCGCGGGTCCCATCTTCTGCTCGCGGATGAGCCGCGCCGCGCGCTCCGGGACGTTGTCGCCGAAGGGCTTCCAGTTGGCGTGTGCGAGACCCGAGCCGGTGAAGCCGACCAGGTCGTAAAGCACCGGGAAGCGTCGCCTGCCGCGGAACCCGTCGTATTGCGGCGGCAGCCAGACCGCGAGCTTGCGCACGTG
>DATFEI010000037.1:0-3146 GCA_035251315.1 Burkholderiales bacterium | reverse complement strand
CGCTCGGCTACGAGGGACGCCTCGCCACCGTCGGCTACGTCGACGGCGTGATGCAGGCCGAGATGGACATCGAGGCGCTGCACTCCAAGCGCCTCAAGCTTTTCGGGGTCTCGAACAAGATGCGCACCGCCGCGCAGCGCGCCGTCACCGTGCAGGGCTTCATCCGGGATTTCCTTCCGCTATTCGCCTCGGGAAAGCTCAAGCCCGTGATCGACCGCGTCTACGACTTCAAGGACCTTCCCGCCGCCAAAGCGCGGATGGAATCCGACGCCCACGTCGGCAAGATCGTCGTCCGCGTCTGAGAAAAGAATCGGGGTTCAGACCCCGATTCTTTAGTCCAGACCGGTGCCCGGTCCTGTTACTGCACCTGAATGTTCGCTTCCTTCACCACCTTGCCCCAGGTGCCGAGCTCTTTCTTCATGAAGCTACGCAGTTCGTCGGGGGTACTCGGGCTCGGCTCGACGCCCTGCTTGCGCAGCAGGTCGACCACCTGCGGGTCCTTCAGCGTCGCGACGATTTCCTTGTTGAGGCGCGCGACGATCTCGGGCGGGGTCTTCGCCGCCACGACGAAGGCGTACCAGTTGGTCGCCTCGTAGCCGGGGTAGCCCGACTCGGCGACGGTCGGCACGTCGGGCATGAGCGGGTCGCGCTTGGGGCCGGTGGTCGCGAGCGCCTTCGCCTTGCCCGCCTTGACGTGCGGCCCGGCCGCCACCGGGGTGGCGAAGTAGGAGTGGATCTGCCCGCCGAGCATCGCCTGCATCGCCGGCCCGCCGCCCTTGAACGGCACGTGCACGAGGTCCACCTTCGCCATCATTTTGAGGAGCTCGCCCGCCAAGTGGCCGGCGCCGCCGATGCCGGAGGAGCCGTAGGTGTACTTGCCGGGATTGTCCTTGGCAAGCTTGATGAACTCCTGCAGCGTGTTCGCCGTCACCGTGGGATGGATCACCACCAGGTTCGGAAAGATCACCGCTATCGACACCGGCGCAAGGTCGCGCATGGGGTCGTAGGGCAGGTTGGAGACGAGGTGCGGCGCGACGGTGAGCGAGCCGACGTTGGCGAGGTGCAGGAGATGCCCGTCCGGAGCGCTTTTCGCTGCCATGTCGGTGGCGATGTTGCCGCCGGCGCCTGGCTTGTTGTCGACGATGACCTGCTGACCAAGTCGGGTGCCGAGCGGGCCCTGCATCACACGGGCCACGGTATCGGTGCCGCCCCCCGGCGCGAAGCCCACCACCAGGGTGATCGGACGGCTCGGATACTGCGCGAACGCCGAGCTCGCAACGAGCGCGAGTCCCGCCAAGACAAACTTCATCTTCATCATTACACCACTCCTCCTTGTCTGAGTTTCGCGATCTCCGCCGCGTTGTAGTTGAGCTCCTTCAGAATTTCGTCGGTATGCTCGCCCACCTCCGGCGTGGGCGCCACCACCTTCCCCGGAGTGCGTGAGAGCCGCGCCGGCTGCGCGAGCACGTTGAAGCGCCCGAGCTTCGCGTGCTCGACCTCGGTGGCGACGGCGAGGTGCTTCACCTGCGGGTCGGAGAACACCTGGTCGACGCTGTAGATCGGCCCGCAAGGCACGCTTGCCGTGTTCAGGATCTCGATCCACTCGGCGCTCGTCTTCTTCTGCAAGGCCTCATCAATGGCCGCGTTAAGCTGTTTTCGATTCTCGGCGCGCTTCTGCAGGCCCTTGAACCGCGGGTCCTCGAGCATGTCTTCTCGCCCGATGGCCTTGCACAGCCGCGCCCACATGCCCTCGCCCGAGGCGGCAACATTGATGTAGCCGTCCTTCGTGCGGTAGGCCGAAGTCGGCATGCTCGTCGGGTGGTCGTTGCCGACCTGAGGCGGCACCTCGCCCTTCATGAGATAGCGCGCCGCCTGGAAATCGAGCAACGAGATCCCCGCCTGCAGAAGCGAGCTTTGCACCCACTGGCCCTTGTCCGAGCTCTCGCGCTCGAGCAGCGCCGTCATCACCCCAAGCGCGGCGTAGAGACCAGCCGCGAGATCGGCGATCGCCGCGCCGGTACGCACCGGGCCCTGGCCGGGAAGGCCGGTGACGGACATGAGGCCGCTCATGCCCTGCGCGATCTGGTCGAACCCCGGCCGATCGCGGTATGGCCCGTCCTGGCCGAAGCCGGAGATGCTTGCGAGAATGATTCTTGGATTTATTTTGGATAAAGACTCGTAGTCGATTCCGAGCCGGTACTTGACGTCGGGCCGGTAATTCTCCACGACAACGTCGGCCGTCTTCACCAGGCGCTCGAGCACCTCGCGCGCCTGCGGCAGCTTCAGGTTGAGCGTCATCGAACGCTTATTGCGATGCAGGTTCTGCATGTCAGGGCCGTGGCGCGGCCCACCCATGCCTTCGTTCGGGTCGACGCCCGGAGGCGACTCGATCTTGATCACATCGGCGCCGAAGTCCGCGAACTGGCGCACGCACGTCGGCCCCGCCCTGACGCGCGAAAAGTCTAGAATCCGCAGGCGCGAAAGCGCCGTGGAGGCAGCGATTGTTGGCATAGGAATATTCTAGCCGCCCGCGTGTTGCGATTTCTCAAGAGAGGAGACCATGAACAAACTGATAGCGAAACTGGTTCTCGCCGGCGCGGCGCTCGCGCTCTCCGCCTGCTCATCTATGCCCGACTGGATGCCAGGTAGCGGTGCGATCAAGGTGAACCTGTCGGGCGCCGAGGAAGTGCCGCCGCTCAACGTGCCGGGCTCGGGGTCGGGCAGCTTCCGCGTCGCCGACGACGGCACCATCACCGGCAGCGTCACCACCAAGGAGGTGCAGGGCACGATGGCGCATATCCACCGCGGCGCCAAAGGTACCAACGGGCCGGTGATCGTGCCTCTCGACAAGAAGGGGGATACCTACACCGTGCCCGCCGGCCGCAAACTCACGCCGGAGCAGATCGCGGACCTGAAAGCGGGCAGGCTCTACGTCAACGTGCACACCGCGCAAAACAAGGGCGGCGAGGTGCGCGGCCAGATCCAGCCCTGAACACGAAATACATTGCGCTTTTCGCCTGCGCCGTGACGGCGCAGGCGGCTTTGGCTGACTTTCCTGAGCGGCCGCTGCGCCTCATCGTGCCGCAGGCCGCGGGCAGCGCCACGGACAACGTCGCGCGCATCATGGCGCCGGCGCTCGCCAAGGA
>DATFEI010000292.1:0-10905 GCA_035251315.1 Burkholderiales bacterium | reverse complement strand
GTCGAGGCCGAGGACGAAGCGCGGCTCAAGCGGCTGATCGAGAACCACGTGCGCTACACGGGCTCGAAGCGCGGCGCCGAGATCCTCGAAAAGTGGAGCCAGGTCCGGCCGAAGTTCGTCAAGGTGTTCCCGAAGGAATACCGGCGCGCGCTGGCCGAGATGCAGCAGAAGAAAGTCGCGGCCTAGAAGAAAACTGAGGGAAACCGAGTGGGCAAGGTCACGGGCTTCATGGAATACGAGCGCCTGGAGGAGCCGCACGAGGCGCCGCAGGCGCGCAAGAACCACTACAAGGAGTTCTACCTGCGCCTGTCGGACAAGGACGCGGGCGTGCAGGGCGCGCGCTGCATGGACTGCGGCATCCCGTTCTGCATGTCGGGCTGCCCGGTCAACAACATCATCCCCGACTGGAACGACCTGGTCTACCGCGGCGACTGGAAGCAGGCGAGCGACACGCTGCACTCGACCAACAATTTCCCCGAGTTCACCGGCCGCATCTGCCCCGCGCCGTGCGAGGAGGCGTGCGTGCTGCGCATCAACGCCGACCCGGTCGGCATCAAGTCGATAGAGCACGCGATTATCGACAAGGCCTGGGAAGAAGGCTGGGTGCAGCCGCAGCTCGCGGCCCACAAGACCGGCAAGAAGGTGGCGATCGTCGGTTCGGGGGGCGCAGGGCTTGCGTGCGCGCAGCAGCTCACGCGCGCTGGGCACGCGGTCACAGTGTTCGAGAAGAGCGACCGCATCGGGGGCCTGCTGCGCTACGGCATCCCGGACTTCAAGCTTGAGAAGGCAGTCATCGACCGGCGCCTCGAGCAGCTGCGCGCCGAAGGCGTGAAGTTCCGCGCCGGGGTGTTCGTCGGCGTGCAGCGGCCGGGGAGCGCGATTCCGAACGACGCGCACCAGAACATCGCGCCGCAGAAGCTCCTCGCCGAGTTCGATGCCATAGTCCTCGCCGGCGGCGCCGAGCAGCCGCGCGACCTGCCGATCCCGGGCCGCGGGCTCGACGGCGTGCATTTCGCCATGGAGTTCTTGCCGCTGCAGAACAAGCGCGTCGCCGGTGACGCCGGGATTCGCGACCTCTCCGCCGCCGGCAAGCATGTCGTGATCATCGGCGGCGGCGACACGGGATCGGACTGCGTCGGCACGTCTAACCGGCACGGCGCGAGATCGATCACCCAGTTCGAGCTGCTGCCGATGCCTCCCGATGTGGAGCGAAACCCGGTATGGCCATACTGGCCTACGCGGCTACGCACCTCGTCGTCTCACGAGGAAGGCGTGAACCGCGACTGGTCCATCGCCACCAAGGAGTTCCTGGGGAAGAACGGCAACGTGGAGGCGTTGCGGGTGGTGCGCCTGGAATGGAAGGACGGCAAGCCGCACGAGGTCCCCGGCTCGGGTTTCGAGATGCCGGCCGAGCTCGTGCTACTCGCGATGGGGTTCGTGTCGCCGCTGCAGAGCCTGCTCGAGGAGTTTGGTGTGCAGCGGGACGAGCGCGGCAACGCCAGGGCGCCGACCGAGGGCCCCGGCGCCTACGCCACCTCGGTCCCGAAGGTGTTCGCCGCAGGCGACATGCGCCGCGGACAGTCGCTCGTCGTGTGGGCGATTCGCGAAGGCCGCCAGTGCGCGCGCGCCGTGGACGAGTTCCTGATGGGCTTCTCGGAGCTGCCGCGCTAGGGAACGTCGCCTAGAGCAAGGGCGGCGAACGATGCCAGCCAGTGCTCGCCGGCGTAGTCTCCTCCCACGACATGAGGCAGCGCCGTTGACAAATGGCGCTGGGCTGCGGTGGCGTAACCGAGCTTGTTCAGGCACCACGCGCGCGACAGGCACAGTCCGTCGAGATGGCTTTGCTTAGGGTCCGTCCGGTCCGCCACGGTCGGCAGTTCGAGCTTGCCGGGATCGGTGGAAAAGAACCTTTTCGACCAACCGAGGAATTCATCTGCCGCCATGACCTCGCGCATCAGCGCGGCTTCGATGAGGGAAGGCGAAAGGAAGTCGTCCAGCGAAGGCTCGTAAGCTAGCGGCGCATCGCGGTCGGGGCGATACCAGCGTAAAGAAGCGGCTTTGATCTCGTCCTCGAATCTATTGTCGGCCGCGGTACGCGCATAGTCGAGCGCGACCAGGCATGCGAATGCAGTGTTGCCATGGCTGCCCGCGCGGATGGGGTACGGGGCCGCGCTCACGAAGCGGGCCATGCGCCGCGCGAGCTCGGCGGCGAGCGGCTCTACCGCGCTTGACCAGGGATCGTGGCCGAGCCTGAGAAGTTCGGCCTGCATCTCGAGCAGCCAGGCCCACCCGTACGGGCGCTCGAAGGTCTTGCCGGCCTGCGTGTGGAAATATGCGAGCTCCGCCGCCATCGCCGGCGGCGAAAAATGCCGGTCCAGTACGACTTCGATTTCACTTTTTCCGGGAAAAAGGCGAAGGATTCGGACGAGCAGCCAATGCATGTGGACGGCAGAATGCCAGTCGTAGCTGCCGTAGAACGCCGGGTGCACCTTGCGCGGAGCGAGATCCTCGTCCGGCCGCGTCAAGAGGTGCGCGACGTGGCGGGGGTACTCGCGTACGACGTTCGCGAGCGCGGTTGCGGCGAAGGCGCTCGCCTGGCCCTCAGTCACCCGTAGGCGCGATGCGGAATTCCAGCACCGATGGATCTGCGTTCAGCTTGTCGGACAGCGTTCGTGCGTTGGCTGCGACGAGTGTGCGCAGCACCATCCGGTACTCGAACTGCCCGAGGTCGCCATGCAGCCGGTAGCTCAGGTTGTGGAGCGAAAAGCCGGTGGACTCGATCAGCTCACGCAGTGCCGGCTCCGTCATCGACGCGTCGCGTCTGAAGCGCACCATGAAGATGGCGTACGTCTCGGTCGGCAGGCGTGCCTCGATCCAGCGGAAGGTCGAGAGCGTGCCGAGGACGAGAACCGTGCCGATGAGCGCCGCGAAGTAAAAGCCGATGCCGGTCAGGATCCCGATCGCCGCGGTGATCCAGATCGACGCCGCGGTGGTCAGGCCGCGCACCGTGAAGCCTTCCTTGATAATTGCGCCCGCGCCGACGAAGCCGATGCCCGTCATGATGCCTTGGGCCATGCGGGTCGGGTCGAGAATCACGCGCGCGGCCGATTCTCGCGGAAACCAATGGCTCTCGTAGACGGTAACGAGCATGAGCAGGCTCGAAGCGAGACAAACGAGCGCGTGCGTGCGAAAACCGGCGGGACGCCCGCGGTGGCTGCGCTCGAGGCCGATCAGTCCGCCGGCGGCGAGCGCCGCGATGATGCGGAACACGATCTCGAAGTACTCCTGGGCCATGGGCCGAGTCTAGGTGAAAACGCTAGAATCGGCACGGAATCAGACGCATGGCGCTAGAGATCGTCATTCTCGCGGCGGGGCTGGGCAAGCGCATGCGCTCCAGCCTTCCCAAGGTACTGCACCCGCTTGCCGGCCGGCCGTTGCTTGCGCACGTTCTGGACACCGCGCGCGAGCTTTCACCGCGCCGGATCGTCGTCGTACATGGGCACGGCGCTGCGCAAGTGAAACAAGCGTTTCCGCAAGAGGACCTCGAGTGGGTGCTGCAAGCCGAGCAGCTCGGGACGGCCCATGCGGTCATGCAGGCGATGCCGCGGGTGAGCCCGGACGCCCAGGTGCTTCTGCTCTATGGTGACGTGCCGCTCGTGCGCGTGGCGACGCTCAGGCACCTGCTCGACGCCGCCGGCGACGGGCTCGCTCTCCTCACCGCCGAACTCGAGGAGCCGGCCGCTTATGGCCGGGTGGTGCGTGATGTCGCGGGGCGCGTGAAGCGCGTGGTCGAGCTGCGCGACGCCTCTCCGGTGGAGCGCGAAATCCGCGAGATCAATGCCGGGTTCTATGCGCTTAGCGCAAAACGACTCTCGGCGTGGCTTAAAAGGCTCGACAACCGCAACGCGCAGAAGGAGTACTACCTCACTGATCTGGTCGCTCTGGCGGTCGGAGATAGTGTGCCGGTGGCCGCGGTGAAGGTGGAGGACGCCTGGGAGGCGGCCGGAGTGAACTCCAAGGCCGAGCTCGCCGCCCTGGAACGGCGCTACCAAGAGATCGTCTCCCGGAAACTCCTGGAAATGGGCGTCACGCTCGCGGACCCGGCGCGCATCGACGTGCGCGGCACGCTTGAATGCGGCCGCGACGTCTCGATCGACGTGAACTGCGTGTTCCACGGCCGCGTGACGCTCGGCGATGGCGTGCGCGTCGGCGCAAATTCCATCCTGAGGAACGTCTCGGTGGCCGCGGGCAGCGAAATCCTGCCCTTCTGCCACCTCGAAGATTCGATTATCGGCGAGCGCTGCCGCATCGGCCCGTATACGCGCTTGCGCCCCGGCAGCGCGCTCGCCGAGGAGGTGCACATCGGCAACTTCGTCGAAGTGAAGGCGAGCCGCCTCGGAGCCGGATCAAAGGCGAATCACCTCACGTATCTGGGCGACAGCGAGATCGGGGCGCGCGTGAACGTCGGCGCCGGGACGATCACCTGTAACTACGACGGTGCGGCCAAGCATCGCACGGTGATCGAGGACGACTGCTTCATCGGCTCGGACGCCACGCTGGTCGCGCCGGTGCGCATCGCGCGCGGCTCCTACATCGGCGCCGGCTCGACCATCAACAAGGACACGCCCGCGGACCAGCTTACCGTGGCGCGCGCACGGCAGGTTTCCATTCCTGCCTGGAAGCCGCGCCGGAAAAAGACCTGATCGTATGTGCGGCATCGTTGGCGCCGTGGCGCGGCGCGACATCGTTCCGGTGCTGATCGAGGGGCTGCGGCGCCTCGAATACCGAGGCTACGACTCGTGCGGGCTTGCCCTGGTGAACGCAGGCAGCCTCGAGCTGATTCGGACCGTGTCGCGGGTCGACGACCTTGCGGCAAGGACCCAGAAAACGACCGGCGAGACCGGTATCGCCCATACGCGGTGGGCGACGCACGGGGCGCCCGCGACCGAGAACGCCCATCCGATCGTGTCTCGCGGCGAAATCGCGGTAGTTCACAACGGGATCATCGAAAACCATGACGAATTGCGCGCTGAGCTGCAGGCGAAGGGCTATAAGTTCGCGAGCCAAACCGACACCGAAGTGATCGCCCACCTCGTTCACAGCCTCCACCACGGAGACCTTCGCGACGCCGTGCGCCGCGCCGCGCAACGCCTGAAAGGCGCCTATGCCATCGCCGTAGTGTCGAAGAAAGACCCGGGCACCGTGGTGGGCGCGCGCGCCGGCAGCCCGCTCGTTGTCGGGGTCGGGCAGAACGAGCACTTCGTTGCTTCCGATGCCCTCGCGCTCGCCGGGACAACGGATCGCATCGCCTACCTCGAGGAAGGCGACGTTGTGGCGATCAACGAGCGCGGATGGTCGGTCGTGGGTGCGGATGGACGCGCAGTGACCCGGGAGTTGCGCACGGTCAAGGTGAGCGGCGCGGCCGCCGAGCTCGGGCCCTACCGGCATTTCATGCAGAAGGAGATTTTCGAGCAGCCCCGCGCGGTCGCCGATACGCTCCAGAGCGTGACAGCAGTCACGGCGAAACTATTCGGCGATGACGCCGAGCGCCAGCTGCGCAACGTCCGGTCAGTGCTTATTCTGGCGTGCGGCACGAGCTACTACGCGGGCCTCGTGGCCCGCTTCTGGATCGAGGAGCTCGCCGGCATTCCGTGCAACGTCGAGATCGCGAGCGAATATCGCTACCGCACGAGCGTCCCGGACGCCAACGCCCTCGTCGTGGTGATCTCGCAGTCCGGCGAGACCGCCGATACCCTCTCGGCGCTGAAGCACGCCCGGTCGCTCGGCCAGGAATGCACGCTCGCCATCTGCAACGTGGCTTCCAGCGCGCTCATGCGCATGACGCGGCTTCAGTTCCTCACGCATGCCGGCGTCGAGATTGGCGTGGCGTCCACGAAGGCGTTCACCACGCAGCTGTGCGCTCTCTTTCTGCTCTCATTGGTATTGGGCAAGTTGCGCGGCCGGCTCGATCCGCAGGAGGAATCAAGGCATCTCAAGGCGCTGCGCCATCTGCCGACCGCGCTCGGAGCGGTGCTCGCGCTCGAACCCTCCATCATCGCCTGGGCACAGCGGTTTGCCGTCCGGGAGGACGCGCTTTTCCTCGGCCGCGGGCTGCACTACCCGATTGCGCTCGAGGGGGCATTGAAGCTGAAGGAGATCTCCTACATTCACGCCGAGGCGTATCCGGCCGGCGAGCTCAAGCACGGGCCGCTCGCGCTCGTCACCGGCGAGATGCCGGTCGTGACCGTGGCGCCGAACGACGCGCTCCTGGAGAAGCTCAAGTCCAACATGCAGGAAGTCCGGGCGCGCGGCGGTGAGCTATACGTATTCGCGGACGCCGATACGAAAATCTCTTCTTCTGAAGGAATGCATGTCGTCCGGCTGCCGGAGCATTACGGGCTGCTGTCGCCAATCCTTCATGTCGTCCCGCTACAGTTGCTCGCGTACCATACCGCGCTGGCGCGGGGGACCGACGTCGACAAGCCGAGGAACTTGGCGAAATCGGTCACCGTGGAATAACCTTAGCTCTCGAGGAGGGACGATGAAATTCACCAGACTGGCCGCCACCCTGGCGGCGGCAATGCTGTGCGCTGCGCAGGCGCAGGCGCAGATCGAGATCCAGTGGTGGCACTCCATGGGCGGCCAGCTCGGCGAGGCCCTGAACGAAGTGGCCAATAAGTTCAACGCCGAGCAGAAGGACTACAAGATCGTGACCTCGTACAGGGGGTCCTATCCCGAGTCCATGACCGCGGCCATTGCCGCCTTCCGCGCCGGGCAGGCCCCGCACATCCTGCAGGTGTTCGAAGTCGGCACCGCGACCATGATGGCGGCCAAGGGCGCCATCAAGCCGGTGTACCAGCTGATGAAGGAGCAGGGAGAGCCGTTCGACCCGAAGGCCTACCTGCCGACGGTGACGGGCTATTACAGCGATCCGCAGGGCAACATGCTGTCGCTGCCGTTCAACAGCTCCACGGCACTCTTCTACATCGACCGGAACAAGTTCAAGCAGGCCGGCCTGCCGCCGGTGCCGCCGAAGACCTGGAAGGAGCTGGTCGCCGCCGCCGAGAAGATGAAGGCCGCCGGCCAGAACTGCGTCTATACGACGGGCTGGCCGTCCTGGGTGCATGTGGAGAACTTCAGCGCCTGGCACAACCTGCCGATCGGCACCAAGCAGAACGGCATGGCCGGGCTCGACACCCAGTTCACGATCAACTCGCCGGTGCACGTGAAGCACATCGAAATGCTCGCCGACATGGCCAAGCGGGGGCTGTTCACCTACGCCGGTCGCACCAACCAGGCCGACTCGAGGTTCGCGGCCGGCGAATGCGCCATGGCGACGATCAGCGCCGGCGCGCTTGGCAACATCATCAAGACCGGCAAGACCGATTGGCAGATCAGCGTCCTGCCCTACCACGACGACGTGAAGGGCGCGCCGCAGAATTCGGTCATCGGCGGGGCGTCGCTCTGGGTGATGAGCGGCCGCAAGCCAGAGGAGTACAAGGGCGTGGCGAAGTTCATGTCCTTCCTGTCGCGGTCGGAAGTGCAGATGGACTGGCACGTGAAAACCGGCTACGTGCCGATCACGCAGGCCGCCTTCGAGCTGACGAGAAAATCGGGCTTCTACGACAAGAACCCGGGCCGCGACATGGCGGTGCGACAGCTCACCAACAAGTCGCCCACGGAAAACTCCAAGGGCCTGCGCTTCGGCAATTTCGTGCAGGGGCGCACGGTGATCGAGGAAGAGCTGGAGGCGGCTTTCGCCGGCCGGAAGAGCGCGAAAGCCGCGCTCGACGACGCGGTGCGACGCGGCAACGAGATCCTGCGACAGTTCGAAGCAGCGAACAAGTAACCCCTAGGCAACGCCGGGCGGGATGGAAAAAAGAGTCGTTTTCCGTTCCGCTTGGCTGCCCTACGCGCTGGTCGCGCCGCAGATCGCGATCACGCTCGTCTTTTTCTTCTGGCCCGCGGCGCAGGCGGTGTGGTACTCGTTCCAGCTGCAGGACGCCTTCGGCCTGAAGACCCAGTTCGTCGGCCTGCAGAACTTCGTCGCGCTCTTCGGCGACCCGCACTACCTCAATTCCTTCCGCGTCACCGCGGTGTTCAGCGTGCTGGTGGCGGTCTTGGGCCTCGCCGCCTCGCTGCTGCTCGCGCTGATGGCCGATCGGGTGGTGCGAGGCGCGATGGGCTACAAGACGCTCCTCATCTGGCCCTACGCGGTGGCGCCCGCGGTGGCGGGTGTGCTCTATGCCTTCCTGTTCGCGCCCTCGATCGGCATCGTCACCTATGCGCTCCGGGGTTGGTTCGGCATCGAGTGGAACTGGCTGCTCGACGGCGAGCAGGCGATGCTGCTCGTGGTGATGGCGGCGGTGTGGAACCACATCAGCTACAACTTCGTGTTCTTCCTGGCGGGTTTGCAGGCGATTCCGCGCTCGCTCATCGAGGCGGCGGCCATCGACGGCGCCGGGCCGGCGCGGCGCTTCTGGAGCGTGGTGTTCCCGCTGCTCTCGCCGACCACGTTTTTCCTGCTCGTGATCAACGTGGTGTACGCCTTCTTCGGTACCTTCGGCCTCATCGACGCCACCACGCAGGGCGGGCCGGGGCAGGACACCCAGATCCTCGTCTACAAGGTCTACCATGACGGCGTGAAGGCCGCCGACCTGGGCGGCTCCTCGGCGCAGTCGGTGATCCTCATGCTCATCGTGATCGCCCTGACGGTTGTGCAATTCCGATTCATCGAGCGGCGGGTTCAGTACTAATGGTCGAGAGACGGCCGCTCCTCACCGTGCTTTCGCATGCCGTGCTGATCCTCGGCGTGCTGCTCATCGCCTTCCCCGTATACGTCACCTTCGTCGCCTCGACGCACAGCCTGGAGCGCATCCTGGAGGTGCCGATGCCGCTCGTGCCGGGCGACCAGCTGATCGAGAACTACCGGCAGGCCCTCTCCGCGGGCTCGACCAAGGGCTCGCAGGCGGCGGTGGGCACCATGCTTCTCAACAGCACGGTCATGGCGCTTGGCATTGCGCTTGGCAAGATCGCGATCTCGATCATCTCGGCCTTCGCCATCGTGTATTTCCGCTTTCCGCTGCGCATGGCGTTCTTCTGGGTGATCTTCATCACCCTCATGCTGCCGGTCGAGGTGCGCATCATTCCGACCTTCAAGGTGGCCGCGGACCTCGGCATTCTCAACTCCTACCTCGGCCTCACGCTGCCGCTCATCGCCTCCGCCACCGCCACGTTCCTTTTCCGGCAGTTCTTCCTGACCGTCCCGGACGAGCTCGCCGAAGCGGCGCGCATCGACGGCGCGGGGCCGATGCGCTTCTTCTGGGACGTGCTGCTGCCGCTCTCCAAGACCAGCGTCGCGGCGCTCTTCGTCATCCAGTTCATCTACGGCTGGAACCAATACCTCTGGCCGCTGCTCATCACCACCGACGAGTCGATGTACACCACGGTGATCGGCATCAAGCGCATGATCGTCGGCAGCGATGCCACCAACGAGTGGAACCTGATCATGGCCACCGCCATGCTCGCCATGCTGCCGCCCGCCATTGTGATCCTGCTGATGCAGCGCTGGTTCGTGAAGGGCCTGGTGGAGACAGAGAAATAATGGCCGAGATTTCCTTCCGGGAGGTGAGGAAGAGCTATGCCGGACTCGAGGTGATCCACGGCGTCACCACCGAGGTTGCCGACGGCGAGTTCGTGGTCATCGTCGGCCCTTCAGGATGCGGCAAGTCGACGCTGCTTCGCATGGTGGCGGGCCTGGAGCCGATCACCTCCGGCGAAATCCGCATCGGCAAGCGGGTCGTGAACGACCTCGAGCCCAAGGACCGCGACATCGCGATGGTGTTCCAGAACTACGCGCTCTACCCCCACATGAGCGTGTACGACAACATGTCGTATGGGCTGCGGATCAAGGGATTTTCGAAGCAAGAAATCGAGACGCGGGTGCAGAAGGCTGCCGCGATTTTGGAATTAAAGGATTTCCTGCAAAGAAAACCAAGACAGCTCTCCGGCGGGCAGCGCCAGCGTGTGGCGATGGGGCGCGCGATCGTGCGCGAGCCCGCGGTGTTCCTGTTCGACGAGCCGCTGTCCAACCTGGACGCGAAGCTGCGCGTGCAGATGCGCGCGGAGCTCCAGGCGCTGCACCGGCGCCTCGGAACCACCAGCCTGTACGTGACGCACGACCAGGTGGAAGCGATGACGCTCGCGCACCGCATGATCGTGATGAACGCCGGGCGCGCGGAGCAGATCGGCGCGCCGCTCGAGGTGTACGCCAGGCCCGCCACCACGTTCGTCGCCGCGTTCATCGGCTCGCCGCCGATGAACCTCATCCCGCAGGAGCGCGACGGGCGAAAAGTGCTGTTCGGCATTCGCCCGGAGCACCTCGAGCCTTCCACCGAGTCCGAGGCGAAGTTGGTGGCCGATATCGATCTCATCGAGCCCCTGGGCGCCGACACCCTCGTGTACGGTCATCTGGACAATGGAACAAGAATTGCGGCACGCCTTCATTCGTCCATGGACGCGCGCGCAGGCAAGCTTGCCTTGCGCTATCGTCCGGAGTACGCGCACTATTTCGACGAGCAGACCGGCGCTCGCCTTTAGTTGCTGAAGACCACCCCTTTCCACGAGCGCACCGCAGCGCTCTGCGCAAGCTACGCCTGGCGCCGTTGGGCGGGGTACGTAGTCGCGAGCTCCTACGAGCTTTCCCACGAGCGCGAGTACCACGCCATTCGCGGCTCGGCGGCGCTCTTCGACGTCTCGCCGCTCTACAAGTACCGCGTGCGCGGCAAGGACGCGGTGCGGCTCCTCGATCTTGTTGTTACAAAAAGTATTCATGAACTGAAAGTGGGGCAGGTGGCGTATACGCCGTGGTGCGATGCGGCTGGCAAGGTGCTCGACGACGGCACC
>DATFEI010000124.1:0-11558 GCA_035251315.1 Burkholderiales bacterium | reverse complement strand
GAGCCGAAGATGTCCGGGTCGCCCGGGCTGCCGCTCGGGCGCAGGCGCGTGATCGTGAATTTGATGGCGAAGGCCGGGTCAAACTCGACAAAGTCGACGATGCGCTCGGGCGCGAGGCCGTAGAGCTTCGCTACCGTCTCGCGGGTGAGCACGCGTGCGCGCTTCACCCGTTCGTACGCATCGCGCTCGCGGAAAATGATGTCGAACGTGATCAGGTCGACGCCGGCGTTCTTGCTGCGCACCGTCTTCGCGAGCTGCGAAAGCTTCATGCCACTTCCACGACTTTGGTCGTAAACAATTCCATCGGGTGATCGCAGCGCAGCGTGTGGTTGAGTGTCCAGCGGTGCGCTGGGCTCGCGCGCAGCACTTCGTCCAGAGCGAATGCCACGCCGCCCGCCGAGCCCTTCACGTCGGGCAGCCGCGCGTAGAACATCTGCCGCGTCCCGGTCATGCACACTTCCTCGGCCATCTCGGCGCTCGGCGCGACTCCCTGCACTAGGATGCAGAGCTCGTGCGCCGGGCGGTCCTTGAGCGGCTCGAGCTCGCCCATGACGCCGTTACGCCCGTACACGGTGTAGTAAAGCTCATAGCCGCGCTCGCCGAAGCGCTCGCGCACATTAGCGCGCGCCCACTCGATCACCTGGTCGACGTTGCGGATCGTGTAAGGGTCGCGGATGCCGACCATGCCCACGTAGCGCTCGCCCACCTTGCCCGCGCCTTCGAGCTTGACGCGGAACTCCGCCGCGGGTTTGAAGCGCGCACCGGTGATGCGCGTGGTCTTCTCCGACACCTGCTCGTAGCGGCATTCCGACATGTCGAGCGTACCGCCGGCGACATGCTCGAAGTAAGGGCTCGAGCGCTCGTACATCGCGTGCCCGGAAACCGAGGCCACGGTGCAGCGCTGCTCGGGATGCATTGCAGTGACCTTCACGTCCTCGGCGGTCACTTCCCCGAGCACGGTCTCCTTGCCCCCATAGGGCTCGGCGCAGAACGAGGCGCACTCCAGAACCTTGCCGAGGTAATACGCCTGGCTCTCCGGAAACCCGTGGTGGATCGCCGGCGCGGCGAACACGCAACTGTCGGAGCTACGGCCGCCGATGATGACGTCCGCTCCCTGGCGCAGGAGCTCGATGAAGGGATGCACACCCGCCATGGCGACAATGCGCTCGGTCGCGTCGAGCTCCGCCTCGGTGAGATCGGCGTGCGCATCGAGGCCGATCACGCGCTCGCCGGCGCGCAAGCGGCGCCGCACGTGCTCCCGGCTCACCTCGGAGTAGAAGTAGCCGAGCCTGAAGCGCTTCAGACCATGCTTCTGCGCGAGCTCCTTGATGATGCGCACATAAAGGTCCACGCGGCTGTTCGAGCCGGTGTCCCCGGCGGAGCCGATGATCATCGGCACGCCGAGTGCGCGCGAGGCGAGCAGCATTTGCTCCAGGTCGTGCGTCTGCCAGGCGAGCGGGCTGGTGGAAGTGTCGCTGCCGAGCGGAATCGGCCCGACGTCGTCGCTCCCCGAATCGGCCGCAATGTAGTCCGGCCGCGCCGCGACGCCGAGCTTGAAGCTCTCGACCCGGATCGGCGCGAAGCCGAGGTGGCCATTCGGGCAGATGATGCGCAGCGACTTCAAGCGCTCAGCTCTGCGCGGTTGCGGAAGTGCTCGAGCGCCTCGGGATTGGCGAGCGCTTCCAGGTTCTTCACCGGCCGACCGTGCACGACCTCGCGGACCGCAAGCTCGACAATCTTGCCGCTCTTGGTGCGCGGGATGTCGGCGACCTGCACGATCTTCGCCGGGACGTGGCGCGGGGTCGTGTTGCTTCTAATCCGGGAACGAATGTGCGCAACTAATGCTTCGTCCAGGCTTAGGCCTTCCTTCAATTTCACGAAAAGCACGACCCTCACGTCGCCTTCCCAGGCCTGGCCGATGACGAGCGACTCGACCACCTCGTCGAGCTGCTCTACCTGGCGGTAGATCTCGGCGGTGCCGATGCGCACGCCGCCGGGGTTGAGGACGGCGTCGGAGCGGCCGTAGATGATGATGCCGCCGTGCTCGGTCTCCTCGCACCAGTCGCCGTGGCGCCAGACGCCGGGGTATTTCTCGAAGTACGCGGCGCGGTATTTGGACCCGTCGGGATCGTTCCAGAAGCCCACCGGCATCGAGGGAAACGGCTTGGTGCAGACGAGCTCGCCCTTCTCGTTTTTCACCGGTTTTCCATGTTCGTCAAAAACCTCGACCGCCATTCCCAGTCCTTTGGCTTGGATCTCGCCACGCCATACGGGGCCGATCGGGTTGCCGAGCACGAAGCAGGAGACGATGTCGGTGCCGCCCGAAATCGACGACAGGCAGACATCGCTTTTTACATTCTCGTAGACGTAGTCGAAGCCCTCGGGGGCGAGCGGCGAGCCGGTAGAAAGCACGGCGCGCAGGTTTTCGAGACGGTGAGTCTCCTTGGGCTTAAGCCCAGCCTTGGCGATCGCATCGATGAACTTGGCCGAGGTGCCGAAGTGGGTCATGCTTTCGGCCTCGGCAAGGTCGAACAGCACTTTGCCGCGGCCGACGAAGGGCGAGCCGTCGTAGAGAAGGAGTGTGGCATCGGAAGCGAGTCCGGACACGAGCCAGTTCCACATCATCCAGCCGAGCGTGGTGAAATAGAACAGGCGATCGCCCGGCTTCACGTCGCTTTGGAGGCGATGCTCTTTGATGTGTTGCAGGAGCGCGCCGCCTGTGCCGTGCACGATGCACTTGGGTACCCCCGTCGTACCGGATGAGTACAGTATATAGAGCGGGTGGTTGAACTCGACCTGAGTGAAGGCGATGTCGGCCGGCTCGAAAGGCTCGAGGAAGTCGAAGAGCGAAGTCCCGGCCGTGGCGGGGGCGCCGAGGTAGTCGACCACCACGCACTCCTCCACGCTCGGGAGCTTGTCGAGCACCTGGCTCACCTTCTCCTGCGAGTCGAACTCCTTGCCACTGTAGAGATAGCCGTCTGCGCAGAAGAGGATCTTGGGCTCGATCTGGCCGAAGCGGTCGAGCACGCCCTGAGGGCCGAAATCGGGCGAGCAGCTCGACCACACAGCGCCCAGGCTCGCGGTGGCGAGCAGCGCCGCGGTCGCCTCGGGAACATTCGGCAGGTAGCCCGCGACGCGGTCGCCCTTCTTCACGCCGGCGTCGGCGAGCGCCTGCGCCATGCGCGAGACGAGGTCGTAGAGCTGGCGCCGCGACAGGTAGCGCTTGATCCGGTCCTCGCCCCAGAACGCGATGGCCGGCGTCGCGTCTCGCGCGTGCAGCACATTCTCGGCGTAGTTGAGCTTGCCTTCCGGAAAGAACTTCGCCCCTGGCATCTGCCCGGGGTTGATCAGGCGCCGCCCGCCGGGATCGCCGCGCACCTGGCCGAAGCGCCAGACGAGCTCCCAGAAATCCGCGCTCGACTCGATCGACCAGCGATGCAGCTCCGCATAGCTCGACTTGCCCGCGAGCTTCATGAACCGCGCCAGCTCCGTCGTGGCGGCGCGCTCGGGCGATGGCGTCCAGAGCGGCTTCATTGCATGAGGGCGCGTATCCGATCGGGGATGCGCAGCGGCTTCTGGTCGCGCCCGAGAAAAACCACGGTCGCCTCGCCGTCGGCGTAGAGCTCCTCCTCGATATTGAGCTCATAGAAGGTCTGCACGCTCGAGTTGCCGGGGGCGCCGGCGAACACCTTCACTTCCACGTTGCCGGGATAGTTGATCGGGCGGCGGAAGTTGCAGGAGGTGTTCACGATCACGATGCTGATCTCGCCCCACGCATCGGCGCGCGGTACGAGAGACTCGAACCAGGCAATGCGAGCCTGCTCCATGTAGCGGAAGTACACCGTGTTGTTGACGTGCCCCATCGCATCCATGTCGCCCCAGCGAATAGCGATCCGCTCGATGTGCACGAGCTTTTTTTCATTCATAGAACCGACAAATTATAATTCCCGCATGTCCCGCGAATCGATGCAGTACGACGTCGTCATCGTGGGCGGTGGGCCCGCGGGACTGGCCGCCGCCATCCGGCTCAAGCAACTCTCCGCCGAACGCTCGGTCTGCGTGCTCGAGAAAGGCTCCGAGATCGGCGCCCACATCCTCTCCGGCGCGGTCATGGACCCGCGCGCGCTCACCGAGCTAATTCCGGACTGGAAAGAAAAGGGCGCGCCGCTCAATACGGCGGTCAGTGAGGACCGCTTTCTTTTCCTTACGGAGAAATCTTCTTTCAGAACCCCGAGCTGGATGCTACCCGGCTGCTTCAAGAACCATGGCAACTACGTCGTGAGCCTCGGCAACGTCTGCCGCTGGCTCGGCCGGCAAGCCGAGGCGCTCGGGGTCGAGATCTTCCCCGGGTTTGCCGCAGCAGAGGTTCTTTTCCAGGATAACGCCGTAAAAGGCGTGGCCACGGGCGACATGGGCATCAACCGCAAGGGCGAGAAGACCGACGCCTACCAGCCGGGGATGGAGCTCCACGGCAAGTACACCTTCTTCGCCGAAGGTTGCCGCGGCCACTTGGGCCGACAGCTCGAGACCAGGCTCGGGCTGCGCGCGGGTGCCGATCCGCAGGTCTACGGCATAGGCATAAAGGAGCTGTGGGAGGTAAAGCCGGAGCGACACCAGCCGGGCCTTGTGGTTCACACGGCGGGCTGGCCGCTGGACGCAGGAACGTACGGCGGCTCCTTCCTCTATCACATGGAAGAGCGCCTGGTCGCGGTCGGCTTCGTCGTCGGCCTCGGCTACTCCAACCCCTATCTTTCACCCTACGAAGAGTTCCAGCGCTTCAAGACGCACCCGTCGATCCGGGGGTTTTTCGAGGGCGGCAAGCGAGTTTGCTATGGCGCGCGCGCGATCGCTTCAGGCGGCCTGCAGTCGCTGCCCCAGCTTGTGTTTCCCGGCGGCGCGCTGATCGGCGACGAAGCCGGATTCCTGAACGCTTCGCGCATCAAGGGCAGCCACTGCGCCATCAAGTCGGCGATGCTCGCCGCGGAAGCCGCGCACGAGGCGCTCGCCGCCGGCCGGGCCGGGGACGAGCTCGCCGCTTATCCGCAGGCGTTCCGCTCGAGCTGGCTCTACGACGAGCTCAATCGCGCCCGCAACTTCAAGCCTTGGATGGCCAAGGGCCTCTACGTCGGCACGCTGATGTTCGGCATCGATCAGGTGCTCTTCCGCGGCAAGGCGCCCTGGACCTTGCATCACCACGGGGCGGATCATGAACAAACAAGACCCGCCAGCTTTTTTTCTCCTATTTCTTACCCCAAGCCGGACGGGGTGCTGACGTTCGATCGGCTGTCCTCGGTGTTCATCTCGAACACCAACCATGGCGAAGATCAGCCGGTGCATCTCACGCTGAAGGATCCGTCAAAACCGATCTATAACCTGGACCGTTACGCGGGTCCCGAGCAACGCTACTGCCCGGCCGGGGTCTACGAGTTCGTCGACCTGGACACAAAGCCTCGGCTGCAGATCAACGCGCAGAACTGCGTGCACTGCAAGACCTGCGACATCAAGGATCCGCTCCAGAACATCGTCTGGGTCGCGCCCGAAGGCGGCGGCGGGCCGAATTACGTCAACATGTAGCGGCCCGTCGGTCAGACGACCGGCTCGCGCCGCCGGCCCGCCATGGCGCCGAGAACCGCGGCAAGCAGCGAAAGCAGCAGCGCGCCGAGCGCGATCCACGCTGCGCGAGACGCCTGCGGCTTGAGCTCCTCGGCCTTTCGTTCGAGCGCTCCGCTCGATCTCGCCTGGTCCACGAGCCGCTCCAGCCGCTGTCTCGCCTCGGCGGCCGCTTGGCCGGGATTGTCGCGGGTCTGCTCGACCCGCTGCGCGGCGTCGTTCAGTGCCTCCTGCACCTCGGCCTGTGACATGCCCGTGGCGGCGGCCATCTGCTGCGCCGTCTTCGGATCCTTCAGCCGCTGCAGCATCTGGTCGACGTTGCCGGACAGGTCCACGTCCGGGCCGCCCGCCTGCATGACCGATCCGACCGCCTTGGTCGCTCCGCCCAGCATGTTGAAGATGCCGCCCGCCACCGTGCTGATTCCGCTCGTGGCGAGGTAGCCCATAAGCAGGATGGTCACCACCCACACGAGCGCGCCCTCGAAAAACCCTGTGGTGCGGTCCGAGATCGCGCCGATGCGCGTCGAGACCAGCCCGCCGAGGAACAGCGCGAGAAGTAAGGAAATGCCGGCCCAGATGCCGGCGCCGGTACCGATCGTCGAGGCCGGGGTCTCGCCCGGGTCTGCGGCTGAAATGCCGATCGCCACGCCGAGCGCGGCAAGGAGGAGCAAAAGCCCGACCGCGCAGAGCACGCCGCCGAAGATGCCGCCCCACGAGACACGCACGCCTTCGGCCGCGCGCACGGCGATGGGACGCGACAGGCGCCGGCGCTCCTGGGTACGCCGGTCATGGTAGGGGGTTTCGTGAACAACGGATGCCATGGCCCTCTCCTTTCAATGCGATCGGGAGGCCCCGCAAGTTTCGCGCCGCCTGGCAAGCGGTGGGGTCCGGGCGGCGGTGTTTGTTTCTTGTTTCTTGTTACGCGGCTGCGAGCCTCTTCTGCAGCGACTTGCTCGCGCCCGGGTCGAGCATGGCGTCGACATCCTCGGCCGGTACCGGACGGCTGACGTAGAAACCCTGGATCTGGTCGCACCCGAGCTCGCGCAAAAGGCGCACCTGCTGGTCGTCCTCCACGCCCTCGGCGACCACGCGCAGGCCGAGCGTGTGCGCGAGCGATACGATCATGGCGACAATGTTGCGCGGGTAGCCGGCGTCGCGCATGCGCACGACGAAGCTGCGGTCGATCTTGAGCGTGTCCACCGGCAGCCGCGCCAAGTAGCTGAGCGAGCAAAAGCCGGTGCCGAAGTCGTCCACCGACACTTCGACACCCGCGCGCCGCAGCGCCTGCAGCTTGCGCGGGCTCTCGTCGATGTCGTCGACCAGCACGCTCTCGGTGATCTCGAGGTCGAGGAGCGGCGCCTTGCCGCCGAGCTCGGCGATCGCCTCCAGCACCGAGTCGACGAAGTCCTTCTGCCGCAGCTGCAGCGCCGAGACGTTTACCGATGTGCGTGGCACCTTGAGGCCCATGCGCTGCCAGCGGCGGATGTCCTCCACGGCCCTGTGCAGCGCCCAGCGGCCCGCGGCCAGAATCATGCCGGTCTCTTCCAGGAGCGAGACGAAGCGGGAGGGGGGCACCGCGCCGAGCTCGGCGTCGTTCCACCGGATGAGCGCTTCGAGCCCCGCCACCTCGCCGGTCGCGACGTCGATCTTCGGCTGGTAGTGCAGCGCGAGCGTGCCGTCGTCGAGCGCGCGGCGCAGGCGGTTCTCCATCGCGAGCGTCTCGGCGACGCGCGCGTTCATGTCAGGGGCGTAGAACAGATAGCGGCTGCCCGTCTGCTTCGCCTTCAGGAGCGCGGTCTCGGCGTTCGCGCAGAGCGCCTCGGTCGAGTCGGCGTCGGTCGGGAACACGGCGATTCCCGCTTTTACCGAGACGCGCAGCTCCGCTCCTTCGATCGCGATGGGCTGCGCGAGCGCCTCGTCAAGCCGCTCGAGGAACGCGTACGCGGTATCTCCCGGCCGGTCGAAAGGCGCGACGGCGATGGCGAAGTGATCACCGCCGACGCGGGCCACGGTGTCCTGCTCGCGCGCCGCCCGGCGCAAGCGCGCGCCCACCTCGCGCAGCAGGTCGTCCCCGCTCTTGCGGCCGAAGCTTTCGTTCACCCTGCGCAGCCGCTCCACGTCGACGAAGATCGCGGCGGCGAAGCGCCGCTCGCGCCGCGCTGCGCTTAGCGCCTGCGTCATGCGGTCGGTGAAGAGGCTACGGTTCGGAAGGTCGGTAAGCGAGTCGTGGTAGGCGAGGTAATCCATGCGCGCCTTTTGGGCGAGGTGGCGCAGGGCGAAAGCGATATCGCCGGCCAGCTCGTGCAGCAGGCGCATCTCCTCTTCATCGAAGAAGTCGCGCTGGCTCGCGTAAAGGAGGAGCAGCCCGGCGCTTCCCCCGGCCGCCAGCAGCGGCAGCGCGACGAACGAGCCGCTGTGCGCGTCGTTCCAGACGAGCGAGCGCGTGCCGAGCTTCAGGCGAGCGAAATCTCGCTCCGCGCTGCCTTCGCCGGCCGCGGCGACTTGCCGGACGTCATGACTGCGCGGGTCCGCGAGCCCGATCGCCGCCAGCCGGAAGCCGCCTTTCTCGACCGCGATGCGGCACGCCTCGTCGAGCAGCGCCTGCCGATCGCCGGCACGCACGATGAGCGCGTTCACGGCGCTCAGCACCTCCAGCGTGCGATTGAGCCGCTCGATACGCCGCTGCTGCACCTCGAGCGCCCCGGTCTTCTCGAGCAGCTGGTCGACCACCACGCGCAGATGCTCCCGGTCGAGGTCGCGCGGGATTTGCGCCGGCGTCTCGCTGCGCGAGGCAAGCACCGCGTCCACCTGGCGCAGGATCGCGGCGTTGTCCGAGGGTTTGAGCAGCACGCGCGAGACACCGTGCGCCTGGGCGAGAGCCTGAGCATCCTGCCCGCCGAAGTAGGCGGTGTAGAACATGAGCGCGGCGGCCGCGGTCGCCGGCTCGGCGCGCAGCCGGCGCGCGAGCTCGTAGCCGTCCATAAGGGGCATCAGCACGTCCGAGATCACGAGATCGGGGCGCGCTTCGCGCGCGCGGGAGAGAGCCTCGCGCCCGTCGGCCGCGCGCAGCACGCGATGCCCCGCGCTCTCGAGGAGCGCCGCAAGAGCTTCGCGGTTCGCGCGATTGTCGTCGGCGACTAGGACGGTTGCCATCGTTGGATTGACAAGTTTCGCGCAATGTCGTGCGCGGCGCCTGTCACCGCGCACGAACTCGTTCGTAGAATATTTCCCAAATCGCTGTCGCAATTCTGCGACAAGGCCGCCGCGCGCTGTAGCCGATACCGCGACACGGCTAGAATGAGCGCATGGCAAGTTTTACCGAGTTCTATCCCTTCTACCTGTCGCAGCATGCTGACCGCACGTGCCGGCGGCTGCATTTCATCGGCACGACAATCGGCCTCGTGGCGGCGCTGCACGCGTTTTCGACGCTGAACTTCTGGTGGCTTGCCGGCGGCATCGTCGCCGGCTACGCGCTTGCGTGGGTGGGGCACTTCTTCTTCGAGAGGAACCGCCCCGCCACCTTCACTCATCCCGTCTACAGCTTCCTGGGCGACTGGGTGATGTGGAAAGACATGCTCACCGGAAAGGTCCCCTTTTGAACGGCGCGCCGAGCCCGTTCGCGTTCTGGAGCTCGGCCGCGCCCTGGCTCGCGCTGGTGGCGTTCGGCCTCGCGATCGCGCTGTTGCACACCCGCCCGCACGAGCGGGCCACTTTCCTGAATACGCTGTGGCTGTTCCTCGCGGGCATAGCCGGCGAGGCGGCGGCGGCGCTCATCTGGAAGCTCGGCTTTACCGAGGCCGCAGGCATGGTGCACGCGATCTTCCGCTTCGTTTCGGTGATCGCGCTCATCCGGCTGGGCGGGTTTGCGGCGTTCCGGTTGCTGCTGCCGTTCGCCGGAAGCCATCCGCCGCGCATCGTCGAAGACCTCGCGATCGTCGGGGCCTACGTGATCTACGGCCTTGCCCAGCTGCGCGGCGCCGGGCTCGATCTCTCCAGCATCGTCACCACCTCGGCGATCCTCACCGCGGTGATCGCCTTCGCCATGCAGGACACCCTGGGCAACGTGCTCGCCGGAGTGGCGGTTCAGCTCGACCACTCGGTGCGCATCGGGGACTGGATCCGGGTCGACAACGTGAGCGGCCGGGTACGCGACATCCGTTGGCGCTCAACCCTCATCGAGACACGTAACTGGGAAACCGTGGTGATTCCCAACAGCCTGCTGATGAAGGCTCGGGTCGAGATCCTAGGCCAGCGCGAGGGCGCGCCGCTGCAGTGGCGGCGGATGCTGGACTTCATGGTCGACCCGGGCGTGCCGCCGGCGCGCGTCATCGCGATTGTCGAGGACGAGATGCGGGAGCTCTCGATCCCGAATGTCGCCCGCACGCCGGCCCCGAGCTCCGTGCTGAAGCGCTTCGAGGAAGGCAACCTGCTGTATCAGCTGCGCTACTTCCTCACCGACCTCCTCGAGGACGACCTCACCGATTCGATGGTTCGGATTCATCTTTTCGCGTCGCTGCAGCGCGCCGGCATCCGCGTCGCCGAGCCGCAGCGCACTGTCCACGCCGTGGCGCGCGACCAGGCGCACGCAGAGACCGTGCGCAGGCGCGAGCTCACGAGGCGGCTGCAGGCGCTTGCGAGCGTGCCGCCGTTCGCTGCGCTCGCCGAGGATGACAAGGCGGACATCGCCGAGCGGCTCCAATACGCACCATTTGCGCGCGGCGACGTTATCACCAAGCAGGGCAACAAGGCAGAATGGCTCTACATCCTAGCCTTTGGCGAAGCCGAGGTGCTGTACGAGCCGCCGGGCCGAGCGCCTCAGCCGATCGGGACCCTGCGCGCGGGGGAGTTTTTCGGCGAGATGGCGCTGCTCACGGGCGACGCGCGCGCCGCCACCGTGATCGCCAAGACCGACGTCGAGTGCTACCGCCTCGACCGCGCCTCGTTCCAGGAGCTCCTTGCACGCAAGCCGCAGATCGCCGATGAGATCCGCCGCGTGATGGGCGGCCGGCGCGGCGACCTCGACAGCGCTCGTCAGGCCTTCACCGTGGCGCCCGCGGCGCAGGCCGAGATCCGGCTCGTCAGCCGGATCCGGCGCTTTTTCAGGAAGCCGAACTGAGGCGATCGGAGCAAAGAGGGGTCCACGAGCGCGGAGCGCTCGCCCTCAGGTGTGCGCTGAGCAGCACGAGCCCGTCGCCGGCGCGGCCTTGGCGGCCGGTGCCGCCTCGTAGCGGTCGTGGTGGCGCACCCACCCCATCTTGTAGGGCACGCCCCTCTCGTCGCGGCCATTGGGCGTGAGGTCTAGCAAGTTATACGCGCCCATCATCACCTCCACGCCGCGTCCATAGGTCGAATAAGTGTGAAAGACCTCGTCGTCCTTGTAGAAGACGCTGATGCCAGGCAATTCCTCGAACGGGAAAGTCCACGTCCCGTAGTTGTAGTAGACCTCTCCGTTCGCGAGTTCTTCCGGCGTGAAGCTGACGCCGAAGTCGCGGTTGAAGTCGTTGCCATGCGAGGACACCCACTTGAACTGCCAGCCCATGCGCTGGCGAAAGCGCTCGATCTCGGCCAGCGGCGCGCGCGAGATGACGAGCACCGTGACGTCGCGATGCGCCAGGTGCACGTTCATGCCGTCGATGTGGTCGGCCATGAAGGAACAACTTGGGCAACCTTGCTCCCAGCCCGGGGCGAACATGAAGTGCTGCACCAGCAGTTGCCGGCGGCCTTCGAACAGCTCGGCGAGCGTGCGCCGGCCCTCGGGAGCTTCGAACACGTAGTTCTTCTCGATGCGCAGCCACGGCAGCGCGCGGCGCTCGCGGGCGATCTGGTCGCGCAGGCGTGTCAGCTCTTTTTCGCGCGCCAGGAGCTTCTTGCGCTCGGCGACCCATCGGTCCTCGGACACGACGGGATGGTTCACGGTGCTCAAATCGGCAATGGCTGTGTTCATGATG
>DATFEI010000277.1:0-6830 GCA_035251315.1 Burkholderiales bacterium | reverse complement strand
GGCGCCTTCGGCCTGCGCGGCAAGATGGACAAGTGCACGTTCTGCGCCGGCGGACCGGAAGCCGACCGCAGCGCGGCCGAGTTCCAGAAGTACGGCCGCAACCGGCTGTCGGAGGGCAAGCTGCCGGCGTGCGCCGAGATGTGCTCGACCAAGGCGCTCCTCGGCGGCGACGGTGACGTAATCGCGGACATCTACCGCGAGCGCGTGCTGCGCCGTGGCAAGGGCTCGGAAGTGTGGGGTTGGGGCACCGCCTACGGTCCGGGCAAGCCGGGTGCGCAGCCGCCCGCGCCGACGGGGCAGAAGTCATGAAAAAAATTCTTTTGGTCATTGCCGTCTTCGGGCTCACCGCTTGCGGTGAGCCCGAGCAGGTGGTGGTGTACAAGCAGGGCAAATACCAGGGTAAGCCGGACGCGCAGCCCTGGAACAGCGAGCCGCTCGTCTACGAGAACGCGAAGTGGAACAAGGGCGACCGCGCGAGCTGGGAGACCCAAATCAAGACGCGCCAGCTGGCACAGCACGAGCACAAGCGCATTTACCAGTAGAGGGTTTATGAAATTTCTTTCCGGGCTGAGCCTGGCGGTCCTCGTTTCTCTGTCGGGCGCGGTGTTCGCGCAGCAAAGTCCGACGCAGGAGCAGCAGCAGCGCCAGATGACGCAGCCCGGGAACAACGCCCCGGTGTGGCGTCAGGTGCGCGAGGAAGCCAAGGAGCACTACACCAGCATCCAGGGACGCGAGACCGGCGTGCTGGTCCAGTCGGCAGGCGACACGTGGCGGCGGATTCGGAACGGCCCGGTGACATTCTGGGGCGGCTGGGCGGTGATTGCGGTGCTCGCCGTCATCGGCGCGCTGTACTTCGCAAAGGGCCCGCTCAAGCTGCACGAGCGCCCGACCGGTCGGCTGATCCAGCGCTTCACCTCGATGGAGCAGATCGCGCACTGGTGCATGGCGATCAGCTTCTGCGTGCTCGGCATCTCAGGGCTGATCATGCTCTTCGGCAAGCACGTCCTGCTGCCGGTCATCGGGTACACGCTGTTCGCCTGGCTAACATCGCTCGCCAAGAACCTGCACAACTTCGTCGGTCCGTTCTTCATCGTGTCCACGCTGATCTTCGTAGTGATTTTCATCCGCGACAATCTGCCCCGCGCCTACGACTTCATGTGGTTCCGCAAGTCCTTCGCGTACATGACGGGCGGGGCGCACGTGCCCTCCGGGCGCTTCAACGCGGGCGAGAAAGCCTGGTTCTGGGGTGGCGTGGTGGTGCTCTCCGTGATCGTGAGCTGGACCGGGCTGATCCTTCTTTTCCCGAACTTCGACCAGACGCGCGCGACCATGCAGGAAGCGTGGGTCTGGCACGCGGTCGCCGCGCTTATCTACATCGCCGTCTCGCTGGGACACATCTACATGGGCACGATCGGGGTTGAAGGCGCCTACGCGTCGATGCGCACCGGCTACGTGGACGAGATCTGGGCCAAGGAGCACCACGAGTACTGGTACAACGAGGTGAAGTCCGGCAAAGCCGCAGCCGCGAGCGGCGCGGTCCCCGCCGGGGCTCCGCATATGAGGGAGAAATCATGAAGCGCATTCTTGCCGTTCTCTTCTCCGGGCTGCTAATCGGTGCGCTCGCTGCACACGCGAAGCTCCCGCCGCCGCCGGCGAAGAGCGACGCCGAGAAGGCCGCCGAAGCCGAGAAGGCCGCCGCCGCCAAGGCGAAGGACGCGGCCGATCTCGCCAAGGCGCAGGATCGGGCGGTCGCCAACTACAAGAAAAACAAGGGTGCCTCGATGGCGCCTGAGAAGAAATGAGGGCGCCGCTCGCGATCGCGTTGACCGCCGTCGCGCTCCTCGGCTGCCAGAGCGCTCCTGAAGATGCGCCGCGCGCCACGGCGGCGCTCAAGCCGCTCGGCAAGCACAAGGCGTTCGGCGAAGCCACCTTCGACCAGGTTGGCAACAAGGTGCGCGTCGTCGCCTACGTGCAAGGCCTGACGCCAGACCGCGAGCACGGCTTCCATATCCACGAGGTAGGGGACTGCAACTCGCCCGATGGGATGAGCGCCAAGGGCCACTTCAATCCCTTCGGCAAGCCGCACGGCCAGCCGACCAGCCCCGAGCGCCACGCGGGCGACCTTCCGGCGCTCAAGGCGGGCAAGGACGGCCGTGCCAAGATCGACGTCGAGCTCGACACGATCACGGTGACGCCCGGGCCCGCGAGCATCGTCGGCCGGGGCCTCATCGTTCACGCCGATCCGGACGACTACAAGACCCAGCCCACGGGCAATGCCGGTGCGCGCATAGCGTGCGCCGTTATCCAGCGTAACTAGATCAACTGGAGGAGGAGGGGCCGAAAGGGCGTCGCGAGACGCCCTTTCGTTTTATAGCCCCTCGACGATGACCAGCTTGCCGCGCGAGGCCTTCTGGCGGATGGCGATCAGCGGCGCGTACTCCGGCGAGCGGTAGAACTTCAACGCCTGTTCCATCGAGGGAAACTCGACTACGGCGACGCGCTTGGGCGACCATCCGCCCTCGAGCGCCTCCACCTTGCCGCCGCGCACGATGTATTTCCCGCCGTAGCGCGCAATGACATCGGGAACCCGCGTGCGGTAGTCCTCGTACGCGGCGGGGTCGGTGATTTCGATGTCGGCGATCACGTAAGCAGCCATTTGATTTCTCCGAGAAGCGCGCAGACGCCGATGACAGGAATGACCCCGGCCTTGAAGCGGAACAGGGCGATCAGCGCCGCCGCGCCGACCAGCGCCGAGAACCAGTCAAAACGGCCGGCCAGTCCGTCCGGCCAGAGCACATGGTACGCGAAGAACACGGCGAGGTTCATCACCACGCCGACCACCGCCGCGGTGATCGCGGTGAGCGGCGCGGTGAACCTGAGGTTGCCGTGCGTCGTCTCGACGAATGGCGCGCCGACGAAGATGAAGACGAAGGAAGGCAGAAAAGTGAAAAACGTCGCCACGAGCGCGCCCGCGATCCCGGCCAGCGCGAGCGCCTCGGCGCCGAACAACTCCTTAGTCCAGCCGCCGACGAAGCCGACGAACGCCACGACCATGATGAGCGGCCCGGGCGTGGTCTCGCCGAGCGCAAGGCCGTCGATCATCTGCTGCCCGTTGAGCCAGGCGTAGTGCTCGACGCCGCCCTGGTAGACATAAGGCAGCACCGCATACGCGCCGCCGAAGGTGAGCAGCGCGGCCTTGGTGAAGAACCAGCCCATCTGCGTCAGCGTGCCGTGCCAGCCGAAGGCGCCCGCAAGGGCGCCGAGGACGGCCGCCCAGATGGCTATCCCGGCCGCAGCGTAGCCCCATAGCCTCCACCAGGAGAAGAGCGCGTGCGCCGGCGTCGGGGTGTCGTCGTCGATGAGCGCCGGGCCGTACCGCGCGTTGGCCGCGACGTGGCCGCTCGCCGTCGAGAACACCGCCGGCGCATAGCGCCCGCCTGCGTAGCCGATGATGGCGGCAGTGATGACGATCGCCGGAAACGGTACGTCGAGGGCGAAGATCGCGACGAACGCGGCGGCCGCGATCGCCCATAGCCAGCCGTTCTTCAGCGCGCGCGAGCCGATGCGGTGTGCTGCGGCCACCACGATCGCGACGACCGCGGGCTTGATGCCGTAGAACAATCCGGCCACCACCGGCACGTTTCCGTAAGCAAGGTAGATCCACGACAGCGCGATCAGGATGAAGACCGACGGCAGCACGAACAGGCCGCCGGCCACGATGCCGCCCCAGGTCCGGTGCATCATCCAGCCGATGTAGGTCGCGAGCTGCGTCGCCTCGGGCCCGGGCAGCAGCATGCAGTAGTTGAGCGCGTGCAGGAAGCGGTTCTCCGAGATCCAGCGCCGGCGCTCGACGAGCTCCTGGTGCATGATCGCGATCTGCCCGGTCGGCCCGCCGAAACTGATGAAGCCCAGCTTCAGCCAGAAGCGGAATGCCTCGGCGAACCGTACTGGGGGGTGCGGGGAAGATTTTCCCGCTGCGGCTACTTGTAGGCTGCCGGATTCCACGTGTGGACCTCGTCCTTGCCCTCCTTGCACCAGGCGTAAAGCGCGTCGTAGACCACCATGCCGTGCTCGAGCATCTCGTGGTCGTCCGCGAAGTTCCGCGACAAGCCGAGCGAGATCGCCGCGAGCCCGGCCGCCTGCGGAGCGAGGTCGAGGCGGTTGGTATCCGCGCCGCGCACGATGACGGCCAGGTCGACGAGCGCCGGGTCCTTCTCCAGGTGGAATTTCTTCAGGAACGCGTCGAAGCTGCAGAGCTCCCCGTCGTGGGAGAACTCGACGTCCGGGATGTCGTAGGGCACCGCGGTTTTCTCCTCCGCTGTTCGCCTGACCTCCGGCGTCGGCACGTAGAGAAATTCGGCCTCTGGATCGACGAAGCGCCGGATGAGCCAGGGGCAGGCGATTCGGTCGATCTTCGGCCGCTCGCGGGTGACCCACCGAGACGGGGAGTTCGTGGGTTTCTTGAGAAGCTTTCCTCCACTCTCCCGCCACGCTTCTATTCCGCCCTCGAGGTAGTGCGCCCCCAGCGCCCTGGCGACGTTCTGGCTGACTTCGTGACCATGCACGCAGTACACGACCACGCGCGCGGCGCGCGGAAGCGTCTTTCTCCACTCCTCGACCCGTTCCGGATCGCGCCTTAACGCGCCGCGAATCAGATCTCCGGCTTCAAGAAAGCGCGGGGTGCGTCGCACGTCGATGACGAGCGGCGGCTCGGCGCCGAGAATGGATTGCTTGAGGGATGCTGCGCTTATGCTCGCGTCCATGGCCTCTCCTTCAAGAGTGTGCCGCAGAGCTTGGACGCGAGGTGTCTTGGATCGCCGGGGGCCTGCAGCCCCGACGTGTGACCGCCAAAGTGTAGATCACGGCCGCATGCCGGGCAAGCAGGTGTGCATCCCGCCGGGGAGGGGGACGACCTGCACCGAGACCCGGTACATGCGCTCGAGCGTGTCGGCGCGAATCACCTCGTGCGGCGCGCCGATCTCGAGCACGCGGCCTTCGGCCAGCAGCAGCGCGCGGCTGGCGCACAGGAACGCGTGATCGGGGTCGTGGCTGGAGAAGAGGACCGCGATGCCGGAGCGCGCAAGCGCCGCAACCTTCTGCAGCACGCGCACCTGGTTGCCGAAGTCGAGGCTCGCCGTGGGCTCGTCCAGGACGAGGAGTTTGGGCTCCTGTGCGAGCGCCCGCGCCACCAGCGCGAGCTGGCGCTCGCCACCCGAGATCTCGGTCACCGGCCTGTCGGCGAGATGCGCGATGCCGAGCGATTCAAGCGCCCGCTCGGCGACCAGAACGTCCCTTTTCGCGGGGGAAGCAAAGGCCCCCAGGTGCGCCGTGCGTCCCATCAGCACGAACTCGCGCACGGTGAACGCGAAGTAACCCGCGTGGCCCTGCGGCACGTAGCCGACTCGGCGCGCGACTTCAGAGCGCGAAAGCTCGTGCAGGTCTGCGTTTTCAACTCTTACCGCTCCGCCGTGAGGTTCGAGCAAGCCCAGGATCGTGCGAAAGAGCGTGGTCTTGCCGCCGCCGTTGGGGCCGAGCACGCACATCACTTCACCCGCGGCGAGCGTGAAGCTCACGTCGCGGCCTACCGTGCGACCGGGGAAGCCGAACGCCAGGTCGCGCGCCTCGAGCATCACCAGGCCCTCCGCGCCAGCGCGAACAGCCACAGGAAGAACGGTGTCCCGATCAGAGCCGTGAGCACGCCGGGAGGCATCTCGATGCTCGCGTTCGTGCGGCACAAGGTATCCACCGCCAGCATGAACGCCGCGCCCATCAGCATGGCGAGCGGCAGCAGGCGGCCGAAGTCGGGTCCGACCACGAGCCGCGCGGCGTGCGGAATCAGCAAGCCCACCCAGCCGATGATGCCGCTGATCGCCACGACCGATGCCGTCATCAGGGTGGCGCATGCCACGACCAGCGTGCGCAGGCGCCGCGTGTCGACGCCGAGCGCGCGCGCTTCGTCGTCGGGCAGCGCTAGTAGGTTCATGCGCCAGCGCAGAAGCAGCATCGGCACTAGGCCGGCGAGCGCAAGCGGTGCGGTCACCAGCAGATCCTTCGGTGCGATAGACGCGAGGCTGCCGAGCAGCCAGAAGGTAATCGCCGGCAGCTGGTTGTACGGATCCGCGAGGTACTTGAGAAGCGCGATCACCGAGCCGAGCAGGGTGCCGATCACCACGCCGGTCAGCACGAGGGCAAGCAGCGGGTCATGCCCGCGCAGCCTCGAGCCGACGCCGTACACAAAGCCGACCGCGGCGAGGCCGCCCACGAATGCGAACATTTGCGTAAAGAAAACATTGAAAGACAGGAAAATCGCCAGCACCGCGCCGAGCGCCGCGCCGGTCGATACGCCGAGGATGTCGGGCGAGACGAGCGGATTGCGGAACATGCCCTGGTAAGCGGTGCCGGCGGCCGCGAGCGCCGCACCGACCAGGAGAGCGGCGAGGACGCGCGGGCCGCGCACCTGAAACACGACTGTTTCGACGTTGGCGGCTACCGGCTGACCGGCGAGGACGGACACGAGCTCGCTGAGAGAGACCGGGTATCGGCCGACGGCGAATGCTGCTGCGACGAGGCAGAGCAAGACTATGGCCGATACCCAGTACGACGCAGCGCGTCCGTTCACTGGGGCAACACTCCCGGTTCGTCGTCAGCCATGCGCGGAGCGCCGTGGCCGCTCCACCCAGGTCAGCGCGGCGTCGAGCGGCTCGAGCTGGCCGCTGCGCGACGCATCGTAGCCCGGCAAGCGCGCCGCGGCGGCGGAGAAGGGCGCTCCGTGCAGCATCTCGAGCAGGGCCTTCAGTGCGCTGCCGCGCAGCGCGGATTTTGCGCAGGCG
>DATFEI010000144.1:0-35448 GCA_035251315.1 Burkholderiales bacterium | reverse complement strand
CTGCTTCCGCTGATCGCCGAGGAGTACGGCGTCACCGCGGGCGCGGCGTCGGCCGCGGTCACCGCGTTCGCGCTTTCCTACGGCCTCTTGCAGGTGGTGTGCGGGCCGCTCGGCGACCGCTACGGCCGCTACCGCACCATCGCGGCTGCCGCCGCTGTGTCGGCGTTCGGCTCGGCGGCCTGCGCCATTGCTCCCTCGCTCGACATGCTCGTGGCCGCGCGCTTGGTGTCGGGAGCGACCATTGGCGCGTTCATCCCGCTCGCGCTCGCATGGATAGGGGATACCGTCGTCTACGAGAAGCGGCAGCCGCTCCTCGCGCGCTTCCTCGTCGGCCAGATGGCCGGCGTCGCATTCGGCACCGCAGCCGCGGGATGGCTCGCCGAGCATTTCGGCTGGCGCTCGATTTTCTTCGCGCTGTCGGGGTTGTTACTTCTCATTGCACTTCTGTTGGTCCTTGAAATACGCACCAACCCTCTCGCCGGACGCGGCGGCGCCGGTCAAGGTGCGATCAGACAGAGCATCCAGCGCATGCCGCGGCTTCTTTTGCACCGCCAACTGCAGGTACTTCTTGCCACCGGGTACGCGGAGGGCGTGTTCATCTTCGGCGCGCTCGCGTTCGTTGCGATTTACTTGCAGCGGCGCTACGGCATCGGGCCCGGCCTTGCCGGGACGCTCGTGGCGGCCTACGCCGCCGGCGGACTCGTCTATGCGCTGCTCGCGCGCCGCGCGCTCCGGCGGTTCGGGGAGCGAGGCCTCGCAACGCTTGGAGGCCTTGCCCTGGTGATCGGTTATGGCGGACTTGCATTCGCCACGTCCTCACTACTCGCGACTCTGTGCATTGCAAGCGTGGGAGTCGGCTTCTACATGCTGCACACCACTGTGCAGACGCACGTTACGCACGTCGCGCCGCAAGAGCGCGGCTCGGCGGTCGCCCTTTTCGCGACATTTCTCTTTCTCGGGCAGGCTTCGGGCGTGTGGCTTGGCGCGCAGATCGTCGATACCCTCGGGCTGGCGCCGGTGTTCGCGGCTGCAGCCGTCGGGCTCTGCGCTCTGACGGCGCTCTTCCGCTCTTACTTGTCGGGCGGAACGTAGCCCGAGGCGACGTCGGCGCCGGCGCCGAAGAAGTGACGCTCGGTCTGCTCCGTGAGGTACTTGCGCGCGCGGGGGTCGGCGAGGTTGAGGCGGTTCTCGTTTACGAGCATCGTCTGGTGCTTGAGCCACTGCGCCCACGCTTCCTTCGACACGTTCTCCCAGATGCGCTTGCCGAGCGCACCGGGGTAGGGTGGGAAATCGAGCCCCTCGGCTTCGCGCCCGAGCTTTACGCACTTCACCATTCTCGCCATCGCGCAATTATATTCTTTTGAGAAACACCTTCGAGCCGCGACGCCAGTTGTAGAGCGCCTTGCGTTTTTCGGGCAGCGCCTCGACCGGGGAGGCGCGGAAGCCCTGTTCGAGGAACCAGTGCGCCGCGTGCGTGGTGAGGGCGAAGAGTTTCCGCAGCCGCAGGCTCTTCGCGCGTTCCTCGCAGGCCTTGAGCAGCCGCTCGCCGTAGCCGGCGTCGCGATATTCGGCGGCGACCGCGAGGCAGGCGAACTCGCCGCTCTTGTCGTCCGGAAAGGGATAAAGCGCCGCGCAGCCGACGATGCGCGTGTCGTGCTCCACGACCAGGAAGTTGCCGATCTCGGCCTCGAGCAGCTCACGGCTTCGCTTCACCAGCGTACCGTCGGCCTCGAGCGGCTCGATCAGGGCCAGCATGCCGCGCACGTCTTCGATTTTCGCCGGGCGCAGCTTCTCGACCGCGTCGGCAGTAATCATGGTGCCGACGCCGGCGTGGGTGAAAAGCTCGAGCAGGAGCGACCCTGGCGCCCGCCGCGTCACGAGATGCCCGCGCGTCACGCCGCCCTCGACCGCGCGCGCAACGTGCTCGAGCGCGCGTGCCGCGGCCGGCGTGAGCCCGGCGGCTTTCTTGCCGGCGAGCGCGGCCGCCTCGTCCGCGGTGAGCTCGGAGACGAGCTCGCCTTTGCGGTCGGCGGGCAGCCGGTCGGTGTACATGAGGAGCTTGTCGGCGCGCAGCGCCACCGCGACGCTTTCGGCGACGTCTTCCCACGCGAGGTTGAAGACTTCCCCGGTGGCCGAATAGCCGAGGTGCGGCACGAGCACGATGTCCGCGACGTCGAGATGAGCGGCGAGCGCCGCCGCGTCCACCTTGCGCACCGCGCCGGTGAACTGAAAATCCACGCCGTTGCGCACGCCGATCGGCCTCGCGGTGATGTAATTTCCCGAGACGACGCGGATCTGGGCGCGCGCCATGGGCGAGTCGGGCAGCCCCTGCGAGAGCAGGGCCTCGATTTCCAGCCGCAGTATGCCGGCCGCGTGCTTTACCACGGTGAGGGCCTGCTCGTCGGTGATGCGCAAGCCCTGCGCGTAGCGCGAGCGCAGTCCCTTGCTCTTCATTTCCGCCTCGATCTGGGGCCGCGCGCCGTGTACCAGCACGAGCCGGATCTCGAGCGAAGCAAGCACGTTGACGTCGTGGATGAAGCTTTGGAAGCGCGCGCGCTCGGCGACCATTTCGCCGCCGAAGGCGATCACGAACGTGCGTCCGCCGAAGTCGTGCACGTACGGCGCGACCTGCCGGAACCAGTGGACGAAGTTCCCCGAGCTATCCATGTGTAGTTCTTTCAAATTCTACCGGGGGCCCGGAAACCTGCAGGCTGCGCTATGCTCAGCACTTCGGAGGACGATCTGGTGAAAACCATCCGCACGCTGCTCATCGCTATTCTGCTCATTCCGGCTTTGACGGCGCACGCCGCCGGCGAGGAGTCGCCGGCCCTCGGCCACGCGCTTACGCTGATTCATCTCTTCGTGCGCATCGCTGCGGAGTCCGAGACGCCGCAGCAGAGCCTGAAGGCGGTCGACGACGTGCTGCTCGGGCGCAATGCAGCGGCGAACGAGGCTGCCGCGGGCCTAATGAAGGAGATGCTTGCCGACATGCCGCCTGAGCATCGCGCAACCATCGTCGCGATTGGGCGCGATCTGACCTCGCTCGCGAGGAAGGATCTGCGCAAGCAGGGCGCCATCGATCCGCTGCAGGCGCGCAGAGATCTCACGTCAATGGGGCTCACGTACCACGACTCGAAGCAGTTCCTCGACGCGGTGAAACGTAACGACGCCATTGCCGCCGAGCTCTTCATTGCCGGGCGCGGCGTCGATCTTTCGGCGCGCGATTTCTGGGGCCGCGATGCGGTGGATTTCGCTCGCGCCAACGGCAACGAGCGCCTCGCCGAGCTGATCGCTAAGAATCGCCCCGCAGAGCGCTGAGCGCAGCGAGCGCGGCCACCGCCGCCGTCTCGGTGCGCAGCACCCGCGGCCCCAGCAAAGCCGGAACGAAGCCGCTCGACACGAGGGCCGCTTCCTCTTCCGAGGTGAATCCGGCTTCGGGACCTGCTGCGACCACGAAGTCGCTTCCTTGCAGGCACAACTCCGAAAGCGGTTGTTGAGCGAGAGGGGAAAGCAGAATCCTCATCGCCGTGCCGCTCGGGCGGTAGTTGGAAAGCGCAATCAGCGCATGCACCTCCGGAATGCGGTTGCGCCCGCACTGCTCGCAGGCGGCGATGATCACCTTCTGCCAATGCGCGCGTCGACCCTCGGCGCGCTCGCCTTTCGGGCGCGCAACCGAGCGCGCGGCGAGCACGGGTTGCACTTCGGCCACGCCGAGCTCGACCGCCTTACGCAGCGTGCTGTCCATTTTGTCCCCGCCGGACGCGCCCTGCACCAGCGTTACGCGCAATGGCGATTCGCGCTCGATCTCCCGGTGGTGGAGGAGGTCGACCGCGATCTTGAGCCGCTGAATGGACATGATGCGCGCCGCGAACTCGCCCCCGCGGCCGTTGAAGACGGTGATCTCCTCGCCCGCACGCAGACGCAGCACGTGGATCGCGTGGTGCGCCGCGTCCTCGGAAAGCGTGCACACGCTGCCGGCGCGCAGCGGCGCATCGATGTAAAAGCGCGGCGCCATGCTACGATTTTTGCATGAAGGCACCTCCGTTCGATCTTCCCGGCGTCGACGGCAAGCACCACTCGCCACAAAGCGTCCGCGGCGACAAGGGTTTGCTGGTGATGTTCATCTGTAACCACTGCCCGTACGTGAAGCGCGTAATCGACGGCGTCGTGCGCGACTGCAAAGCGCTCGCGCCGCTCGGCATCGGGTCGATCGCGGTGATGTCGAACGACCCGGCCGACTATCCCGAGGACTCGTTCGAGAACATGAAGCGCGTGGCGCGCGAAAAGGGCTTTCCGTTCCCCTACGTGATCGACGAGACGCAGGACGTCGCGCGCGCCTACGACACGGTGTGCACGCCGGAGTTCTTCGGCTTCAACGACGCGCTTGAGCTCCAGTACCACGGCCGCTTCGACGAGATGTTCAAGGCCATGAAACAGATCGCCGAAACCGGCAAGGGACCGAAGGAGCAGATCCCTGCGGTGGGCTGCTCCATCAAGTGGAAAAAATAATCGGGCTCTGACCCCGAGCTTGCTACATGGTGGCGCCTACGACCCAGGGCGCGAACTCGTCCTCGCCAAAGCCGAGCAGTTCCGACTTCGTCTTCTTGCCCGAGGCGGTCTCGAGGATCAGCCGGAAGATGCGCTCGCCTACCTGCTCGACGGTCTCGACGCCGTCGACGATCGTGCCGCAGTTGACGTCCATGTCCTCTTCCATGTGCAGGTAGAGGCGTGAGTTCGTGGCGAGCTTGAGCGAAGGCGCGGGCTTGCAGCCGTAGACCGAGCCGCGGCCGGTGGTGAAGCAGATGACGTTCGCGCCGCCGGCGACGTGCCCCGTCACCGATACGGGGTCGTAGCCTGGCGTGTCCATGAAGACGAGGCCCTTGGCGGTCACTTTCTCCGCGAATTCGTAGACCTCGACGAGGTTCGTCGTTCCGCCCTTGGCGGCGGCGCCTAGCGATTTCTCCAGAATCGTGGTGAGCCCGCCCGCCTTGTTGCCGGGCGAGGGGTTGTTGTTCATCTCCATGCGGTTGCGTGCGGTGTAGTCCTCCCACCACCGAATACGAGCCAAGAGTTTTTCTGCTACTTGGGGTGATATGGCCCTACGGGTAAGCAAATGCTCGGCGCCGTAGATTTCGGGGGTTTCGGACAGGATCGCCGCGCCGCCGTGGCGAGCCAGGAGGTCGGCCGCAGCGCCGAGCGCCGGATTGGCGCTGATGCCGGAATAGCCGTCCGAGCCGCCGCACTCCAGCCCAAGGATGAGGTGCGAGGCCGGCACGCTGCGTCGCTCGATCCTGTTGGCGTCCGGCAGCAGCTCCTTGATGCGCGCAATGCCGTCCTTCACGGCCTTTGTAGTGCCGCCTTTTTCCTGGATGGTGAAGGCTTGCAGCTTCTGCGATAGCTTGAGCTTCGAGGCGTCGAGCCAGAAATTGATCTGGTTCGCCTCGCAGCCAAGGCCGATATTCAGCACGGCGTAGAAGTTCGGATGCTGCGCATAGCCGGTCAGCGTGCGCCGCAGGAACTCCATTCCTTCGCCTTCGCCCGCCATCCCGCAGCCGGTCTTGTGCGTGAGCGCCACCACGCCGTCCACATTCGGGTAGTCGTCAAGATTGTTCTCGAAATGCTTCGCGACCATCCGCGCGACCGTCGCGGAGCAGTTCACGCTCGTGAGGATACCGATGTAATTGCGCGTCGCGACGCACCCGTCAGCTCTCACGATGCCCTGAAAGGTGGCGCTCGGTGAAATGGACTCCGTGGGCTTTTGTAAAGAGCAAAAAGCATAGTCCCGCTCGAAGTCGCCCATCGCGAGGTTGTGGACGTGCACGTGCTCGCCCGCCTTGATGCCGCGCGTGGCGAAGCCGATGATCTGGTTGTAGCGGCGGACCGGCTTGCCCTGCGCGATGTCGCGCATTGCGAGCTTGTGCCCGGCCGGGATGGTGACCGCGGCCCGCACGTTCTCACGCGTCACGAGCGTGCCGGTCGGGATCTCCATGCGGGCGATGACGACGTCGTCGTCGGGATGCAGGCGGATGGTGAGCTCGACGGCTTGCAGCATGCGCTACCCCTTCAGTGGATGGCCGGGCATCAGCTCGTATGGATGCACCCAGCCGGGAAGCTTGCGGATCCGCTCCAGCCACGCGCCGATGGCCGGAAACTCCGCCCAGCCTACGCCGAACTCGTCGGGCCAGTACAGGTAGCCGCACAAGGAAAGATCGGCGATCGACGGCTCCTTTCCAACGACGAAAGGACTCTTCTTCAGGTGAAGGTCGAGGATGACGAGCGACCCCTTGACGCGCCCGCGCAGGAATTCGTGCACCTGGGGCTCGCCGACCTTGGCGAGCGTGACCATGTAGCGCAGCGTGGCGATGTAGCTCGTCAGCTTGTGATTGTCCCAGAGGATCCAGCGCAGGACCTCCATCCGGTCTTCGCCCTGGAACTTGCCCAAGTGGTCGGCGAGGTAATGGAGGATCGCTCCGGATTGGGAGAGGCGCCTTCCGTTGTGCTCGAGCACCGGCACTTCCCCCATCTCGTTTATGTTCGCGCGGTACTCCGGCGTGCGGGTTTCTCCGTTGAAGAAGTCGACGAAGCGCGGCTCCCATTCCGCGCCGCACAGGTTGAGCATGAGCGCAGCTTTGTAGGCGTTGCCGGATTGCGCGAAGCAGTAGAGCTTGAAATCCACGTCAGTGGTTGTCGCGGGGCACGAACGCGCCGCTCTTGCCCACCAGGAAGTCGAGATCCGCGCCCTGATGCGCCTGGAGCACGTGGTCGAAGTAAAGCTTCCAGTAGCCACGCTCCAAAGGCGCGCTGGGCGCTTTCCAGTTGGCTTTTCGCGTAGAAATCTCGTCCTCGGAAACCAGCAGTTGCAGCTTGCGCTGCGCGACATCGAGCTCGATCTCGTCACCGTTCTGAACCAGCGCGAGCGTGCCGCCGGCAGCGGCTTCGGGCGAGATGTGCAGGATCACCGTGCCGTACGCGGTGCCGCTCATGCGCGCGTCCGAGATGCGCACCATATCGGTGATGCCTTTCTTCAGGATCTTGGGCGGCAGCGGCATGTTGCCCACTTCGGCCATGCCGGGGTAGCCCTTCGGGCCGCAGTTCTTGAGCACCATCACCGAGCGCTCGTCCACCTGGAGATCCGGGTCGTCGATGCGCTTGTGGAAATCCTCGATGCTCTCGAACACGAGCGCGCGGCCGCGGTGCTTCATCAGCTGAGGGCTCGCGGCCGAGGGCTTGATGATCGCGCCGTCGGGGCACAGGTTGCCGCGCAGCACGGCGATGCCGGCGTTTTCCTTGAAGGGCTTCTTGACGGAAGTGATGACGTCGCGGTTCCAGCACGGCGCGTCCTGGACGTTCTCCCACTGCGTCTTGCCGTTGACCGTAAGAACTTCCTTGTTCAATAAAGAATTTTCTCCAAGTTCGCGCAAGACTGCCGGCAGGCCGCCGGCGTAGTAGAAGTCCTCCATCAGGTACTTGCCCGACGGCATGAGGTTCACGAGCGTATGCACGCCGCGGCCGAGTCGGTCGAAGTCCTCAAGTCCGAGCTCAACGCCGATGCGCCGGGCGATCGCGATGAGATGGATGACGGCGTTGGTCGAGCCGCCGATCGCGGCGAGCGCGCGGATGGCGTTTTCGAAAGCTTCTTTCTTGAGGATCCTGGACAGGACCAGGTCCTCCCTCACCATTTCCACGATGCGCCGACCCGCCATGCGCGCGAGGACATTGCGCCGCGCGTCGACGGCGGGAATCGCGGCGTTGCCCGGCATGCCAACGCCGAGCGCTTCCATCATCGATGCCATGGTGGACGCCGTGCCCATCGTCATGCAGTGGCCATGCGAGCGGTGCATGCACGACTCCGCGTCGTGGAACTCTTCCAGCGTGATCTTGCCTGCGCGCAGGTCTTCCGACATCGACCAGGTGTTGGTGCCCGAGCCGATGTCGGTGCCGCGGTACTTGCCCGACAGCATCGGACCGCCGGAGACGAGTACGGTGGGCAGGTCGACGCTCGCCGCGCCCATGAGCGTCGCCGGCGTCGTCTTGTCGCAGCCCGCGAGCAGGACGACGCCATCGAGCGGGTTCGCGCGGATCGACTCCTCGACGTCCATGCTGGCGAGGTTGCGGTAGAGCATCGCGGTCGGCCTCAGCAGCGTCTCGCCGAGCGACATGACGGGAAATTCGAGCGGGAAGCCGCCCGCCTCTAGGATGCCGTGGCGCACATGATCGGCCAGCACGCGGAAGTGGGTGTTGCACGGCGTGAGCTCGGACCAGGTGTTGCAGATTCCGATCACCGGGCGGCCGTCGAACTGGTCCTGCGGCACGCCGCGGTTCTTGACCCAGCTGCGGTAGATGAAGCCGTAGATGTCCTGGCGCCCGAACCAGCGAATCGAGCGCGGTGCGTTTTCCTTCCGTGGCTTCTTAATAGGTCGCCCTTCCGCCCGAAATGTCGAACACGCCGCCGGTGGAGAACGAGCACTCCTCGCTCGCCAGCCAGCACACTAGCGCGGCGATTTCATCCACGGTGACGAAGCGGTTCATCGGGATTTTCGACAGCATGTAGTCGATGTGCTCCTGCGTCATCTGGTCGAAGATCGCGGTCTTGGCCGCCGCCGGGGTGACGCAGTTCACCAGTACGCCCGTGCGCGCGAGCTCTTTCCCCAGGCTCTTCGTGAGGGCAATTACGCCAGCCTTGGACGCGGAGTACGCCACCGCGTTGGGATTGCCCTCCTTGCCGGCAATGGAAGCGATGTTCACTATGCGCCCGTGGCCCGCCTTCACCATCAACGGCGCGACCGCCCGGCAGCACAGGAATTGGCTCGTGAGGTTGATGCGCAGCACTCGCTCCCATTCCTCGATCGGGTAGTCGACGGTCGGCCTGTTCATGCCGGCGATGCCGGCGTTGTTAACGAGAACGTCCACTGTGCCGAGGCTCGTGACCGCCTGTTGTATGGACCTCCAATCAGACACATCGACGCGCGGCGAGCCGTCCAGATCCCAGATGGTGACCTTGGCGCCCGCGGCCTCGAGGCGCTTGACGATCGCGGCGCCGATGCCTTGCGCACCGCCGGTGACGATCGCGTTTCGGTCCGCGAAATCGAGTCGATTCATGGGAACGCGAAGTATAATCGCCGGCTTCCATGGCAGGTCGCCTCGCTGGTAAGACCGCGTTCGTCACGGCCGCAGGCCAGGGCATGGGCCGCGCAGCGGCGCTTGCCTTCGCCCGCGAGGGCGCGAAGGTTTGGGCCACCGACATGAACGCCAAGATCGTCGGCGAGCTCGAGGGCAAAGAGGGAATCCGGGCCCGCGTTCTGGACGTGACGGATGAAGGAGCCATTTCCCGGATAAGCAAGGAGGTCGGCGATATCGATGTCCTGTTCAATTGCGCGGGAATCGTGCATCACGGCTCGATCCTCGATGCGACTCCCAAAGACTGGGACCAGGCGTTCGCCGTGAACGTGAAATCGATGTTTCTCGTGACGCGCGCCTTCCTGCCGGGGATGCTGAAGAAAGGGCGCGGCTCGATCATCAACATGGCCTCGGTCGCCTCCTCGATTCGCGGCCTGCCGAACCGCTTCGTTTACGGTGCGAGCAAGGCCGCGGTGATCGGACTCACGAAGTCGATCGCCGCCGACTACGTCGCGAAGGGGATCCGCTGCAATGCGATCTGCCCGGGTACGGTCGACACGCCATCGCTTCAGGGTCGCATCAACGCGTTTCCCGATCCCGTACAAGCGCGCAAGGACTTCGTCGCCCGCCAGCCGATGGGCCGCCTCGGCACCGTGGACGACATCAGCGGGATCCTCGTCTTCCTCGCCTCGGACGAGTCGCTGTTCGCGACCGGGAATGCTTATTCGATTGACGGGGGGATGACCATATGAAACTGTGCCGCTACGGCAAGGCCGGCTACGAGAAGCCCGCCGTCATCGACGGCGAAGGACGATTACGCGACCTCTCCAAGGTCGTCGACAACATCGGGCCTAACGAGATTTCGCCGCGCGGGCTGAAGGTGCTCACACGCATCAAGCCCGAAACGCTACCTCCCGTGAACGGCAGCCCGCGCTTCGGCGTGCCCTACGTCGGCATCGGCAAGTTCATCGCCATCGGCCTCAACTATTCCGATCACGCAAGAGAGGCGGGTCTGCCCATCCCGTCCGAGCCGATCGTTTTCATGAAGGCCACCACTTGCATCAACGGCCCGAGTGATGACGTCATCCAGCCCAGGAACTCCACCAAGCTCGACTGGGAAGTGGAACTTGGCGTGGTCATCGGCACGCAGGCGAAGTACGTGAGCGAGGCGGACGCGCTCAACTATGCCGCCGGCTACTGCGTCGTGAACGACGTCTCCGAGCGTGCCTTCCAGATGGCGACAACGCAGTGGGACAAGGGCAAGGGCTTCGACACCGCCGGACCCATCGGACCGTGGCTCGTCACGACCGACGAGATCCCCGACCCGCAGACGCTTGACATGTGGCTGGATGTCAACGGCAAGCGCATGCAGACCGGTAACACCCGCACTATGGTTTTCAGCGTGGCGAAAATCATTTCGCATGTGAGCCAGTACATGACGCTCCTCCCTGGCGACATCATCGCCACCGGCACGCCCCCGGGTGTCGGGCTCGGCATTAAGCCGACCCCCGTGTTCCTCAAGCCAGGGGACGTCATGACCCTGGGGATCCAGGGTCTGGGAGAACAAGGCCAAAAAGTCGTCGCTTACGCCGCCTGAGAAGGGTGTAATGTTCTCCGCATGAACAAGCGTGCGGAGTCGCAGGAAGTGAACTCGGCAAGCCTGGAGCAGGCTGCCTTCTGGATGCCGTTTACGGCCAACCGTCAGTTCAAGAAGGCGCCACGCCTCCTTGCGCGTGCGCAGGGGATGTACTACTGGACTCCGGAGGGCCGGCAGGTGCTCGACGGCACGTCGGGCCTGTGGTGCGTGAACGCCGGCCACTGCCGGCCGAAGATCGTGGAGGCGGTGAAGCGCCAGGTGGCAGAGATGGAGTTCGCGCCCACCTTCCAGATGGGCCATCCGATCGCCTTCGAGTTCGCCGAGCGCTTGGCGCAAGTCGCTCCGCAGGGCTTCACGCGTGTCTTCTTCACCAATTCGGGGTCGGAATCGGCCGATACGGCGCTCAAGATCGCGCTCGCCTACCATCGTGCGCGCGGCGAGCCGGGCCGCTACCGGCTGATCGGTCGCGAGCGCGGCTACCACGGAGTCAACTTCGGTGGCATGGCGGTGGGCGGCATCAGCCTGAACAAGAAAGTGTTCGGACCCGGGGTCGCGGGTGTTGACCACATCCGCCATACCCACGATCCGGCGCGCAACGCTTTCTCCAGAGGTCAGCCAAAGCACGGCGCTGAGTTCGCCGACGAGCTAGAGCGCCTGTGTGCGCTGCACGATCCCTCGACCATCGCCGCCGTCATCGTTGAGCCGGTCGCGGGATCGGCCGGCGTTCTCGTACCACCGGTAGGCTACCTTGAGCGCCTACGCGAGATTTGCTCGCGCCATGGAATGTTGCTCATCTTCGACGAAGTGATCACTGGCTTCGGTCGTCTCGGACAGCCGTTCGCTTCGCAGCACTTCGGAGTCATCCCGGACCTCTTCACCGTGGCGAAAGGCATGACGAATGCGACCGTCCCCATGGGAGCCGTGTTCGTAAGGCAGGATCTCTTTGACCCGTTCATGCAAGGGACGGAAGGGATCGAGATCTTCCACGGCTACACATACTCCGGCCACCCGCTCGCCTGCGCCGCGGGGATCGCCACGCTCGATACCTATGAAGAGGAAGGCTTGCTCACTCGGGGAACGGAGCTCGCGCCGTACTGGGAGCAGGCGATTCACTCATTGAAGGGCGCGCCGCACGTCATCGATATCCGCAACTGCGGGCTGATGGGCGCCATCGAGCTCGAGCCGCGCGCCGGTCAGCCCGGCAAGCGCGCCTATGAGGTGTTCGTGAAGGCATTCGAGGCGGGAGTGCTCATCCGGGTCACCGGCGACGTGATCGCGCTCTCACCGCCGCTCATCGTCGAGCGGGCGCATATCGACCGCATCGTGAACTGCGTCGGCGACATGCTGCGCTCGACGCCTTAGGCTTGATCCCGGCCCGCCAGGAGGGGAGGAGGGTACAGGAAGCCTAAAAGTTGAGCGGAGAAGAACTATGACCCGGGAAATGAACCACGATCGTTTCCGTACCACGCTCCTTGCCTGCCTGGTTGCCGGCTCCGTGGCTAGCCCGGTGCGTGCGCAAGCCCCGGCTGCCGAAGTATCTCTGCCGGCCGAGCCCCCAGGGATTGCGCAAGCCTCGGGCGTTCAAGCGACCCCTCTTCCGGCCGCGCCACCGACGGAAGATACGCCTCAACCTGCCGCGGAAACCCCGGTCCCGCCGCCGGTGCCATCGCCGGAAGGAGCGCCCCCGCCCGCCGCGCCGCGCATCATCCCGGGGCCGGTAACACCCGCGCCGAGATTCAACGACCTGATGACCGCGGTGATTTACGGCGACCCGAAGACCGTCGAGCAGCTACTCAAGCTCGGCAAGTGGCCCGACAAGCCGGACAGCCGAGGGGTAACGTCCCTCATGGTCGCCGCCATGTTCGGCGACGCGGCGAGCGCCGAGGCGCTGCTCAAGGCCGGGGCAAACCCGAACCGGCCCGGACCGGGCGGCGACACGGCCACCTCCATCGCACGCGAGCGTCAGAACGCCGCGATGGTCAGCTTGCTAGAGCGCTTCGGGGGGAAGTAAGCCCTTTTTTACTTCGCCGCGGCCCTTACGACGCCGAGCCGGCGGCCGCGGGCCGGCTGCTTCAGGCGCGCCGGGACCACCAGATCGCGCACGAAGTTCGGCAGGGCGAACACGCCCTCGTGGGTCTCTCCGTTGTAGTACTTGAGATCCCCGAGCTTGCGCGCTTCGATGCGGCGATCGATCTCGTCCGCCGTGAAGGACTTCGGATCGAGCTTATCGGAGCACACCGCCATCGCCCAGAGCGAGCCGTAGAGCGGGATGTACATGGTGTAGGGCCGCACGATGCGGAACACCGCGTTCAGCCGCTGGGCGAGCTGGGCGACGCGCTCCGGGCGCGCCACCGGAGCGCCGATGTGCAGCGTGAGCGCTCCTCCAGGCGCCAGCGTCTGGCGCAACTGCTGGAAGAACTCGATGGAGTAGAGCGCCTCCGCCGGGCCCATCGGGTCGTTGAGGTCGAGCGCGATCAGGTCGAACTTCTCCTGCGTCTCGCGCACGAATTTCATGCCGTCTTCGACCAGCACCCGCAGCTTCGGATTGTCGAACGCGCCCTGGTGCACGGCGTAGAAGTGCTTCTTCGCCACTTCGATCACGTCGCCGTCGATCTCCACCATCGTCACGCTCTCGATCGACGGGTGCTTGAGCGCTTCCTCGGAGGAGCCGCCGTCGCCGCCGCCGATGATCAGCACCTTCTTCGGCGCGGCGTGCGCGGTGAGCGCGGGATGGATCAGGTTCTCGTGGTAGACGAACTCCTCCTTCTCGGAGGTCATGTTGAACCCGTCGAGCCTGAAGAGCTTGCCGTAATGCGGCGTATCGTAGATCGCCATCTTCTGGAAACGCGTCTGCCACTCCCCGAGCTGGGCGGTGGCCTTGATGTAGAAGCCGGTCGTATCGTTCAGCGGCTCCATCAGCAAGTGGCCGCCGCGCTCCACCTCGTGCCGGGCTACCTCGCCCGGCTGAAAGTACTCGACGATGAGATCGAACAGCCTCCGCGCCTTGGCGGAATTGTCGGCGCTGTAGTTGCAGACGTAGACGTCGAGCGTCAGCCCCTGGCGTTCGGGCCAGGTGTGAATCGCGAGGTGCGACTCGGCGAGCACCACGGTCCCCGTGAAGCCCGAGCCCTCGAACTGGTGGAAGGTGGCGTCCATCGTGGTCAGGCCCGACGCGGCCACCATCTCGAGGCAGCGGGCCTTGAAGCCCTCGCCGTCGAGAAGCAGCTGCGGATCGCAGCGGCAGCCGGTGAGGTCACCGATGAGATGCAGACCGTTCATTTCCGTACCCTCCAAAATGCGAAGGCGCAGCCTGCCGCGTATCGGGAGTCCAGGCCACGCCTTCCATTCGCGCCTTGCGGCGCACAGTGCTCGTCGATCGAGCTCAACTCGTGCAAAACCTCCTAGGTCGTCAAGTTTGCCCTTGGATCTCGCGCGCGATGTCTTGGCAGACGCCGTCGATCAATCTTCGAGCGATCGAGATTTTGCTAGGAAGTTTCGGCAATTGCAATACTTCGAACCATTTTGCGTCCTCGATCTCGCCCGCCTGCGGCCGGATCTCGCCGCTCTGCCATTCGCAGACGAACGCGATCATGAGCGAGTGCGGAAACGGCCAGGGCTGGCTCGCGACGTAGCGCGAGCGGCTGATGCGTACGCCGACTTCTTCGGCGACCTCGCGTGCGAGGCACTGCTCCAGCGACTCGCCGGGCTCGACGAATCCGGCGAGCGCGCTGTACATGCCGGGCGGGAAATGCGGGCTGCGGGCGAGCAAGACCTGGCGCTCCTTCCTCACTAGCGCCATCACCGCCGGCGCGACTCTGGGGTAGGCGGACAGCTTGCAGGCGGGGCACACGCGCACGCGCTCGTCGCGTGCGGCGGTGGTCGGCGTGGCGCAGCGGCCACAGAACTGGTGGTTGCGGTCCCACTCGAGGAGCTGGAGCGCGCGGCCGGCTAGCGCAAAGTGGTCGTCGTCGAGCACCGAGAAGAGCGGTCGCAGGCCCTCCCATACCATGCCGGCGGGCACTTCCGCCTCGGGGGAGAGCTCCGCGGCGAAGCAATCGACGCCGCCGAGGCGCCCTAGATACAGGACCCTCAGGGTGCGCTCATACAAGCTATCGTGCCTTCGGAGCAGAGGCAGGCGCGCCCAGGCCGGCCGCAGGCGAAAGCGCGGATCGTCGCTCGGGCGCTCAGGCGGGCCGAGCTCCACCAGGAGCTTGTCGCCGCGGAACACGAACCAGTGCGCCTCGCTGCTCGGCTCGCCGAAGACCAGCGGCTCGAACTCGAACGGCGCGCGGAACGGGAGCTCGCTCATTTTGACCCTAACGCGGTGAGTATAATTTGCCGCTTCCGATGCTTTCTCCTTCGGTCGCACCGACAGCTCCGTCGGCGAACTCCAGCGCTACTGATTCGGAATTAGCCAACGCCATCCGCGCGCTCGCCATGGACGCGGTGGAGGCGGCGAAATCCGGCCACCCTGGCATGCCGATGGGCATGGCGGAGATCGCGGTGGCACTCTGGAAGCGGCACCTGCGCCACAACCCGGCGAATCCCGACTGGCCCAATCGCGACCGTTTCGTGCTGTCCAACGGCCACGGGTCGATGCTGCTCTACAGCTTGCTCCATCTCACCGGATATGAGCTGCCGATGGCGGAGTTGCGGCGGTTCCGCCAACTCGGCTCGAAGACGCCCGGGCACCCCGAGCGCGGCTGTGCGCCCGGGGTCGAGACCACCACCGGACCGCTCGGCCAGGGTTTCGCCAACGCGGTCGGCATGGCGCTCGCGGAGAAGCTCCTCGCCGCGCAGTACAACCGCCCGGGGCTGAGCCTTGTGGACCACCACACGTACGTGTTCATGGGCGACGGCTGCATGATGGAGGGTATCTCGCACGAAGCCGGGTCGTTCGCGGGCACGCTGGGCCTCGGCAAACTGATCGCCTTTTACGACGACAACGGCATCTCGATCGACTCGGAGAAAGGCCACATCGCCCACTGGTACACCGACGACGTGCCCAAGCGCTTCGCTGCCTACGGCTGGCAGGTCATCCCGAACGTGGACGGGCACGACGTCGAGGCCGTGGATCGGGCGATCCGCAAGGCGAAGCGCGAGAAAACCCGTCCGACGCTCATCTGCTGCAAGACGGTGATCGCGAAGGGCGCGCCCAAAAAGGCGAACACTGGCTCTGCTCATGGCGCGCCGCTCGGCGCCGACGAGGTGGCGGCAACGCGTCAGGCCATCGGCTGGACGCACGCGCCGTTCGAGATCCCCGAGCATGTGCGGCAAGGGTGGGACGCCCGGGAGGCGGGTCAGCGCGCCCAGAGGCGCTGGAACCGCACGCTGAGGGAGTACGAAAAGCAGTTCCCGGCCGAAGCGGCCGAGTTCAGCCGCCGGGTCAAGGGCGAGCTGCCAGCGGCTTTCGACGATGCGCTCGGCGCGTTCCTCGCCGAAGCGGTGCAGAAGGAGGAAACGCTCGCCACGCGCAAGGCCTCGCAGAACGTGCTTGAAGCCCTTAAGCCGAAGCTGCCGGAGCTCCTGGGCGGCTCGGCTGACCTGACGGGCTCGAATTTGACGATGGTCAAGGCCTCTAAGGCGCTTGAGCCTGGCATCCCGCAAGCCGGCAACCATATCTTCTACGGTGTACGGGAGTTCGGGATGTGCGCCATGATGAACGGCGTCGCGCTGCACGGCGGCTTTATCCCGTACGGCGGCACGTTCCTCGTCTTCTCCGACTACGCGCGCAACGCCATCCGCCTCGCCGCTCTCATGCAGCTGCGCGCTATCTATGTGTTCACCCACGATTCGATCGGGCTGGGCGAGGACGGTCCGACGCACCAGCCCATAGAGCACGCGGCGAGCCTGCGCCTCATACCGAACATGGAGCTCTGGCGGCCGTGCGATACGGTGGAGACCGCGGTCGCCTGGGGTGCGGCTCTGCGCCGCAACAACGGCCCAACGGCGCTGCTGCTCACCCGCCAAAATGTCCCCTTCGTGAAAAGGCAATCCCTGGAAGACATCACAAAAGGCGGCTACGTCCTCTCGGACGCGGCTGAAGCCAGGGCCATCCTCATCGCCACGGGTTCGGAAGTCGCGCTCGCGTTGGGCGCGCAGAAGCTGCTGGGCGAGGCGGGCGTCCCGGTCCGCGTGGTGTCCATGCCCTCGACCACACATTTCGACCGACAGCCGGCGGAATACAGGAACTCGGTCCTGCCGCGAGGACTCCCAAAGGTAGCGGTCGAGGCGGGCGTCAGCGATTATTGGCGCAAGTACGTCGGGCTCGAAGGCGCGGTCGTCGGCATCGATCGTTATGGCGAGTCGGCGCCGGCCGCCGATGTGTTCAAGCACTTCGGCTTTACTCCGGAAAACGTGGCAAAAGCTGTGAGGAGCATACTTCAATGATCAAGGTAGCGATCAACGGTTTTGGGCGTATCGGGCGAATGGTTCTTCGCGCCCACTACGAGAGCGGCAAGAAGCATGACATTCAGTTCGTCGCGGTGAACGATCTCGGCGACGCGCACACCAACGCGCATCTGCTGAAGTACGACACCGCCCATGGGCCGTTTCCGGCGCGCGTAGAAGTCAGAGAAAAGACTATCGTTGTAAACGGCGACCCCATCCAGGTGGTGGCGGAGCGCGATCCTGCCAGGCTGCCGTGGCGCACGCTCGGCGTCGACATCGTCATGGAATGCACCGGCCTCTTCACCAGCAAGGCGAAAGCGGGCGCGCACCTCCAGGCCGGCGCGCGCAAGGTGATCATCTCGGCGCCCGGCGAGAAGGACGTCGACCGCACCGTCGTTTATGGGGTTAACCATACCTCCTTGAAAGAGGGGGATAGTGTCATTTCGAACGCGTCGTGCACTACGAACTGCCTCGCGCCGCTCGTCAAAGCCATCGACGACCGCATCGGCGTGTCATCCGGCCTGATGAACACGATCCATTCGTTCACCAACGACCAGGTGCTGACCGACGTCTACCATAAGGATCTGCGCCGCGCGCGCTCGGCGACGCACAACATGATCCCGACCAAAACCGGCGCTGCCGCGGCGGTAGGCCTCGTGCTTCCGCATCTCAACGGCAAGCTCGACGGCTACTCGATCCGCGTGCCGACCATCAACGTCTCGATCGTCGACCTTACGTTCGTGGCGAAGAAGCCCACCACCGTCGAGGAGGTGAATCGCGCGGTGAAGCAGGCCTGCGATTCCGACCTGAAGGGAGTCCTGGAGTACAGCACCGAGCCGCTCGTGTCTTCGGACTTCAACCATAACCCGGCGAGCTCGATCTTCGACTCGACGCTCACCCGCGTCTCCGACGGCACGCTGGTCAAGGTGTCCTCGTGGTACGACAACGAGTGGGGGTTCTCCAACCGGATGCTGGACGTTGCTGCCGTGTTCGCGGAGATCGGGGTCGCGACAGCAAAGTAAATGAAGTTCAAGCGCATGTCGGAGGTGAACCTCCGAGGCAAGCGCGTATTCGTTCGTTGCGACCTCAACGTCCCGATCGAGGACGGGCGCATCACCGACGACACGCGCATCCGCGCCTCCGTCCCAGGCATCAAGCACGCACTTGATCAGGGCGCCGCGGTCATGGTTACCTCGCACCTCGGCCGCCCGACCGAGGGGGTCCTCAGGCCGGAAGATTCGCTCTTGCCGGTGGCAAGAAGACTTTCCGAATTGCTGAAGAAGGATGTTCCCCTCATGCAGGACTGGGTGAACGGCGTCGACGTCAAGCCCGGCCAGGTGGTGATGCTCGAGAACTGCCGGGTCAACAAGGGCGAGAAGAGCGACGACGCGGAGCTCGCGCGCAAGATCGCCGCGCTGTGCGACGTCTACGTCAACGACGCCTTCGGGACCGCGCATCGGGCCGAAGCCACTACCCACGGCGTGGCACGCTTTGCCAAGGTGGCGTGCGCGGGTCCGCTGATGGCCGCCGAGCTTGACGCGCTGGGCAAGGCGCTCGCTAGCCCGGCCCGGCCCTTGATCGCGATCGTGGGCGGGTCCAAGGTCTCGACGAAGCTCACGGTGCTGGGCGAGCTCGCAAGCAAGGTCGACAGCCTGATCGTCGGCGGCGGCATCGCCAACACGTTCCTCCTCGCCGCCGGCAAGCCGATCGGAAGGTCGCTCGCCGAGCCCGACCTCGCCGGCGAAGCGAAGCGCATCATGAAGAAGACCAAGGTCCCGCTGCCCAGCGATGTGGTGGTTGAAAGCGGCAAGCCCAAGCCGGTCGAGGCGGTCGGAAAGGACGAGATGATCCTGGACATCGGTCCGGAGACGTCCAAGGCTTTCGCCACGGAGCTCAAGAAAGCCGGCACCATCGTCTGGAACGGACCGGTGGGCGTATTCGAGAAGGAACTTTTCTCCAAGGGGACGCAGGCGCTCGCCAAGGCGATCGCAGGGTCCGAGGCGTTCTCGATCGCCGGCGGCGGCGACACCGTCGCCGCGATCCACAAGTTCAAAGTCGACAAGCGTATCGACTACATCTCGACCGCCGGCGGCGCATTCCTCGAGTTCCTCGAGGGCAAGCGGCTCCCCGCTGTAGCCGCCCTCGAAGCGCGCGCGGATGGTTAAGCAGCTCGTCGTCGAAACCTCCGGCCAGGGTCTGCTCGAAATTACCCCGACCGTGAACACGGTCGTGGCCAATGCCGGAATCGAAGAAGGCCTGTGCACGATATTCGTTCGCCACACCTCCGCGAGCCTGGTGATCCAAGAGAACGCCGATCCCTCGGCGAAGCGCGACCTCGAGCGCTGGCTGAACCGCCTGGTGCCCGAGGGCGATCCGTTCTATGAGCACGACACCGAGGGCCCCGACGACATGCCCTCGCACATCAAGGCCGCGCTCACCGCCAGTTCGCTGTCGATTCCCGTCATGAAAAAGCGCTTGGCGCTCGGCACCTGGCAAGGCATCTACCTCTGGGAGCACCGTCGCCGCGGCTCGCGCCGGGAAGTCATCGTGCACGTCGTTTGAAAATTAGCGCCGACATCGTCGGATGCGAAGCACGCACCGAGACGGTGCAGGTCGACAAGCGCTGGATCATGGCCTACAACGCCTCGCTCGGCGAAGTGAGCGCCATGCCGCATCCGCTGTTTCCGGTCTGCTACGAATGGGACGCCACGCGCGCGCTGCGGGAGTCGACCGGCCTGCAGGCGCTCAACGCCCAGCTCGTGCACGCCCAGCACGATCTCGTGATCCATCGCTCTCCTCGGGCAGACGAGACGCTCACCACCACTGCGCGCGTCGTCACCGTGGGTCAGCGCAAGCCGGGAGCTTTCGTCACCATCCGCCTTGCTGCGCATGGCACGGACGGCGAGCCGGTGAGCACGAGCGACTACGGCATGCTGTACCGCGGCGTGGCGCTCGAAGGCGGCCGCCGTGCGGTCGAGGAAGTCGAGGACCCCCCGAAGCATCCCCGAAAGCTCAGACAAATCGGGGATGTTGCGATCGCGGCGACCACGGCCCACGTTTATACCGAATGCGCGCGCATCTGGAACCCGATCCACACCGATCCGGAATACGCGCGCGCCGCAGGCCTTCCGGGAATCATCCTTCACGGCACCGCAACATTGGCTCTATCGATCTCCCGTGTGATCACCTGTTTCGAGAAGAGCCGTGTGAGGCGCGTGCGCTGCCGGTTCGCCGGCATGGTGCTGATGCCGAACACGCTCTGCGTGCACGCATCCGCCGATGGCACGTCGATTGCCTTCGAGACGCGCAACGAGAAAGACGAGGCGGTGATCGAGCGGGGCTGGATCAGTTAAACTCCGGCGGACGTTCTTCATGTTCCGCAGTACGAAAATCGTCGCGACCCTTGGTCCTGCTTCGAGCGAGCCGGTGACGCTCGAGCGCATGATCCGCGCCGGCGTGGACGTGGTGCGGCTCAATTTCTCGCACGGCACGGCGGAGGACCATCTCGAGCGCGCCACCCTGGTGAAGGAGATCTCGTCCAAGGTCGGGCGCACGGTGGCGATCATGTGCGACCTGCAGGGGCCCAAGATCCGCATCGGCAAGTTCCGCGAAGGAAAAACGCTGCTCGAGAAGGGCCAGCGCTTCATCCTGGATGCCGGCGCCGAGATCGGCGATGGCCAGCGCGTCGGCCTCGACTACAAGGAGCTTCCGCGAGACGTCGAGCCGGGCGCGCTGCTCCTTCTCGACGACGGCAAGATCGTGCTCGAGGTCACCGACGTGCGCGGCGACGAGGTGCAAACCGTAGTGCGCCATGGCGGCGTGCTCTCCAACAATAAGGGCATCAACCGCCAGGGCGGCGGGCTGACCGCGCCGGCGCTTACGGCGAAAGATATGGATGACATCAAGACCGCGGTCAAGCTGCAGGCGGACTTCCTCGCGGTTTCGTTCCCGAAAACCGGCGCCGACATGTACATGGCGCGCGAGCTCATGCGCGCCGCGGGTGGCAAGGCTTTCCTGATCGCAAAGATCGAGCGCGCCGAGGCCGTGGGCGAGGCGGCCCTCATCGACATCATGCGCGGGTCGGACGGTATCATGGTGGCGCGCGGCGACCTCGCGGTCGAGGTCGGGGACGCCTCGGTGCCGGCGCTGCAAAAGAAGATGATTCGCCTCGCGCGCGCGCAAAACAAGCTGACGATCACGGCCACGCAAATGATGGAGTCGATGATCTCGAGCCCGGTGCCCACGCGCGCCGAGGTCTCGGACGTGGCGAACGCGGTGCTTGACGGCACCGACGCCGTGATGCTCTCGGCGGAGACCGCGAGCGGGCGCTATCCGGTAGAAGTGATCGAGGCGATGGACCGCATCTGCGTCGAGGCGGAGCAGACCCAACCGCTCAACCTGGAGCAGGACTTCCTCAACCGCGTGTTCACGCGCGTGGACCAGTCGATCGCGATGGCGGCGCTCTTTACCGCGTACCACCTCAAGGTGAAATGCATCGCCGCGCTCACCGAGTCGGGATCGACCGCGCTATGGATGAGCCGGCTCAACTGCGGGGTGCCCATCTACGCGCTCACCTCGCAGACAGCGACGCGCTACCGTTGCGCGCTTTTCCGCGACGTGTTCCCGCTCATGGTCAAGTACGTCGGCCATGATCGCGAGGAGCTTCTGGACGAGGCCGAGAAGGTGCTGGTCGACAACAAGGTAGTGAAGGAGGGCGACCTCATCGTGCTCACCATCGGCGAGCCGATCGGCAAGGCTGGCGGGACCAACACCATGAAGATCGTCAAGGTCGGAGAACACCGGAAACCATGAACCGTGTCGAGCTTGCTTCTCGTTTTGTCGACGTGGAGAGCATGCCGTGGGAAAAGACGCGTTACCCCGGCGTGGAGCAGAAGACCCTTCTCGTGGAGAAGGAGACCGGCCTGCTCACGGCGCTCATGCGCATGGCGCCGGGCGCGAAGCTGCCCGACCACGAGCACGTGAAGATCGAGCAAACATACGTACTGGAAGGCGAGCTGCATTGCGGCGAGGGGATCTGCAAAGCAGGTCAGTTCGTCTGGCGGCCCGCAGGCAGCCGCCACCACGCCTGGGCCGGGCCGCAAGGGGGCCTGTTCCTCGCGATCTTCCAGGCGCCAAACAAGTTCTTCCAGGGGGACGGCTCGGTCACCGACTTCCTCGGCCGGGATTGGGAAAAGACCTGGAGCGTGAAAACGTAGCGAGCTTTGAAAGATCGGGGTCAGACCCCGACGCTTTAGGACCGTGGTCGAGTGACAAGAAAAATCGGGCTCTGACCCCGATTCCCGGGTCAGAGTCCCAGGTACAGATTCCGCCCGGCGGGCAGGGCGCGGATCTTTCCGTCGGCGACGTTGCGCGGAAGCATCCAGAAGCCGCAGTCCGGGTGGATGTACTTCACCCGGCCCTTGCCGATGACTTTCTCTGCCCGCTCGACGGCGCGCGCGATGTCGTCCGGCTTCTCGATCTCGGTGCGCTTGATGTCGACGACGCCGAGGCCCAAGCCGATGTCCTTGCGCAGCTCCTTGAACACCGCGAGCTCGTCGGGCGGACGGTGCGCGGTCTCCATCACGACATGGTCGACCTTGAGCGCGTTCAGGTAATCGATCAGCTTCGCCCAGGTGCCTTTCTGGATCGTCTGGCCGCCGTAGTTGCCGAAGCACAGGTGCACCGCGGCTTTGGCTTTCTTCGGAACGGCTTTCAAGACCTTGTTGATCGCGGATGCCGCCCATTTCCATTCGTCGGGATGGCCCGGCAAGTTCGCCTCGTCGAGCTGCACCACGTCGGCGTCGAGGTGCCTCACCTGCGCGGCGAGCACGTCGGCGATCGCGTGCGCGAGCTTCTCCGGGCTCTTGTAGTGGCGGTCGTGCAGCGTCTTCGCGAGCATGTGTGGCCCGGTAACCGTGAACTTGAGCGCTCGCGAGGCGAGCGCCTTGGCGCGCGCGCACGGGATCTTGAGGTTGAGCGTTCCGGGGCCGACCGGCCCCTCGACCACACCGGGCGGCCGTGTGCGAAAGCGCATGCCCGAGCCGCGCGAGTAGTCGAGCCATTCCGAGAAGCCGATGTCGCTGCGCACGCCCGACATCGGCCGCACGAAATACTCGATCATGCCGTTGGTCTCGGGATGATTGACGTCGAAGCGGTAGAGCTCGCCGTCGCACACGAGATCGATTCCGGCCTGCTCCTGCGTGTGGAGGACGACGCGCGTCGCATCGACGAGCGCCTGTTCCGACGGCGCGCGCGCGAGCCAGTCGGGCAGCGGATACGAGCCGACCACGGTGGTGAGGATCCTCGGCGATTTCATTTCATGAAATTATAGAATTCAGCCATGCGCGGCTTCGCCGATGTCGACGAGCTCGAAGAGTACATGACGCGGCCGTCGGCGGAGCTCGAGGCCGATCTCGCGGGCATCGGCGACATTCTCGTTCTCGGAGTCGGCGGCAAGATGGGCCCGACGCTCGCGCGCATGGCAAAGCGCGCCGCACCGAAGAGCCGTGTGATCGGCGTCGCCCGCTTTTCGGAGAAGGGCCTGCGCGAGAAGCTGGAGCACCAGGGGATCGAATGCATTGCTTGCGATCTTCTTGACCACGCCGCGGTCGAAAAGCTGCCGCGCGCGAAAAACGTGGTCTTCATGGCCGGCCACAAGTTCGGTGCGGCGGGCGATCCCTCGTTCACCTGGGCCATGAACGTCGCGGTGCCGTTCATGGTCGCCGAGACGTTCCGCGATTCGCGCATCGTCGCGTTCTCCACGGCCTGCGTTTATCCGTACGTGGATGTACATGGCGCCGGGGCGCCGGAAACAATGGCCACCACGCCGCCGCCCGGCGACTACGCCAACTCCTGCGTCGGGCGCGAGCAGATGTTCCTGCACGGCTCGCGGCGCTACGGCACGCCTGGGCGGCTCCTGCGGCTTTCGTACGCGATCGATATGCGCTACGGCGTGCTCCATGATGTCGCCTCCAGCGTCTTCAACGGCAACCCGGTCGCGCTCGGCATGGGGTACGCGAACGTCATCTGGCAAGGCGACGCCAACGAGCAGGCGCTGCGGCTCCTCGCCCGCTGCACCACGCCGGCGAGCCCGATCAACATCAGCGGTCCCAAGGTCAGCGTGCGCGCGCTTGCGGAGGAGTTCGGCAAGCGCTTCCAGAGAAAGCCGGCTTTCTCGGGCAAGGAAGCGGAAACCGCGTGGCTCATCGACACTTCGCAGTCGAGGGCGCTTCTTGGCGCCCCACGCGTGCCGCTCGGCACGATGATCGACTGGCTGGCGGATTGGGTGGCGCAAGGCCAGCCTAGCCTCGGCAAGCCCACGCATTTCGAGACGCGTGACGGGAAGTACTGAGCACCCGCTCGGGCTCGAGCACCTGGGCGGTTGCCTCGCGCTTTCCAGGGCAGCAAATTGGAACCAGAACGAGGCGGACTGGCGGCTCATGCTTACGATCGGTCGCGGCTGGGGCATCAGCGTCGCGGGCGGCATGCTCGCCGCTTCGACGCTCGTGCTTCCCTTCGAGCACTTCGCCTGGATCAGCATGGTCCTCGTGCTGCCGGAGCACCGCAGAAAGGGCTACGCAACGCGGCTGCTTCGCGTGGCGATCGCCGACCTCGAGAAGCGGGGCCTGGCCCCCGTCCTCGATGCCACCCCGGCGGGCCGCAAGGTCTACCGTCTCGAGGGCTTTCGCGACACGTGGGGCTTCAAGCGCTACGCGCTTCAGGAAAAGGGGTCAGGACCCTTTTCCGTGGCTTTGCGTGGAGCGCAGGAAAAGGGTCCTGACCCCTTTTCCCGGGTGCTGGACCTCGATCGCAGGGCGTTCGGCGCAAACCGGGAAGCCGTGCTTCGCGACCTGGCGCGGCGCCTGCCGCAGGCGGCTCTTTTCCAAGAAAATGGTTACTTGCTCGGGCGTGAGGGCAGGCAAGCGCTGCAGCTTGGACCGCTCGTCGCGCGCGACGAAGCAACTGCGATCGAGCTTCTCGGGTGCGGGTTGAGCGCGGTCAAGCCCCCGCTGTACGTGGATGTGGTCGATCATGCGCCGCGACTGCGGCAATGGCTCCAGGCGCGAGGTTTCGTCTTTCAGCGTCCTTTCACCCGCATGGTGCGCGGCTTGGCCGACGCGCCGGGAGATGAAAAGCTCGTCTATTGCGTAGCCGGACCGGAGCTCGGATGACCTACGACTTCATCGTGATCGGCGCGGGTCACAACGGCCTTGCCTGTGCCGCCTATCTCGCGAAAGCCGGCGCCGAGGTCCTCGTCGTGGAGCGCGCCGCGCGCGTGGGCGGTGCCTGCCATACCGAGGAGGCCACGCTGCCGGGGTTCAAGCACAACCTCTGCTCGGTGGTCCACACCCACATTCCGCTGAGCCCGGTCTACCGCGACCTGGAGCTGGAGCGTCACGGCGTGAGGTATGTGTACCCCGATTACCTGCGCGGCACGATCTTCCCGGATCACAGGAGCATCGTCATGTACCGCGAAACCGAGCGCATGGCCGCCGAGCTCGGCCGGTACTCGGCGCGCGATGCGAACACCTTCCGCCAGCTCGTCGCGGACTACGGGGAGTTTATCGACTCGACCTACCTTCCGTTGATGTACTCGCCGCCGCTCCCGCCATCGCTTCAGACCGCGGAGCTCGAAAAATCCGAGGAAGGCAGGGCGCTCATGCAGTGGCAGGCGAGCACGCCCGTGCAGCTCCTGAACGAGCTTTTCGAGAGCGAGGAGGTGAAGGTGCACTTCCTCTCAAGAATGACGGTGCTCGGGTTCGCGCCCGACCAGTTCGGGCAGGGATGGATTTGTCTATTTCGTATTCTGAAGGCCGAGGCACCGATTTGCATCGGCGGCTCGCAGCAGCTGGCGCATGGGCTGAGGAGCGTGTTCGAGAAGCACGGCGGCGTGGTCCGTACCGACATCGAGGTTAAGCGAATCTTCGTCCGCGGCAACCGGGCGGGCGGCGTCGAGCTAGCCGACGGCACGCGGGTGCAGGCGGCGAAGGCCGTGGTCACCAACGTCGAACCACAGAAGAGCTTTCTTCGCATGGTCGGCGAGGAGCACCTGCCGGCTTCCTTCGTCACCCGCGTCAAGAACTACCACTCGCGCGGCCGCTCGCTTTTTGTGTTGCACCTGGCGCTGTCCGAGCCGCCTCGCTACCGCGCAGCGGCGCAGAACAGCTCGGTCGACATCGCGTTCAGCCAGGAGATGTTCGGCGGTAGCGTCCAGGATCAGGTGCGCGCCTATCAGGAAATCGCCATGGGCCGGGCGCCCCGCAACGAGATGCTGCAGATAACGCTTCCAACGCTGTTTGATCCTTCGCAGGCCCCTGCCGGGAAGCACACCGCGGTCGTGTGGCAATACGCGCCTTATGCGTTGCAGGGAGGTTGGGGCAGCATTCGCGAGGAGTACGCCGAGCACCTGCTCGCCCTGTGGCGCTCGTATGCGCTCAACATGACTCGCGACAAGGTGCTCGCGATGAAGATCCAGGACCCCACCGACACCGAGCGGTTGAACGACAACCTGGTGAACGGCGTCGACGTCGTCGGAGACATGACTCCGGACCAGATGGGCTACTTCAGGCCCTTCGCCGGCTGGTCGAGCTACCGCACGCCCGTGGATGGCCTCTATATGTGCGGCGGCTACTGTCACCCCGGCGGCGGCGTGCATGCCGGCGCCGGGCACAACGCCGCGACGGTGATCGCGGAGGACTTCAAGCTCAAGCGCTGGGGGGACTGATGCCCGAGCGTGCGGCGAAATTTACGGTGAACGCCCCGCCGCACGAGGTGTGGAAGTTCCTGCGGGATTTCGAGGCACTGTGCACCTGCATTCCCGGCGTCGAGCGTGTCCGCCTCGTGGACCCAAGGACCGCCGAGCTCACGGTGAAGGAGAAGGTCGGTGTGGTGCCGCTCATCGTCAACCTCACGGCGCGCATCGACTCTGAGGATGCGCCGCGCCGGCTGCAGGCCACCGCAAGCGCCGAGCACCTCACGATGGCGATCGATGTCAGGCTAAAGGCGAGTGGTTCAGCGACCGAGCTGCACAGCGTCTTCAACGTGAAAGGCGAGGGACCGCTAAAGCCGATCGTCGATCGGCTTTTCGAGCGCCGCGCCACCGAGCGCACCGCCCAGTTCGCCGAGGCTCTGGAGAAGCGCTTCGGCGCCCGCCCGAGCGAGTCAAAGCTTCGCGAAAACTGGCTCGCCCGGGTCTGGCGCCGCCTTCAGCGCTTTTTCAGCGCGGCTTAACGGCCTTCATCTTGATCGACTTGTCCAGAAACTCGTTGGTGTAGACCGTCTTGACGTCGAACGGCTTGTCGATCCCGACGTAGTCGCGCACGAGCTCGTAGTCCGCCTTCATGCGCACGTCGTCGTGCCAGCCGAGCGCCACGGTCTGCGAGATCTTGTCGCTCATCAGCACTTCCACGAGCTCCCAGTTGGTGAGCTCGTTGTCGAACTTGAGTGCGCCGTTGGCATCTACCAGCGCCTGCACGCAGGGCTTGGGCTGCTTCACGCATTCGGCGAACGCGCGTTGCGTGACCCTCGCAAACTTGGCCACCGCCTCCTTGTTCTTCTTCAGGTAATCGGCGTTCACGATCACCGAGTTGCCGTAGGGATTCAAGCCGATGTCGCGCCAGGCGACGAAGCCCATGTCGTCGCCCAGCTCGCGCTGGAAGATGTGGTGCAGGTTGTAGAACGACGTCGTGATGTCGATCGAGCGGGCCTTGAGCGCAGCGAGCTTGGCGTTCGCGTCCACGTTCACCCAGGTGATCGACTTCGGATCGATGCCGTTCGCCTTGGCGAGCGCCGGCCACATCGGCCGGGCGCCGTCGGCCGCCGGGTTGCCGATCTTCTTGCCGGGGAAGTCCTTAATCCCCTTGATGCCCGAGCTCTTGAGCCAGTACAGGCCCTGGGGTGAGTTGGCGTACACGTTGAACACGCCGACCGAATCGGCGCCCTTGCCACGTCCGATCAGCACGTTCGCCATGTCGGCGAGGCCGACGGGGTTCTGAGCCGCACCCACGCGCTGCACCGCGAGCATAGAGCCCTTGCCCGGCTCGAGATTAAGGTCGATGCCTTCCTTCTCGTACCAGCCGAGCTTCTTCGCGTAGTAATAGGGCGCGTGGTCGCCGCCCGGCACCCAGTTGAGGATGAAGTCGATTTTCTGTGCCGCTGCCGGCGCCGCGAGCACGGCAGCGGCGGCGAAGACGATGATGCGCATGGAACCTCCTCGGTGAACGAGAGCCGATGCTACCATCGTGTAACCGCCTGGTTAACATGCACGGCCCGCTTCCCCCGGACATCGCCGCGCTGCTGCGTCGCGGCACCGTCATACCCGCCCATCCGCTCGCGCTCGACGCCCGCCGCAAGCTCGATACGCGGCGTCAGCGCGCGCTCGCGCGCTACTACCTCGACGCTGGCAGCGGAGGGCTTGCGGTCGGGGTGCATGCCACGCAGTTCGCGATCCGAGAAGCGGGGCTTTACGAGCCGGTTCTGAAGATTGCCGTTGACGAAGCACGAAACCGCAATGTCGTGCTGATTGCCGGCCTCGCGGGCAAGACGGTCCAGGCGAAACGCGAAGCGCAGGTCGCGCGCAGCGTGGGTTATCACGCCGGGATGCTCTCGCTCGGGGCGATGAAGGGCGCCTCGACCGACGAGCTCATCGAGCACTGCACTCGCGTCGCGGCTGAGATTCCACTGGTCGGGTTCTACCTCCAGACCGCGGTCGGCGGCATCCCGCTGCCGTTGGATTTCTGGCGCCGCTTCGCCGCGATCGAGAACGTCGTCGCGATCAAGATCGCGCCCTTCAACCGCTACGCCACGCTCGACGTCGTGCGCGGCGTGGTCGCTGCGCGCGCCGAAGAGCGTATCGCCCTCTACACTGGCAACGACGACCACATCCTCCTCGATCTCGCCGTTCCATTTGAGATCCCAAGGGAAGGGCAGAAAGTCAGAGTGCGCATTTGCGGCGGCCTGCTGGGCCACTGGAGCGTGTGGACGAAAACCGCGGTTGACTTGCTGAAGAAAATTCAAAAAGGCGAGGTCGATCTAGCGCTTGACTCGCGGATCACCGACTGCAACAGCGCGTTCTTCGACGTCGCGAACAACTTCGCCGGGTGCATTCCGGGATGCCACGAGGTGCTGCGCCGGCAAGGGCTGATGGAAGGCACCTGGTGCCTCGACCCGAACGAAAAGCTCTCGCCGGGGCAGTCCGACGAGATCGACCGCGTCTACCGTGAGCACGCCGACCTCGCGGACGACGCTTTCGTGCGCGCAAACCTCGAGAGGTGGCTCTCATGAACTCGAAAGCCGGACGCTGGACGCTGGCGGTGCTCGCGCACCTGGCGCTGCTCGCCGCCTGGGACCTCTTCGTGCGCTTCGGCGACGTGCCGAAGTTCGTGATGCCTTCGCCCGCGGCGACGCTCGATGCGCTGCTCGAGCCGAACTACAACTGGTGGGCAAATATCGCAGTCACCGGCACGGAGATCTTCGCCGGGTACGTGCTCGCGCTCGCGGTCGGCGTGGCGCTCGCGCTGGTCTTTACCTGGTCGAAGACGCTCGAAGCGTTCTTCATGCCGCTTCTCGTGTCGCTCAACATGGTGCCCAAAGTCGCGCTCGGTCCGCTCGTCATCGTGTGGTTCAAGTACGGCGTATTTCCGAACTCGATCATGGCCTTCTCGATCGCGGTATTTCCGATTCTTCTCACCACCGCGCGCGGCCTGCGCGAGATCGAGCCGGAGCTCCTTGATCTCGTGCGCTCGCTCAAAGGCTCGCGCTGGCAGCTCTTCACCAAGATTCAGCTGCCCGGTGCGCTGCCTTACATCTTTTCCGGCATGAAGGTGGGCGCGATTCTCGCCGTCGCCGGGGCGATCGTGGGCGAGTTCCTCGGCTCGGACAGGGGCCTGGGCTACCTGATGCTCCAGGTGCAGGTCACGCTCGACACGCCCGCGATGTTCATGGCGGTGCTCCTCATCACGCTGCTCGGCATGCTGCTCTACGGGCTGGTCCTCCTCCTCGAACGGCTACTCGTGGTGAAAGACGCGCGTGTCGCGTGAGCCTTTCATCAGGCTCGCGGGAGTGCGCAAGGTTTATGGCGAGCATCTGGCCATCTCGGACGCGACTTTCGACGTCATGCCGGGGGAGCTCTTGTCGCTGGTGGGTCCGTCGGGCTGCGGCAAGTCGACGCTGCTCAAGGTCCTCGCCGGCCTGCACTCGCACGACGGCGGCGAGTTGCGCATCGGCTCGCCGACGCATCCCTTCGATCCATCGAAGGACGTCGGCATGGTGTTCCAGGCGCCGCTGCTCCTCAAATGGCGCCGCATCCTCGAGAACGTGCTCCTGCCGGCGGAAATCCTGGGACTGCCGATGGCGCAGGCGCGTGAGCGGGCGCGGCGCCTCCTCCGCATGGTCGGTCTCACCGACGCCGAAGAAAAGTATCCGTACGAGCTCTCCGGCGGCATGCAGCAGCGCGCGGCGATTGCGCGCGCGCTGGTGCACGACCCGAAGCTCGTGTTGATGGACGAGCCTTTCGGCGCGCTCGACGCTTTGACGCGCGAGAAGATGAACCTCGAGCTGCTGCGCATCTGGAAGGAGGCTGGCAAGACGATCATCTTTGTGACCCACGGCATCTCCGAGGCGGTTTTCCTCGGAACGAGGGTGGTCGTGCTTACCGCCGGTCCGGCGCGCATGGCGGACAACTTCGAGGTCGAGCTGCCGCATCCGCGCACACTCGACATGAAGACGCAGGAGCGTTTCGGCGAATACACGCGCCGCATCTACCGCCTGCTGGGAATGGAATGAAGACTCGGCAGAAGATCCTCGAGGCGGCGATGCAGGAGTTCGCGCGCTACGGCCTCGGCGGTGCGCGCGTCGATCGCATCGCGGCGCGCGCCGGCGCGAACAAGCGCATGCTTTACTATTACTTCGGCGACAAGGACGAGCTCTTCCTCGCCGTTCTGGAGGAAAGCTATGCGCAGATCCGCGGCGCGGAGCGCGAGCTCGATCTCGAGCTCAGCGATCCGCGCGAAGCGCTCAAGCGCCTGGTGCAGTTCACCTGGAGCTATTACCTCGAGCACCCGGAGTTCATGACGCTTCTTAACAGCGAGAACCTGCACAAGGGGCGCCATGTGCGGCGCTCGGCGCGGGTGCGCGAGCTGCATTCACCGCTCGTCGAGACGCTGCGCGGCATCCTGCGGCGGGGCGAGCGCCAGCGCCTCTTCCGGCCCGGCATCGATCCGGTGCAGCTCTATATCTCGATCGCGGGCGAGGGCTACTTCTACCTATGCAACCGGTACACGCTCTCGCGCATCTTCGGCCGCGACCTCATGGCGCCTCGCGCGCTCGCAACGCGCGCGCGGCATATCACGCAGACGATTCTCAACTCGGTAAGGAGATAGGAATGAGACCAGCCAGGATATGGATATTCGCAGCCGCCGCCATGCTCGCCATGAGCACGGCGCAGGCGCAATGGAAGCCGACCAAGCCCATCACCATTATCGTGCCGTGGGCGGCCGGGGGCGCGACCGACCAGGTGACGCGGCTCGCGGCAGCGGAGATCGAGCCCGCGCTCGGGCAGAAGATCGTGGTGGTCAACCAGCCCGGCGGCGCCGGCTCGATCGGCACGAAAAGCGTGCTGGAGGGCCCCAAGGACGGCTACACCTGGACCGCGGGCGCGGCCAAGCAGCTCGGCACCTACCCGCTTCTCGGCATGCTGAACAGCAAGGTCGACGATTTCCATCTGTATCTCTCGGTGACGAACGTGTCGATCGTCAGTGTGAATCCCTCGACGCCGTACCAGAGCCTGAAGCAACTCCTCGACGACATGAAAGCGAAGCCCGGACAGGTGAAGGTGGCGACCGCGGGCAATACGTCCTCGGGGCATTTCGCCATGGAGGCGATCTCCAAGGCCGCGGGCGTGAAGTATCGCCACGTCACCTACGACGGCGGCAACCCGGCGGTGATCGCGACTGTCGGCGGCGAGAGCGAGGTGACCACGCAGCTCGCGGTTGAGCAGACCGAGATGATCAAGGGTAAACGCTTGCGCGCGCTCGCCGTGGTGGCGGACCAGCCGCTCACCATCGAAGGCGTCGGCACGATCGAGCCGATCACGAAGACGCTGCCGAAGTTTCCGAAGATCACCACGGCGTTCGGCATTTTTATCCCGAAGGGCGTGCCGCAGGAGGTCGTGACCACGATGGACCGCATCTGGGGCGAGCGCGTTGCGAAGTCCGACAAGATCAAGCAGTACGCGCAGCAGAAAGGCGCCCTCTTTACTCCGGCGTCCGGCAAGCAGGCCTACGACATCGTCTGGCCGACGGTGGTGGAGGACGCTTACATGCTCCAGGACGCGGGTATGGCGAAGGTCTCGCCTGAATCCATTGGCATCAAGCGCTGACCGCCTCTACGGGTTCGGCTGGGCGCTCTTCGGCGCTGCGGTGCTCGTCGCATCGTGGCGCATGGACCGCCTCGAGAGCCTGAACATCAACCCGTGGTCGGCGCCGGGCCTGATGCCCGGCGTCCTCGGCGGGCTTATGGTGCTGTTCGGGCTGGCGCTGGCATTGCGCGCTCGCAACGCTGCGCCGCCCGCGGCGGCCGGGTCTTGGCGCAGGATCTCGCTTGCACTCGTGTTGTGCTTCGCCTTTGCGGTCGGCCTGCTCGGGCGCGGGCTTGCGTTCTGGCTCACCTCAGCCTTTTTCATGTTCGCGGCGATCTTCGTGTTCCGCGTCATCGACGAAGACGCGTCGCGCTGGCGCATCGCCGCGTCGAGCGCCGCGATCGCCATCGTCGCGGCGCTCGTCATCAGCTATGTCTTCCAGGACCTGTTCCTCGTGCGGCTACCCTAAATGGAAGGGATCGCTTTCCTCGGGAAATCGCTCGCCGGTCTGCTCGGGCCCGGGCAGCTTTTGTATGCACTCGGTGCGACGCTTAGCGGGATCGTGATCGGCATCCTCCCTGGGCTGTCGGCGACGCTCGGCATCGCGCTCATGACGACGCTCACGGTGAAAATGGCGCCGACCGATGCGATTCTCGTGCTGGTCTGCGTATATGTGGGCGCCATCTACGGCGGCAGCCGCACCGGCATTCTCCTCAACATCCCCGGTACTGCGGCGAACGCGGCCGCGACGCTGGACGGGCACGCGCTCGCGCGCCAAGGGCAGGCGGGGCGCGCGATGGGCATCTCGACCACCGGCTCGGTCGCGGGGTCGCTCTTCGGCGTGCTGTGCCTGGCGACTTTCACGCCGCTGCTCGCCGAGGTCGCGCTCAAGTTCCAGGCGTTCGAGTTCTTCTGGCTCGCGCTGCTCGGAGTGCTGATGTCCGGAAGCCTGACCGGCAACGACCCGCTGAAAGGCTGGCTGATGGGCTTCCTCGGCCTTTTCACCGCGCAGATCGGCCTCGACGGAATCCACGCTTATCCCCGCTTCACCTTCGGCACCAACGAGCTCTCGGGTGGCATCGCGCTCATCCCGGCGCTCGTCGGCGCGTTCGGCTTCGCCGAGATCCTGATGGTGCTTGCCGAGCCGGCGAAGAAGGCCATGGTCAACGCGGTCGATTCGATCCTGCCCCGCATCGCCGATGTTCTCCGCTACTGGAAGACGATCCTGCGCTCCGGCGCGATCGGCGTCTTCATCGGGATCCTGCCCGGCGTGGGCGAGGATATGGGCGCCTGGACTTCGTACGCCGCGGCGAAGCGTTTTTCCCCGGAGCGCGAGCAGTTCGGCAAGGGTTCGATCGAAGGCATGATGGCCGCCGAGACCGGCGACAACGCCGCGATCCCGGGCGCCATCATCCCGGCTCTCGCGCTCGCGGTGCCCGGCTCGGCGCCGGCCGCGGTGCTGATGGCGGCGATGATCATCCACGGCGTGCAGCCCGGCCCGATGCTGATGGTCAATCAGCCGCAGTTCGCTTACGACGTGGTCGCGATCACGCTGATCGCGACGCTCTGCATCCTGCTCTTCGGCCTGGTGATGGTCCGGCCGTTGATGTGGGTGCTGCGCGTGCCGCGCGCGATCATCATGCCGATCGTGTTCGTGCTATGCACGCTCGGGGCGTACGCGATCGCGGCGCGCGTGTTCGATATCTGGGTGATGCTCGTCACCGGGGTCGTCTGCTTCGTTCTGCGCCGGCGGGGCTTTCCAGTAGCGCCGTTCGTCCTTGGCCTCGTGCTGGGCGATATCGTCGACAAGAATTTGCGGCGCGGGCTCGTTATCTCCGATGGCGATCTCTCGCCCTTTTTCACCCGGCCGATGGCCGGCTTCCTCGCCGCGGTGGTGATCCTCACCGTACTGGCCCAGGTTCCCGCCGTTCGCCGTCTGATCGCGAGGCTGGCATGAGAATCGCGCTGTGCAACGAAGTGATCGCACCGATGCCGTTTCCGGCGCAATGCGAATACGCGGCGAAGCTCGGCTACGACGGGCTCGAAATCGCGCCCTATACCCTCTCCGAGGAGCCGCAACGCATGGGGGCGGCCCAGGTCGCCGCCGCGCGCGCCGCCGCCGATGATGCCGGCGTCGCGGTGACCGGCCTGCACTGGCTGCTGGTGCGGCCGGCCGGACTATCGATCAGCGCGAAAGATGAGGCCGTTCGCAAGAGGACGGTCGACGTGATGCTTTCCCTCATCGACCTGTGCGCGGCGCTCGGCGGGAAGTACCTGGTGCACGGCTCGCCGCAGCAGCGTCGTGTAGAGGCGGGCGAGACGCGCGCCGCGGCCATGGCGCGGTCGAAGGATTGTTTCGCCTCGATCGCCGAGCGGGCGCAGAAGGCTGGAGTCATCTACTGCATCGAGCCGCTCTCCGCCGAGCAGACTCCTCTCATCAACACGCTGGACGAGGCGGCGCGCATGGTGGACGAGATCGGCAGCAGTTCCGTGAAAAGCATGCTCGATTGCAGCTCCGCCGGGCGGATGGAGAACGAGCCGCTCAACGCGCTCGTCGAGCGCTGGCTGCCGAAGGGCGTGATCGCGCACGTACAGGTGAACGACCGCAACCGCCGCGGCCCGGGCCAGGGAGAGCAGCGCTTTGCGCCGCTCTTTGCCTCGTTGAAAAAACATGGATACCAGGGCGACGTCGCGGTCGAGCCATTCGATTACGTGCCTGACGGGCCCGGCGCCGCGGCGCGCGCCATTGGCTACATCAAGGGCATCCTGGAAGCGATCGACGAGAAATGAAGTTTTTCGTCAAGGAGATCGATTTTTTCGAGCGCGATGTGCGGCTGCGCATGCCGTTTCGTTTCGGCGTGGTCACACTGACCGCTGCCCCCCAGGCGTTCGTCCGCGCTCGAATTGTTCTTGAGAATGGAAAGGAAGCGGAGGGCGCCGCCGCCGAGTTGCTTGCGCCAAAGTGGTTCGACAAGAACCCGGCGCTCAG
>DATFEI010000242.1:0-5639 GCA_035251315.1 Burkholderiales bacterium | reverse complement strand
TCACGCAGCGCCGCGCGCGGCTTTACTGGTACAACGACACGGACAAGTAACGGTAGATCGTCGCCCTAACGCTGCCGCGCGAGCTCTCGCGGCAGCGTGAACACCACGTGCTCGGTGATACCCTCGAGCTGCCGCACGTCCACGGCGCCCAGCTCCTTCAGGCGCGCGATCAGCTCGTCGACTAGCACCTGGGGCGCCGACGCCCCGGCGGTCACGCCGACGCGACGCTTTCCGGCGATCCACTCCGGCCGCAGGTCCGCCGCGCGGTCCACCATGTAGGCCTGCGCGCCCATGTTCTCGGCCACCTCGCGCAGCCGGTTCGAGTTTGAGCTGTTCGGCGACCCGACCACGATCACGACCTCGCAGCGCGGCGCCATCCACTTCACGGCGTCCTGCCGGTTCTGCGTGGCGTAGCAGATGTCGTCCTTTTTCGGGCCGCGGATCGCTGGAAAACGCGCCTTGAGGGCCCCCACGATGGCGCGGGCATCGTCGATCGACAGCGTGGTCTGTGTGACGTAGGCGATCTTGTCGGGCGTGCCGATATCGAGGCTTGCAACATCGTCCACGGTCTCGATGAGGTGCATGCCGCGCGCCGCCTGCCCCATCGTGCCCTCGGTCTCCGGGTGTCCGCGGTGGCCGATCATCACCACCTCGTAGCCCGCGCGCAGCATGCGCGCCACCTCGACGTGCACTTTCGTGACGAGCGGGCAGGTTGCGTCGAACACCTTGAGGCCGCGGCGCTCGGCGTCCGCGCGCACCTGCTTCGATACGCCGTGCGCGCTGAAAATCACCGTGGCGCCGAGGGGCACCTCGTCGAGCTCCTCGACGAACACTGCCCCCTTGGCGCGCAGGTTCTCGACCACGTACCGGTTGTGCACGATCTCGTGGCGCACATAGATCGGCCCGCCGTGCAGCTCGAGCGCGCGCTCCACCGTCTCAATGGCGCGCTCGACGCCGGCGCAAAAACCCCTGGGATTCGCGAGTAGAACTTCCACAGGCTATTTTCTCATGCCGTTTGCAGCGACTACTTAAGACGGAGCTCGAGCCCGCTTCTCATGGTGCGCGAAGCCGTCGAGGATGAGCAGCACGGCGCCGATCGTAATCGCGGAATCGGCCACGTTGAACGCCGGCCAATGCGGCCAGCGATCCAGGATGTAGAAGTCGAGATAGTCCACTACGCAGCCGAAGCGTAGCCGGTCGATCACGTTCCCCAGAGCGCCGCCCACGACCAGGGCGAGCCCCGCGCAGAACAACCTCTTCCCGGGGTTGCGCACGATCAGCGCGCCACACAGGCCCGCCGCGCCGAGCGCGAATGCGATGAAGAGCGGCGTCTGCCATCCGGGGGCGTCGGCGAGAAAGCTGAACGCTGCGCCCTTGTTGCAGACGAGCACCAGATTCAAGAACCCGGTGAGCTCCTGGCGCGGCACGCGCCCGGCGAAGTAATCGAGCACCGCCCACTTCGCGAGCTGGTCGGCCGCCACGATCGCCGCCGACAACAGGAACCAGCGCCACGCGCTAGACATGCCGGCGAACCTCGCCGGCTCCGCGCAGATTCGACTGGCAGCGCCCGCACAAAGCCTCGTCGTTCACATCGGCACGGTAGTGCCAGCACCTTTCGCATTTCGGATGCTCGCTCGCCTTCACCCTCACTTCCAGTTCACCGGTTCTGCAGACGCGGGCGGCGGACGTAAGAAGCAGAAACTTGAGATCGTCGCCGAGGCTTGCCAGCAGGTCGTAATCCTCGCCCGCGGCGCCGAAGTCCACCTCGGCCTGAAGCGAAGACCCGACCTTGCCCTCCGCGCGCAGCGCCTCGATTTCCTTGCGCACCGGATCGCGCAGCGCGCGCAGCCGGGTCCACTTGGCCAAGAGCTCGGCGGCGCCCACGGGCGTGGGGAGCTCCTGCCAGGTGGTGAGGAACACGCTTTCCTCCTTGGTGAACACCTGCCACAGCTCCTCGGCGGTGAACGAAAGGATCGGCGCCATCAACCGCACCAGGCTGTGGGTGATGTGCCAGAGCGCGGTCTGCGCCGAGCGCCGCGGCCGCGAATCCGCGGCGCAGGTATAAAGACGGTCCTTGAGAACGTCCAGGTAGAAGGCGCCGAGGTCCTCGGAGCAGAACGCAAGCAGCTTCTGTGCGACCAGGTGGAACTGATAGCGCTCGTAGTCCGCGGTCACCTCCGCCTGCATCGCCACCGTCATGGCAAGCGCGTAGCGATCGATCTCTACCAGATCGTTGACGGGTAATGCATTTCGTTGGGGGTCGAAGTCCGAGGTGTTGGCGAGCAGGAAGCGCAGCGTGTTGCGCACACGGCGGTAGCTCTCCACTACGCGCTTCAGGATCTCGCTGGAGAGATTCAGCTCGCTCGAATAATCGCTGCTCGCCACCCAGAGCCGCAGGATCTCGGCGCCGAGCGTGCTGGAAATCTCCTGGGGCGCCATCGTGTTGCCCTTGGACTTCGACATCTTGCGGCCTTCGAGGTCGATGACGAAGCCGTGGGTCAGCAGGCCCTTGTACGGGGGCACGCCGTCCAGCATGCAGGACACCAGCAGCGAGGAGTGGAACCAGCCGCGGTGCTGGTCCGAGCCCTCGAGATACAGATTGGCCGGGAACTCCGACTCCGCGCGATGCGAGCCGCGCAGCACGGTGTAATGCGTGGAGCCCGAGTCGAACCAGACGTCCAGCGTGTCGCGGCTCTTCTCGTAATCCTTGCTGTCATTTCCGATCAATTCTTCGGCCCTGAGCGTTTGCCAGGCCTCGATGCCTTCCTTCTCGACGCGCTTCGCCACCACCTCCAGCAGTTCCGGGGTGCGCGGATGCAGCGCACCGGTCTCGCGATGGAGGAAGAAAGGCATCGGCACTCCCCATTGCCGCTGGCGCGACAGCGTCCAGTCCGGCCGGTTGGCGATCATCCCGTGCAGGCGCGCTTTGCCCCAGGACGGGAAGAACTGCGTGTCCTCGATGCCGCGCAACGCGGTCTGCCGCAGGCTTTCACCGCCCACGGGCTTGTCCATCGACGCGAACCATTGCGTGGTGGCACGCAGGATCACCGGCGTCTTGTGGCGCCAGCAGTACATGTAGCTATGCGTGTGCTTCCAGTCGACGGCAAGGAGCGCGCCCTTGTCCTCGATCGTCTTGACGATTTTCGGATTCGCATTCCACACCGACATCTCACCGAAAAGCTCAAGCGAAGGCGCGAAGCGGCCGTCGCCCATCACCGGCGTCAGGATCTGCTCGTCGCGCATGCCGTAGCGCCGGCACGACTCGAAGTCCTCCACCCCATACGCCGGCGCGGAGTGCACGATCCCGGTTCCGGTTTCGAGCGTTACGTAGTCGCCGAGATAGACAGGCGCCTCGCGGTCGTAGAAGGGGTGACGAAAACGGATGTTCTCGAGCGCTCGGCCTTTGCAGGCCGCGAGCGTTTTTCCTTTCAGGGAAAATCTCGCCAGGCAGGCATCGCGCAGATCCGTGGCGAGGATGAGCAGCCCCTTTTCGGTATCGACCAGGTCGTAGCTGAAATCGGGATGGACGTTCAGCGCCTGGTTCGCGGGCAGGGTCCACGGCGTGGTTGTCCAGACCACAGCGAAGCCGGGCTTGTCGATCTTCGCGTTGAACGCCTGGGCGAGCTTTTCGGGCTCGATGAAGGCAAAACCGACGTCGATCGCCGGGTCCGTGCGGTCCTCGTATTCCACTTCCGCCTCGGCGAGCGCCGAGCCGCAGTCGAAGCACCAGTTCACGGGCTTGAGACCACGGTACACGTAGCCCTTCTCCAGCAGCCGGCCGAGCACGCGGATTTCCTCCGCCTCGGTGCGCGGTGCCATGGTCGTGTAAGGGCTGTCCCAGTCGCCGAGCACGCCGAGGCGCTGAAAGTCCTTCTTCTGACGCTCGATCTGCTCCGTGGCGAAGGCGCGGCATAGCCGCAGCGTTTCCGCCGTCGGCAGGTTCTTGCCGTACTTCTTCTCGATCTGCACCTCGATCGGCATGCCGTGGCAATCCCAGCCCGGAACGTAGGGCGCGTCGAACCCGGCGAGCGTTTTCGACTTCACGATGATGTCCTTGAGGATCTTGTTGACCGCGGTGCCGATGTGGATGTCGCCGTTCGCGTAAGGCGGGCCGTCGTGCAGCACAAAGCGCGGGCGCCCCCTCGCGACGGCGCGCAGGCGGCGATAGACGCCTTTTTCCTGCCATTCCCTGACCCATTGCGGCTCGCGCTTCGCAAGGTCGCCGCGCATGGGAAACGGCGTTTCCGGGAGGTTCAGCGTGTCTTTGTAGTCAGCCATGGCTCAGAAAGAATTCACGCGCCTGCCTCGCGTCGCGCGCGATCGCGGCCTGCAGCGCGGGAAGGCCGTCGTACTTTTCCTCGTCGCGCAGCTTCTTCAGGAAGCGCACGCGCAAATGCTCTCCGTAGAGATCGGCTTCGTGGTCGAAAAGGTGCACTTCGAGCAGCGGAATCGTCACCGGGTTCACCGTCGGTCGCCTGCCGATGCTCGCGACGCCAGGGCCGTAACGGTCCACTTCGACGACAAAGATCCCGGCGAGCGGCGGTGCGCGGCGCAGCACGATGTTCGCGGTCGGGAACCCGAGCCCGCGACCGAGCTTCGCGCCATGGGCAACGCGGCCGCTGATGGTGTAGGGATGGCCGAGCAGGCGTTCGGCTTCCGCGAGCTCGCCCGCCTTGAGAGCGGCGCGCACCGCCGAGCTCGACACCCGCAGACCGCCGAGCTCGACGTCGGGCATAGCCTCGAGCGCGAAGCCCTGGTCTTTCAGCGTCGTAAAGTCCCCTGCACGCCGGGCGCCGAAACGGAAGTCCCTTCCCACCAACAACCACTCGACCCCCAATCCGCGCACCAAGACATCCCGGATGAACCGCTCGGCCGGCATGGCGGCGAAGCGCGCGTCGAAGCGCGCCACGTGCACGTGCTCCACCCCCGCCTGCGCCATCAGCTCGAGCTTGTCCCGCAGCCGGGTGATCCGCGCCGGCGCGGCGTCGGGGGCAAAGAACTCGCGGGGATGCGGCTCGAAGGTGAGAACACAGGCTGTGAGCTTCGCTTCACGCGCCTTGGCGGTGACCCGGTCGATGAGCGCGCGATGGCCGCGGTGCACGCCGTCGAAGTTTCCGATCGTAGCCGCACACCGGCCCCGGGCGCGCTGCAAAGAGCCGTGCGTGACGACCATGGACGCGGTTAAAACACTGAATTATAGTCGGTTTATGAAAACCATCGAAGACCAGATGAGTTTCTACGCCGCGTATCACCAGGACGCGCGCAACAAGGCCACGCACTTCATCGGCGTGCCCGCGATCATGCTTTCGCTTTTCATTCCGCTTGCCTGGATCCGCCTGGAGGTAGGCGGCTTCGCACTTACCGCCGCAATGCTTTTCGCCGCCGTGGTCCTCGTCTATTACTTCGTTTTGGACGTCCCTCTGGGCCTTGCCATGCTGGTTGTTACCGCGATACTGCTGTGGATCGCCGCAGTCATTGCAGGCCTCGGCGCCGCAGCCGGGTGGACATGGTTTGCCATCCTCTTCGTCGGCGGTTGGATACTGCAGCTCGTGGGCCACGTGTTCGAAGGCCGCAAGCCGGCGCTGGCGGACAACTTGTTCCAGATCTTCGTCGCGCCGATCTTTCTCGCCGCCGAGGTG
>DATFEI010000230.1:0-14225 GCA_035251315.1 Burkholderiales bacterium | reverse complement strand
TCGAAAATGATCAGCTTGTCTGTCGTTCTCATGGAATGAGTCCTTGGCCTGGTTTCAGGCCCGGTCGCAACACGGATTGTAGGCGGGAGTATTTAGCGCGCGAGGCGCAGCAGCAGGCCCAGCGCGAGGAGCGCCGAGGAGAGAAGCAGCCCCGAGAGGGGAAGCAAAAGCACGGCCCGATGCATGGTGGCACTATATCTCGAAAAATGAATCCTGCGCAACTCAGCGCCGGCCGCCTGCTCACGATCTGCTCGGCGCGTGTGTTTCTCTTCGCCACCTTCATGACGGTGGCGGCAGTCATCCCGCTCATCACGGTCGAATGGGAGCTCAGCGCGACCGCGGCCGGCGCGATCGTGTCGAGCTTCACGCTTTGCTACGCCACCTCGGTGTTCGGATTCGCTTGGGCTGCGGACCATTTCGGCGCAAAGCGAATGGTGGTGGTATCGGCCATCGCCGCTGCCGCTGCGAGCGCGGCCTTCGGCTTCCTCGCGCGCGACTGGTGGTCAGCGCTGCTCGCCTACGGCCTCGTCGGCCTGGCGCAGGGCGGTGTTTACACGCCGCTCGTGATGCTTCTTTCCGACGAAGTCGCATCGGGAAGCCGCGGGCGGGCAATGGGCTGGCTCATCGCCTCGACCTCGGTGGGCTATTGCGCCTCGCTTGGCGCCGCCGCGCTCGGCATCGCGCTCGGCGGCTGGCAGGCGGCGTTCGTGCTGAGCGGGTTGCTACCTGCGGTCGGGGCTCTCGTGCTGCTCGCCGCGATCGCGCCATTCGCGAACCGCATCCATCCGCGCCCGGCGCAGGTGCGGTTGCGCGACGAGATCGTGCACAACCGCGATTCCCGCCTCCTCATCGCCGGCTACACCGGCCACTCGTGGGAGCTGCTCGGGATGTGGGCCTGGGTGCCGGCCTTCCTGGCCGCCGGCTTTGCGCTCAAGGGTGCCGCAGTGAGCGGCGCGGCAATCTCCGGCGCGTGGCTCTCTGCGTTGCTCCACGCCGTCGGGGCGGTGTCCGCCTTCACCATGGGGCGGCTGTCGGACCGCACTGGGCGCCGGCCGGTGCTCGTGGTCCTTGCCGCGGCCGGCGCTATCGCCTCGTTCGTCGTCGGATGGCTGGTTTATGCACCGTCGGCGATCCTCGTTCCGCTGGTACTCGTGTATGCGTTCGTCACGCTCGGCGATTCGCCGGTGTTGACTACCGCGATTTCGGAAGCCGTGCGCCCTGGCTATCTCGGCGCGGTGCTCGCCTGGCGCGGCTTCGCGGGGTTCGGTGCGGGCGCGATCGCGCCCCTCGCGGTCGGCCTGGTGCTTGACGCGGCTGCCGAGGCCGGCGCGAGTGCTGCGGTGTCCTGGGGCCTCGGCTTCGTCGCGCTCGGCTTCGGCGGCGCGATCGCGCTCGCCTGCGCGCTCGCGCTGCGCCCCATCCGATGAGCTTCGACGCTTCGCGCTACCTGCGCTTCATGAGCACCGGCCGCCAGATCGGCTGGCTCACGCCAACGCTCGCGGCGCGGCTGGGCGCCTGGCCGGCGGTTTTCGAGTGCGGTCCTGAGAAAGTCGTTCTTCTGAACATCCGCGAATTCCCCTCGGTTGTGGAAGCCCTCGCCGCGGAAGGTTTCATCCCGGGATGGCGCAACGAGCGCTACCGCATCGAGGATCTGTTCGAGATCGAGCGGGCGGCGGCGCGGCCATTCGGGCTCACGACCCACGCCGTGCATGTCAACGGCATTTCCCATGATGGAAAAATGTGGCTCGCGCGCCGCAGCGCGACCAAGTCGATCGATCCGGGGCTGCTCGACAATCTGGTCGGCGGCGGCCTGACCGCAGGATTGTCCGTTGAACAGGTCTTGATCAAAGAAGCGTGGGAGGAAGCCGGGATCCCCCCCGAGACGGCGCGGCGCGCACGCCCCGGCGGAACGGCGCACATCCTGCGCGCGGTGCCGGAGGGCGTGCAGTCCGAGGCGGTCCACGTCTACGATCTTGAGCTACCCGACGGATTCCAGCCGCGCAACCAAGACGGCGAAGTATCGGAATTCTTATTGGTGGAATTGCATGCAGTGAAAGAGCTCGCGCTGACTCTTGAAGCGCAACTCGCGGCAAAGGACTATTTCAGTCGACGAGCGTGAGTGCGCTTTCACCGCCAAGGCGCCTCTAGGGACGCCGTCGCCGGCACGGTATGCCCGGAGACTTCGATCGCGTAGCTGCCCTCGATATCCTGGGAGTGCACAAATCCCATGCCGACCATGGAGGAAAGCGTCGCGCTGTACCCGACCGAGGAAAGCTCGCCCACCGGTGTTCCGTTGCGCACGATCGGCTCGCCGCCCCACGCGAAAAGCTTCGTGGCCGGAAAAGTAAACGTGAGGATGCGCTTCGCAAGCCGCTCGGGCGGCTTGCGCCGCTCCGGCCTCACGGTGTGCGAGAGCCCCGCTTCGTACGGCGTACAGTCGGGCGAGAGCTCGGCACCGAAGGCGCGCCGCCCGGCTTCGATGCGCAGCGCGTCGAGGGCGTAATACCCGCAGTCCTTCATGCCCAGGCCGCTACCGGCGCTCCACAGGCGCTCGTAGAGCGCGGCCGCTTCCTCGACCGCGACGAAGATCTCCCACCCCGGCCCGCCGACGTACGACGCCGGGACGGCGCGCGCGTTTCCGATGTCCACCCTCTCGAGTACGGCCTTCGCCCGCGGCCCCAGGATGGAGATCACCGACCAGCGCTCGGTCACATCGTCGACCGCGACGTCCTCGCCGGCGATCTTGTGCCTCAGCAACCAGGCCCTGTCGCGCACGGGCTGCGCCGAGCCGGTGACGATGAGGTATTCCTCGTCGCTCCAGCGCTGCACGGTGACGTCGCTCTCGTAACCGCCCTTGCGATTGAGCATCGCCGTGTAGGCCAGCTTGCCGATGCGGTTGGCGCAGACGCGGTCAAGGAGCGCGGCCGCGTCGCGTCCGCGCACGAAAAGCTTGCCGAACGAGCTTTGGTCGAGGATGCCGACCGCGTTGCGAATGGCGAGCTGCTCTCCTATGACCGCGTCGAGCCAGTTCGGGCGCCCGAGCGTGTATTGCATCGGCGGGCCGAAATAGTTGGCGCGCTCCCAGCCGAACTTTGAGCCAAATTGCGCGCCTCTGTTCTTGAGAATCTCATATAGCGGAGAAACGCGCAGCGGCCGTCCCGATTCAAGCTCGTGACGCGGCCAGCGCATGGCGTAATGCAGGCCGAGCGTCTCGACGGTGCGCTCCTTCAGCCATTTCGGATCGGCGGCGAAGGCGCCGAAGCGCCGGATGTCGACCTCGAAAAGATCCATCGGCGCCTCGCCGGCGCAGATCCACTCTGCCAGCAGCTTCCCGGCGCCGCCCGCGTTGGCGATGCCCGCCGAGTTGAACCCGGCGGCGACGAAGTAGTTGCGCAGCTCGGGCGCCTCGCCCAGGATGAAGTTGCCGTCGGGCGTGAAGCTTTCCGGCCCGTTCAGCAGGATCTTCACTCCCGCCTTCTCGAGCGCCGGTACGCGGTGGATCGCCGCCTCCATCAGCGGCTGGAACTGGTCCCAGTCCTCGGGCAGAAGCTGGAATTCAAACTTGTCCGGGATGCCTTCCATGCCCCAGGGCTTCGCCACCGGCTCGAATCCCCCCATGAGCAGCCCGCCCACCTCTTCCTTGAAATAGGTGAAGCCGTCGGGATCGCGCATCACGGGAAGCATGGGATGCACGCCATCGATAGCCTGGGTCACGATGTAGAAGTGCTCGGCCGGATGTAGCGGGACGTTCACGCCGTGCTGTGCACCGAGCGTACGCGCCCATTGCCCGGCGCAATTCACCACGATCTCGCAGGAGATGGGACCGTCGGCGGTCTCCACGCCTCGAACGAATCCATTTTCCTTTCTAACATCCAATACTTTTGTCCCCTCACGGATCCTTACCCCCCGGTTGCGCGCGCCCTTTGCCAGGCTTTGCGCGAGGTCGGCGGGGTTTGCTTTGCCGTCGGCGGGAAACCACAGCGCGCCCTTCAGATCTTCGACGCGCAGGAGCGGCCATTTCTCGAGCGCCTCGCGCGGCGTGAGCAGATGGACCTCGATGCCGAAGCTCCTCGCCATCGCCGCCTGGCGCTGGAACACGATCCAGCGCTCGGGCGTGCGCGCGACATTGACGCTGCCGCAGCGCTTCCATCCGGTCGCGAGGCCGGTTTCCTGCTCGAGCGTCGCGTAGAGCTGCGTGCCGTACTGGCTCATGCGCGTCATCGAGCGGTTGGGGCGCATCTGCCCCACAAGCCCGGCCGCGTGCCATGTCGTGCCGCAGGTGAGCCGTCCCTGCTCGAGCAGCGCGATGTCGCGCCGGCCGAGCTTCGCCAGGTGGTAGGCGACGCTCGCCCCCACGATCCCGCCGCCGACGATCACGATTTCGGCGTTCATATCTTCAACGCGATCACGCCGGCGGCGACTGTAACCGCGCCGGCAACACGGCGCGCGATGTGGCCTTCCTTGAGGAGCCAGGCGCCGATCAGGGCGGCGAAGATGACGGAGGTCTCGCGCAGCGCCGCCACTGCCGCCACCGGCGCGCGGGTCATGGCCCAGAGCGCGATGCCGTAGGCGCCCGCCGAGAGCACGCCGCCCACGAGCCCACGCAGCCAAAACCGCCTCGCGTAGGAGAGGAGCCGAGTCCCTCTCGACATGAAGACCATGAAAGGAAACGGCAGAGCATCGAGAACGAAAAGCCACAGCACGTAGCCGGCGGGGCTTCCCGAAGCGCGCACGCCGGTGGCGTCGATGAGCGTATAGATGGCTATGATTACCGCGTTCGCGAACGCCCACCGACTCGACACGCGCGACTCGCGCCAGTGGAATCCGACCAGGCCGAGCGAGAGTACGCCGCTGCAAATCAGCAGTACCCCCGCCCATACCGTCGGCGTGGGCGCCTCGCCCAGCCAGGCGAGCGCGCACACGCTCACGATGAGCGGCGCGAGGCCGCGCATGATGGGGTAGCCGTGCGACAGGTCCCCGGCACGGTAGGCGCCGACGAGCGCGATGTAGTATGCGATGTGGGTGAACACCGAAGCGGCGATGTAGGGCCACGACTCGCGCGCCGGAGGCGCGACGAAGAGTAGTAACGGCGCCGCAGCCAGACCGGCAAGAAACGTGACCAGGGTCAGGTCGAGCAGCACATCGCGGCTCGACTTGATCATCGCGTTCCAGGTAGCGTGCGCGAGCGCCGCTCCGAGCACCGCCAGCGTTACTTCGAGAGGCATGCCTCCCGCAGGAGCGGCTCGAAGTGCGCAAGGCCGGGCGCGGGCGCACCGGGAACCTTCGCGGCGTCGTCCCACAGCCGCACGCGCACCGCCTCGGCCGCGTGCGGCTGGGCAATGAAGCGCTCGGCCTCGGCAGCGCTGAACACGCCGCCCTGGAGCTTCAAGCTGCGCTTGGAGTCATCGGACAATTGCTCGTAGTAAAGCGCGCGGGTCGCGCAGAGGTAGCGCTTGGCGTCAACGTGCAGGCGGATCGGTCCGAGGACTGCCTCAGGGAAGTGCGGCCGCAGGAAGGGCAGCGCCGCGTACTGGTGCAGGTCGTCGATACCGCGCAAGGTCGGCGTCTCGCCCTTGTCGTTCAGCAGGTGGCCGATGTCGTGCAGCAGGGCGGCACACACCAGCTCGAGCGGCGCGCGCTCCGCTTCGGCGCGCATTGCGCTCTGCAGCGCATGCTGGAGCTGCGTTACCCCCTCGCCTTCGTACTCTCGGTCACCATTGGCTTCATACAAGGAAAGTATTTGCCTGACTACCACGGCAGCGAGTAGGTCTTCACGTTGGTGAAGCTCTTCATCGCCTCGATCACACCTTCCTTGTAACCCAGACCGGAGTCCTTTATGCCCCCGAAAGGCGTACTCTCGAGACGGAAGCCGGGTACCTCCCAGATATTCACCGTGCCGACATTGAGCTCCGAGACGAATCTAGTCACGTAATCGACCCGGTTGGTGCAGACCCCCGACGACAGGCCGTATGCCGTTCCATTGACGATACGCACCGCTTCATCGGCATCCTTGAAGCGGATCACGGGCGAAACCGGGCCGAAGGTCTCTTCCCGGACGACTTCCATGTCCGGCTTCACTCGATCCAGAACGGTGGGAGAGTAAAGAGCGCCGCGACGCCTGTTGCCCACCAGGAGCTTCGCGCCACGCTCACACGCGTCGTTCACACGCCTCTCGAACCCCTTCGCCGCCTGCTCGCTGATCACTGTGCCCATGTCGATCTTGGGATCGAGCGGATCGCCGTAAGACCAGGCATGGGTCTCTTTCACCAGACAGGAAACAAAATCTTCGGCGATTCTCTCGTGGACCAGGATTCGCTTGACCGCGGTGCAGCGCTGGCCGGAGTTCTTGTAAGAGCCGGCGGCTGCGAGCGCCGCGGCTTTCGCCGGGTCGGCGTCCTCCATGACGATCAGCGGATCGTTGCCGCCGAGCTCGAGGACCATGCGCTTGTAGCCGGCTTTGCAAGCGATGTATTTGCCGACGGCAACGCCGCCGGTGAAGGTGATGAGGTCGGCGTCGGTGTTCGTAATCATCTCGTCGGCGATCTCCTTGGGATCGCCTGTGATCACCGACAGCATTTGCGGCGGCAGGCCCGCCTCGTACAGCACGTCGGCGAGCAGGAGCGCGGCGAGCGGCGTTTTTTCGGTGGGCTTGAGCACCATGCGATTGTTGGTCGCGACCGCGGGCGCCACTTTGTGGATCACCTGGTTGAGCGGGTGGTTGAAGGGCGTGATGCCCGAAATCGCTCCCAGTAGCGGCTCGCGCAGCGTGTAGACCTTGCGGCTCTTGCCGTGGTGCGTGAGGTCGCACGAGAACACCTGACCGTCATCCACGAGTGCATGGTTGGCGGCGAATAGCAGCACGTCCGAAGCGCGCCCCACCTCGTAGAGCGAGTCCTTCAGGCAAAGTCCCGATTCGAGCGTGATGCCGCGCGCAATCTCCTCGCGCCGCGATGCGATGATTTCCCCGGCACGCATCAGAATCCGATAGCGCTCATAACGCGTGAGCTTCGGCTTGTACTCACGCGCGATGCGGAATGCGAGCTTGACGTCTTCGACTGTCGCCCTCGGGACGGTAGCGACCAGCTCGCCCGTATACGGATAGCGCACCTCGATGACCCGGTCGCGGTCCACCTTCTGGCCGGCGATGCGCATCGCCTCCGCTCGCGCTTGTTCAGTGCGTGTGGTTAAGGGCGAGGTCGAAGACATCGTAGTTCCTGAGCCGACGGTCGGACGGCACGCCGTCCACGGGTCGGTTGAATAGCAGCGGCACCTTTTGCTCAGATATGCCGCCGTGCGAGCGCAGCGGCTCGGTCAGGCCCGAGAGGTCGTGGCGCGACTTGCTGGTGCCGATCACCACGTGCTTCGTGCTCAGGACGACGAGATCCCCGATGCGGTCCGCAGGCAGCTCGAATCGCTTTGCCGCCTCCTCGCGCGACAGCACCACTTCGATCCCAGGCACGGCGGCTATCCGGTCCTCCACGTCCCCCTGCACGTACACGGTGGCAAAAGAGCCGAGCGCGCCGTGGTGCACGACGTAGGGATCCGTGATCGGCAGGATGACGCGCGCGTCGCCCGCCCCCAGCCATTCGTCGAGCAGGTCCTGCAAATAAATGACGTTCGGCGAGCCGTCGGCGCGATGCTTGGCGTTCATGCCGTGGTCGGCGGTCAAGGCAACGGTAGCCCCGGCGGCATCCAGCTTGGCGAGGTAGCGGTCCATCATGGCGTAGAAGGCGTTCGCCGCCGGCGTGCCGGGCGCCGCCTTGTGCTGCACATAGTCGGTGCTCGAGAGATACATGATGTCCGGCCGGTCGCGCTCCATCAGCTTGACTCCGGCGGCGAACACGAACTCGGAAAGCTCCGCGCTGTAGACGGAGGGAACCGGCATGCCGACGAGCTTCACCATTTCGGCATCGGCTTTCTCCGATGAAAAACAGATGCCTTTCAGCTGGTGGCCGAGGAGCTTCCGCAGCTTGTCCTTGGCGGTAACCACAGCCACCTTGGCGCCGGCCTCGGCGAACGCCGCCAGAATGGTGCCGGCGCGGAGGTACTTCGGGTCGTTCATCATTACCTCGGCGCCGGCCTCGCGGTCGTAGAAGTAGTTGCCGCAGATACCGTGCAAGGAGGGCGGCGCGCCGGTCACGATGGAAAGGTTGTTCGGATTGGTGAAGGTCGGTACCACGCAATCGGCAAGCCGGCCCGTCTCGAGCATCCGTCCGACAAAGGGGGCCACCCCGGCACGCGCCGCCTCGGTGAGATAGTCGTTCTCGCAGCCGTCCACGCAGAGCACCACGACCGGCCGAGAAGGGCGCCGATAGCTGCGGCCGTTGACGCTTAGCATCATGCGAGCCGATTGTGCCACGGACGCAGGAGAACGGTCATAATTCAGACCGAGAATCGCGCTTCATCCACTAGGGGAGGAAAGTCATGACAGTCGCAATTCGCATTGCCGGCGCGGCGATGGCGCTCGCCGTCGCGTCGAGTGCCGCGCTCGCGCAGAAGACTCAGCTGCTGGTCTACACCGCGCTCGAGACCGACCAGTTGAAAGCCTACGAGCAGGGGTTCTACAACGAGGTGCGCGATGTCGAGATCCGCTGGGTACGCGATTCCACCGGCGTGATCACCGCGAAGCTCCTCGCCGAGAAGGCGAACCCGCAAGCCGACGTGATCATGGGCGTCGCGGCCTCCAGCCTCGCGCTGCTCGACAGCGAAGGCATGCTTCATCCGTATGCCCCGATCAACCTCGACGCAATCATGATGAAGTACCGCGACCGCAAGAACCCGCCCGCCTGGTTCGGCATGGACGTGTGGGGTGCGACCGTGTGCTTCAACACCGTGGAGGCGAAGAAGCGCAACCTGCCCAAGCCCGAGAGCTGGCAGGACCTCACCAAGCCGATCTACAGAGGCCAGATCGTGATGCCAAACCCGGCATCCTCGGGCACCGGCTACTTCGACGTCGCGGCGTGGCTCACGCTTTGGGGCGAAAAAGGCGGCTGGGCGTACATGGACAAGCTGCACGAGAACATTGCCATGTACACGCACTCGGGCTCAAAGCCCTGCAACCAGGCCTCGACCGGCGAGTTCGTGATGGGAATCTCATTCGAGTACCGCGCCAACACCAACAAGGCGAAGGGCGCGCCGATCGACCTCGTGTTTCCGAAAGAAGGGCTGGGCTGGGACCTCGAGGCGTTTGCGATCCACAAAGGCACCAAGAAGCTCGACGCGGCGAAGAAGCTCGCCGACTGGGCGTCGAGCAAGAACGCGATGATCCTGTACGGCAAGAACTTCGCGATCACCGCGCAGCCTGGCGTCGCCGCGCCGCTGCCGAACGTCCCGCAGGACTACGAGCAGCGCCTGGTGAAGATGGACTTCGCCTGGTCGGCCAAGAATCGCGAGCGCATCCTCGCCGAGTGGACGAAGCGCTACAACGCCAAGACCGAAAAGAAATGAACCGGGAGAATCCCCGGAGAAGCAGGTGAACGGAAAGAACTCGAGGTCTTATCTCGAGTTATCCGGAGTCGAAAAGAAGTTCGGTGCCTTTAACGCTCTGCGCGACATCAACCTGGGTGTCGCGCAGAGCGAGTTCGTCTGCTTCCTCGGACCCTCAGGCTGCGGCAAGACCACGTTACTTCGCATCATCGCGGGCCTTGAAGTACAGAGCGCCGGCACGGTGCGCCAAGCGGGGCGCGACATCTCGCGCCTGCCGCCAGCGCAGCGCGACTACGGCATCGTTTTCCAGTCCTATGCGCTCTTTCCGAATTTGAGCGTGTTCGACAACGTCGCGTACGGCCTGGTCAACCGCCGCGCGCCCCGCGCCGCGATCGCCGCGCGCGTCGCGGAGCTTCTCAAGCTCGTGGGCTTGCCCGACGCCGGCGCGAAGTATCCGAGCCAGCTCTCCGGCGGCCAGCAGCAGCGCATCGCGCTCGCAAGGGCGCTCGCCACCTCTCCAGGTTTGCTTTTATTGGATGAACCTCTGTCTGCCCTGGATGCGCTGGAACGCGTCCGGCTGCGGCAGGAAATACGCTTGCTGCAGCAGCGCCTCGGGGTCACCACCATCATGGTGACGCACGACCAGGAGGAGGCGCTGTCCATGGCCGATCGCATCGTGGTGATGAACCAGGGTGCGATCGAGCAGGTAGGCAGCGCGCTCGAGATCTACCGCGAGCCCGCCTCGCCCTTTGTCGCCGACTTCGTCGGCAAGGTGAACGTGCTCGCCGGGACCGCCGAGAACGGCGGCTTGCGCATCGGCGCGGCTCTCTTGGAATGCAACGGAACCCATGTTCCGAAAAGCCTTAGCGTCAAGATCTATCTCCGTCCCGAGGACATCGTGGCGCGGCCGATCGCGCCGGGCGACTCCAACGTGTTCGACGCGCGTATCGAGAAGATCGAATTTCTGGGCTCGTACTGCCTGGTGCGCGTTGCCACCGACGTCCTCGGCCAGCCGCTCACCGTATATCTCTCGCTCAATTTCCTGTCCGAGCAGGCGCTCGCGCCGGGCAGCCGCCTGAAGCTGCGCATCCTGCCCGACCGGCTGCGGCTTTTCGATGCCTGAGATCGCAGTTGCGATCCGGCAAAGGACCGATCCCGCCGACCGGATCGGCCATGCCGGGCTCCTCGTCGTCTTTGTGCTGTTGATGGCGTTTCTCGCGGCGCCGCTCGCCGCCGTGCTGATGCAGAGCGTGGAAGACCGCAATGGCCGTTTCGTCGCGCTCGACAACTTCGTCGCCTATCTGCAGACGCCGGCCCTGGTTCATTCGCTGTGGAACAGCATCTGGGTTTCGGCGGTGGTGACGCTGCTCACGATCCCGGCGGCGTTCCTCTTCGCTTACGCACTTACGCGCAGCTGCATGCCGCTTAAAGGCGTGTTCCGGACCATCGCGCTGACCCCGCTGCTTGCGCCTTCACTGCTTGCTGCGATTTCGTTCATCTACTGGTTCGGCAACCAGGGCGTGCTGAAAGACGCGATGCAGGCGCTCGGCATCGCCTCGATCTACGGCGCGGCGGGGATCATCGTGTCGGAGATGTTCGCCGTGTTCCCGCACGCGCTCATGATCCTGATCACCGCGCTCACCCTCGCCGATGCGCGTCTCTACGAAGCCGCCGACGCGCTCGGCACGGGCGCCGCGCGCAAGTTCTTTACTATCACGTTGCCGGGCGCGAAATACGGCCTGATCAGCGCGGCGCTTGTCACGTTCACGCTGGTGATCACCGACTTCGGCATCCCGAAGGTCATTGGCGGCAACTTCGACGTGCTCGCCACGGACATCTTCAAGCTTGTGATCGGCCAGCAGGACTTCCAGCGCGGGGCGGTCGTCGCGGTGATCCTGCTGGCGCCCGCTTTGATCACGTTTTTCGTCGATCGTCTGATTCAGAGGAAGCAGACGTCGATGCTCACCGCGCGCGCAGTCCCCTACTCCCCCCGGCGCTCGCCGGGCTTCGACGTCGCCATGACAGCGTATTGCGCGCTGATCGCGGCGCTCATGCTCGCCGTGTTCGGCATGGCGCTTTATGCCTCGTTTGTGAAGTTCTGGCCCTACGATCTTTCGTTCAGCCTGCGCCACTACGCCTTCGGGCTGGTGGACGCGGAAGTCGACACCGCGTTCTTCAACAGCCTCAAGCTCGCGCTCGGCACTGCGATCGGCGGCACGGTGCTGGTTTTCGTGGGTGCCTACCTGCTGGAGAAAACGCGCGGCGTAGAGTGGCTGCGGCCGGGGATGCAGCTCCTCGCGCTTGTGCCGATGGCGGTACCCGGTCTGGTGCTGGGCCTCGGCTACATCTTCTTTTTCAATTCACCGGGCAACCCGCTCAACGGGCTGTACCACACGATGACGCTGCTCGTGCTGTGCACCATCGTGCACTTCTATACCACCGGCCACCTTACCGCGGTGACCGCGCTCAAGTCGCTCGACGCGGAGTTCGAGGCTGTGTCGGCGTCGCTCAAGGTGCCCTTCTACCGCACGTTCCTGCGCGTAACGCTGCCGATTTGCACGCCGACGCTTCTCGACATCAGCCGCTATTTCTTCATCAACGCCATGACCACCATCTCGGCCGTCGTGTTCCTCTACTCGCCCGATACCAAGGTCGCCTCGATCGCGATCCTCAACCTCGACGAGGCCGGCGAGCCCGGCCCGGCGGCTGCGATGGCGGTGCTGATCGCGGCGACCTCGCTCGCCGCCTGCGTCGTCTACCTGGGCCTCGGCTGGCTGGTCGAGCGCAAGACGCAGAAATGGAGAAACCTCAAGTGAAAGAACCGATCCTGCTCACCCCCGGCCCGCTCACCACCTCGACCGAGACCAGGCTCGCGATGGTGCGCGACTGGGGCTCGCGCGATACGGGCTTCATCGAGCTCAACCGCCGCGTGCGTCAAATGCTTCTCAAAATCATCGACTCCGAATCGACGCATGTGTGCGTGCCGCTTCAGGGGAGCGGCACCTTCGCGGTCGAGGCGATGCTCGGCACCATGGTGCCGAGGGACGGGCACGTGCTCGTGCCGCTCAACGGCGCCTACTGCAAGCGCATCCAGCGCATCTGCTCGATCATCGGCAGGAAGACGACCTCGATCGAATACGACGAGCGCGAGCCCGTAAGGCCGGCCGAGGTCGACGCGGCGCTGAAGAAGGACCCTTCAATCACCCACGTCGCCCTGGTTCATTGCGAAACGAGCACCGGCGTGCTCAATCCTCTTCATGAAATTTCGGCAACCGTTTCCCGGCACCGGAGAAGCCTGCTGGTCGATGCCATGAGCTCGTTCGCCGCGGTTCCGATCGAAGGCGATTTCGATGCGCTCGTCGCGGCGTCGGGCAAGTGCCTCGAAGGCCCGCCGGGAATGTCCTTTGCCTTGATCAGAAAGAATTCTCTTGAACGGTGCGCGGGCAACGCCCATTCGCTCGTCCTGGACCTGCACGACCAGTGGGTGAACATGGAAAAGACCGCGCAGTGGCGCTTCACGCCGCCCACGGTGATCGTCGCCGCGCTGCACTCCGCCCTGCAGCAGTTCGTCGCCGAAGGCGGCCGCGCCGCGCGCGGCGCGCGCTATCGCCGCAATTGCGAGGTCCTGATCGAGGGCATGACGAAGCTCGGCTTCAAGCTGTTCCTCGAGCGCAAGCACCAGGCGCCGGTGATCGTCACTTTCCACGCACCAAGCGACCCGAACTACGATTTCCAGCGCTTCTACGATCGCGTGCGCGAGAAGGGGTTCGTCCTCTATCCCGGCAAGCTCACCCAGGTCGACACGCTGCGCGTGGGCTGCATCGGCGCGATCGACGAGCACGCGATCCGCGCCGCTGTGCATGCCATAGCCGATACGGTGACGGAGCAAAATATCCGCAACTGCGGCGTTTCTTCTTCTACTCCTCCGGCAGAACGGGCCGCACTCGGTGGCCCATGGCCCACATGACGTAGCCCGACAGGCCGTACGCCAGGAAAAAGCCGAAGAGCACGAGGGACGGGCTGAGCGAAACGATGGAGAAGCCCACCACCAGGGCGAGGATCGCCCAGAGCGGCACGCGTTTTTTCCAGTTCACTTCCTTGAAGCTCCAGAACGGAACGTTGGAGACCATGGTGACGCCCACGAACACCGCGGCGGCCCACGTGACGGCGGCGATCCAGACGTGCTCACGCGGCACAAAGTCGTGGTCCACGAGCACCCAGACGAGTCCGGCCATGATCGCGGCGCCGGAGGGGCTTGGCAGCCCCTGGAAGTAGCGCTTGTCGACCGCGGCGATGTTGGCGTTGAAGCGGGCGAGGCGGATTCCAGCGCCAGCGCAGTAGATAAAGGAGCCGATCCAGCCCGCGGTGCCGAGCTCCTTCAGCACCCAGACGTAGGCCATGAGCGCCGGCGCCGCACCGAACGCGACCATGTCGGCGATCGAGTCGTATTGCGCGCCGAACTCGCTCTGCGTGTTCGTCCAGCGCGCCACCCGGCCGTCCATTCCGTCAAGCACCATGGCGACGAAGATCGCGATCGCGCCGATCTCGAAGCGGCCGTTCATCGCCTGCACAATGGCGAAGAAGCCGCAGAACAGCACCCCGGTGGTGAAGAGATTCGGCAGCAAGTAGATCCCCCGGCGTCGCAGGCCGACGGGGCCGGGTTGCGCTACTTCGGGTTCGTAGTCGGGGGCTTCAGCCATGCGAGCACGCTCTCCGCGGCGTACACCTTGTCGCCGATCGCCGCCTTGACCTCGGCGTCGAGCGGCAGGTAGTGGTCGACGCGCGAGCCGAAGCGGATG
>DATFEI010000207.1:0-26588 GCA_035251315.1 Burkholderiales bacterium | reverse complement strand
GCGCTCGGCCTGCTTCTGCGCGGTGATGTCGGTCATCACCGTGACCGTGCCGCCTCCCGCGACGCGGCGACGCAGGATACGGTACCAGCGGCCGTCGGGCGTGTGGTCCTCGAAGCTCTTGCCCGACGGGTTGCGCAGGCTTTCGACACGCGGGGCGACCAGCTCCTCGACATTTCCCGGGCCGTAGTAGCCGTTTTCCGCGAGGTAGCGCAGCAGCTCGGCATAGGGACGGCCCGGCTGCAGCATCTCCGGCGGAACGATGTACATCTCCTTGAAGCGGTCGTTGCAGAAGACGAGCTTCTGGTTCTCGTCGGTGTACGCGAGCGCCCCCGGCATGTTGTCGAGCGCAACGTGAAGCTCGGACTCCCGTGCCGCGAGCTCCGCCTCGGCCTGCTTCTGCTCCGTGATGTCGGTCATCACCGTCACGGTGCCGCCGCCCGCGACGCGCCGGCGCATGACGCGGTACCAGCGGCCGTCGGGCGCGTGGTCCTCGAAGCTGCGGCCGGTCGGATTGCGCAGGCTCTCCAAGCGCTGGCCCACCTGCGCCTCCACATCGCCTGCGCCGTAATAGCCGTGCTGCGCGAGATAGCGCAGCAAGTCGGCGTACGGGCGGCCCGGCTGCAGCAGCTCCGGCGGCACCTTGTACATTTCCCTGAAGCGCTCGTTGCAGAAGACGAGGTTCAGGTTTTCGTCGGTGTACGCAAGCGCACCCGGCATGTTGTCGAGGGCAACTTCAAGCTGCCGCTCCACAACGTTCGGCCGGTTCACTGGGTCAGCTGGCGCGAATGAGATCCGACGCCATCAGCTCGGGCGCGATGCCCTCGGCCTCGGCGGCGTCGAAGTTGAGCTCGATCTTGATGCCGTTCGGATCGTGGAAGAAGAGCTGGAACAGCGCCTGGCCGTTAGCACGCCGTTGCCTGAACGAAATTTTTTGCTGTCGTAGATGCGAGATCATGTCTTTCAGGCCGGTCGCGCGGAAGGCGATGTGGTCGATCGCGCCGGTGCCCTGCCCCGCGTCCTGCGAGGTGCGGCCGAGGTACTGCTTCTGGATCGCGCCGGCCATCTTGGCGCTCGGGCCGATGTGCACCACATCGACGCCATTCAGGTACATCCAGTGCACCGGGAACCCGAAATCCGGGTGCGGGCCGCTCGTCATGCCCAGCACGCGCGCGTACCAGTCGCGAGTCGCGTCGATGTCGTCCGAGGCAACGAGGAAGTGCTCGATGTGCGAGAGGGGCATGCGGGTAATATATCGAAAAAATCGGGGTCAGACCCCAGGCGAGAAAATCAGGGTCTGACCCCAATATTCGAGAGGAGGATCATGTACGTCCATGATGCAAAGCGCCTTGCCGCTGCGGGCGCGCGCAAGGCAGTCGATACAGCGATCGCGCTGGCCAAGGAGGCGAACATCGCCATCACGGTCGCAGTGGTGGACGCGGGGGGGCACCTGATGCTGCTCGAGCGCATGGACGGTGGGAAGTTTCACTCGGTCCATTCGGCGACGACCAAAGCGGTATGCGCCGCCTCCAACAAACGCAACACCGGCTCCACCGGCGCGGTCGGTCAGTCGCTCGACGTGCTGCACGCCCTGGGCCTTGCGCTCGCCGCAGGCCCGCAGCGTTGGACCGCGATGGAAGGCGGCTGGCCCATCATGGCGGGCAGCGAATGCATCGGCGCCGTGGGCGTCGCGGGCGGCAACTGGGAGTTCGACGAAAAAGCCGCGCGGGAAGCCGCGGAGTCCATCTGTAAATGAACGTCGCGTGCCTCGGCATCGGCTGGTGGTCGGACGTGCTTGCCGACGCGATCAAACGCTCTGGGAAGCTGAATATCGTGTCCTGTTTCTCGCGCTCGCAGGAGAAGCGGGAAACGTTTGCGAAGAAGTATGGTTGCCGGGCGGCGCGGTCTTATGACGAGATTCTCGAGGACAAGAGCATCGAGGCGGTGATCAACACCACGCCCAACTCGGTGCATCGCGAAACCACCATCGCTGCGGCGAACGCGGGCAAGCATACCTTCCTCGACAAGCCGATCGCCAACAACATCAGCGATGCACGCGTCATCACCGAGGCGTGCCGCAAAGCCAAGGTGGTCCTCGCCCTCGGCTATCAGCGCCGGCGCGAGAGCCACTTCAGATGGATAAAGGATCGGATCGGTGAATTCGGCAAGCTCGTGAATGCCGAGGCCAACATAAGCCGCGACCGGCTGGGGAAGATTGACCTCAGCTCGTGGCGCTACACCGCGGAGGGCATGCCCGGCGGGGTGATGCTGCAGATCGGAATCCACTACACGGATGTCCTGGAGTACCTGATCGGGCCGATCAAGGCGGTGAGCGGGCGCTTCGTGCGGCTCGTGCTCCCTGGCGACAACCCGGATGTCGCGAGCCTCGTGCTCGAGCATGAGAACGGCGCGCTTTCCACGCTCAATGCGAGCTACGCATCGGCGTCCGAGTATTACCTGATGAATATTTACGGCAAGGAAGCGAGCGCCTATTACGATCTGCACCACGGCCTGCGGTTCCTGAAGCGCGGCCGCACGACCTCGGAGCCGGTGCCCGTCAGGAAAAACGACCCGATCGTCGAGGAGCTCGAGGAGTTCGCCGCCGCAGTGCGCGGCGAAGCCGAGCCGGAGATGGGTGGCGAGCGCGGCACCACGTCGCTGGCGGTGCTGCTCGCAGGCATCAAGTCGGCAAGAGAAGGCAGGCGTGTCGAAGTGAGGGAGGTGCTGGGATGAAAAATCTATTGTTCTTGTGCGGGTGGATCGCTTTTTCGGCTCTTGCTCAGGAGCCCCCGTTTCCCCAGCGGGGACCGCTCGAGATCACGGTGCTTTTCCCCGCCGGCTCTTCCGCCGACGTGACCGCGCGCATGCTGGCCGACGGGATGTCGCGCCAACTCGGGCAGCGCGTGCTGGTGGTAAACCGCCCGGGCGCAGGTGGCGCGATCGGCTACAAGCACGTCGCGGCCCAGAAGCCCGACGGCTACTCGCTGGTATGGAACTCGAATTCGATCTCGACCACCTTCCATTCCGGGCAGCTCAATTTCGACTACAAGGCGTTCGACGCCGTGGCGCGCGTGCTGTCGGAGTCGGTGGTGCTCGCCGTCAGGAACGACGCGCAGTGGCAGACGCTGAATGAGCTAATCCAGGAAGCCAAAGCAAAACCGAAGGCGGTTTCGGTCGGACACTCGGGCATCGGCAGCCATACCCACATCTCGCTCGCAGCGCTCGTCAACGCCGCCGGAATCGAAGTCAACGAAGTGCCCTTCGCCGCCGCCCAGGTGGTTCCGAGCCTGGTCGGCGGCCATGTGAACGCGGTGGTGCAGTTCCCGGGCGCGCTCGCCGCGCCTCTCAAGCAGGGCCAGGTCCGCCTGCTCGCAACGCTGACGCAGAGCCGCGACCCCGCGTGGCCCGAGGTGCCGACGGCGCGCGAGCTCGGCGTGGACGCCGTGCTCGACGCTTGGCGCGGCATCGCGGTGCCGCGCGGCACGCCGCGCCCGGTAGTGAGCCAGCTCGAAAGCGCGATCAGGATGACCGCAACCTCGCCCGAGTTCGTCGCGCAGAGCGAGAAGCTCGGCGTGCGGCCGGCGTTCCTGCCGGCCGAGGAATTCAGTGCTTTGCTGGCGAAGGAGGACGCGGAGTTGTCCCGCCTGATGCAGAGGATCGGCCTGAAGAAGTAGCGGCCTCCTTGATCAGCCCCGTGCAATTGGAGTCCCTGCCCTTGCCTTCCTCGAGCAAAGGCAGAATCGCGAGCAGCGGATTCAGGATTCCCATGGCCAGCACGCCCGCGCCCCGCGCGGCGATCCGGCCCACATTGGGGCCGATGTCGGGCTCGCCGAAAGTGCCGCGAATGTAAAGAGGCGTGCGTAGGGACGCGACGCTGCTGTCCTTCGGCTGCGGCTTGAGCGTGAGGTCCATCTGCTCGTCTTTCAGGTTAATGCTGCCGCTGCCGCCCACGTTGACCACCGAGGTGTCGAAGACGAGCGCGTTCGCCTGCATCACGCCATCCTTCACGCCGAAGTCGGCGATCGCGCAGCGGATATCGATGTCCTTGTCGCCGCGCAGCTTGATGCGCGCCACGTCCCACAGGTCGAGGGCGACGAGCTCCATCAGCAACTGGCTGATCCGGCCCTGGTCGATGTAGACGCCGACCTTGCCGTTCGCCGACGCGAGGAGCTTGCCGACCGAGTCGCCGCTTCCCGAGAGCTCGATCAGCCCGTCCAGGTCGCCGACCGACGATTTTGTTTGCTCGATCTTGGGGAACATCTTCGCAAGCTGCAGATTCTGCACCCGCATCTTTACCTCGCCGCGCATCGGCTCGTGGTTGCCGTCGAGGCGTACCGTGCCAGCCAGCCTGCCGCCCGCGATGCCGAAGCTGAGCGGATCGAGCGTGAGCACGCGGTCACGCATCACCAGGCGCGTGGCGAAGCGTTCGATCGGCAGCTGCTCCGGGCGCTTGATCGTACCCGCGTCGATCTTGACGTCCGCGTCCACGCTCTCCCAGCGTTCCGGCGAAAAAGGCATGTCGGGGAGGACTCCCTTCTTGCGCGGCCGGTTGGTGCCGACCAGCGCACCGAGATCGGCGAAGTTGAGAACCTTGGCTGTGACTTCGCCCTGCATGAAGGGGCGCTTGCCCGCGCCGGTCTGCACTCGGATCCAGCCCGCAAGGTCGCTTTCGCCGACCTTGCCGGTGAAGTCCTCGAACAGCCATACGCCGTCGGTGCGGTAAAGACGCCCGGACACCGCGTAGGGGCTGGTCGCCGGGAACGCGAGCCCGATGATGTCGTAGAGCTCGTCCATCGACTTCCCGGCAAGGCGCTCGAAGCGCAGGTCGATTCCCTTGAACCCGACAATCCCCGTAAGCGTGCCTTCCAAGCGGGCCGACGTTCCCCCAATGCTCGCCTCGCCTTTCAGCGGAAAGGGGGTCTTCTGGTCGCGGATCGAAAGCACGTGCCCTGCGTGCCCGCTCGCCTTGAGCGGCTTGCCGCCGTACGAGCCCACCGCCGCGAACTGCACGCCCGTCTCGTCGGTTGACAGATCGACCGCGAGGCTGTGCTTGCGGGCGGCGTCTTCCCAGCGCAGCAGCGCTTCGTCGAGGGTGAGCAGCTTTATGAAAAGGCGCGATTCCTCCTTCTTGGCTTCCGGCTCCTCCTTCAGGATCCAGTTCTTGCGACCCTCGGCATCCTGTTCGAGCGACAGCTTGGCGCGTTCGAGGTGCACCTCCGGCAGCACAACGCGCCCCGCGAGGAGAGGCAGGAAGGCAATGCTCGCTTCTATGGCATCGGCGTCGAGGAGATAGTCCGCCTTTCCCCAGACCGCGTTGGCGAAAGTGACGCGCTCCGCCCGGATGCGCGGATGCAGCCAGCTCCACACGGGCTTGAGGTCGCCTTCGATCACGAGCTCTCGCCCGGTCGCCTTCGTCGCCGCGCTCGTGATCGGACCGCGCAGCGCGTTGAGGCCGAATGTAAAAAAGAGCGCGATTGCAACGAAGAGGACGAGAACAGCGCCGCCAATCCACTTCAGAGCACGCACGACGAGTGGACAGCAAAACGCGTGCCAGAGGAAACAATCGGGGTCAGATCCCGGCTTTTGCTGTCGGGAGTTTGCTTACGCCGTCTGCGCTTCCTTCACTTTCGCAAGCCATTGCTGGCACCACTCCAGCGCGGTCTCCTCGGGCAGGATGCCGCTCGAGGCGTCGTGCATGTGACGCTCGCCGATGCGCCGGGCGCCGAGCTCGGTGAGGATGTCGTCGAAGCGCTTGCCGCCGAAGTTGAAGGTCTCGGCGTAGGTGCGGTCGCCGAGCCCGAACACACCGTAGCGCACGTGCGACAGGTCGGGGCGCGCCTGCTTGAGGTCCTCGTACAGCGCGCGCGCGTTGTCGGGCACGTCGCCCTGTCCATAAGTCGAAGTGCAGATGAGGAAGACCGAAGGCCGAGAAAAGACCGACGCGTCCAGATTGTCCATCATCACCGTCTCGACCTCGGTCTCCCCGTCGTCGAGCGCGAGCTCCATTTCCTGCGCGCAAAGCTGCGCCGTGCCGGTCATCGTGCCGACCAGGATGGTGACTTTCATTGACAGTAACTATATTGCAACCATAGAATGCCGGTCAAGCATTATCCTGCATGACTGAAACGGCCTACCTTTCACTCCTCGGCGACCGCGTGCGCGCCTGGCGCAACGACCAGGGCGTGACGCGCAAGGCGCTGTCCGCCGCGAGCGGGGTTTCCGAACGCTACCTCGCCCAGCTCGAGGCCGGCGAGGGCAACATTTCGGTGCTTCTGCTGCGCAAGGTAGCGCGCGCGATGGGCGTGCCGGTCGAAAGCCTGGTACGCGAAGGCGAGCGGCAGCACAAGCCCATCGCCCTCCTCGGGCTGCGCGGCGCCGGGAAATCGACGCTCGGAGAGAAACTGGCCCAGGCGCTCGACGTGCCGTTCGTCGAGCTCGACCGGGAGATCGAGAAGGAAGCCGGCGCCGAGCTCGGCGAGGTGTTCGCCATGTACGGCCAGGAAGGCTTTCGCCGCTTCGAGCGCCGCGCGCTCGAGCGCGTGCTGGGGCAGCACGACCGCGCCGTCATCGCCACCGGTGGGAGCCTCGTCACCGACGGCGGCACTTACAAGCTGCTGCGCGAGCGCTCCCTGTGCGTCTGGCTGAAAGCATCGCCGGAGGAGCACATGGCGCGCGTCATCGCGCAGGGCGACATGCGTCCGTTCAAGGGAAGTTCGGCTGCGCTCGACGAGATTCGCCAGCTCCTCGCCGACCGCGACCGGCTCTACGGCCGCGCAGACCTCGTGCTCGACACCACCGGTAAAACGGTGCGCTCGAGCCTTTCGCAGCTGATCTCACTCGTGAAGACATGATCTCATTCGAAACGCAACCCGACCGCTACCATCACTGGAAACTCGGATTCGACGGCCCGGTGGCCACGCTCACGCTCGACGTGGCCGAGGACAAGCCGCTCGCTCCCGGCTACAAGCTCAAGCTCAACAGCTACGACCTCGGCGTCGACATCGAGCTCGCCGACGCGCTCAACCGCCTCCGCTTCGAGCATCCCGAGGTGAAGAGCGTCGTAATCACCAGCGGCAAGAGCCGCATGTTCTGCTCGGGCGCGAACATCTACATGCTCGGCCACTCGAGCCACGCGTGGAAGGTGAACTTCTGCAAGTTCACCAACGAGACGCGCAACGGCATCGAGGACGCCTCGGCCCAGTCCGGACTCAAGTTCCTCGCCGCGCTGAACGGCACCACCGCCGGCGGCGGCTACGAGCTCGCCCTCGCCTGCGACGAGATCGCGATGATCGACGACCGCTCCTCCACCGTCTCGCTGCCCGAAGTGCCGTTGCTCGGGGTATTGCCCGGCACCGGCGGCCTGACGCGCCTCGTGGACAAGAGGAAAGTGCGCCGCGACCTTGCCGACGTCTTCTGCACCACCGCGGAGGGCGTACGCGCCGACCGTGCCAAGCAGTGGCGGCTCATCGACCACCTGGAGAAGCCGCAAAAATTCGCCGAGATGGTCAAGGCGCGCGCGCTCGAGCTCGCCAAGCAGTCCGACCGACCCGGCGGCGAGGGCGTGGCGCTTACCCCGCTGGGCGCCAATCGCCTGATCGATGTGACTATCGATTCGCAAAACCGCACGGCCACGCTCACCGTGAAAGGCCCAGAGGCGGTGGAGCTCGAGAGAAGCGCCGAGTGGTATCCGCTGCGCCTTGCGCGCGAGCTGGACCGCGCGATCCTCGACCTGCGCCACAACCACCTTGACATCGGCCTCTGGGTTTTGAAATCCCAAGGCAATCTGAAGAGCATTCTCGAGCTTGATGCGCTCCTTCAACAACAAGAAGGCGACTGGTTCGTGCGCGAGACCATCGGCTATCTCCGCCGCACGCTCTCGCGCCTCGACGTCTCCTCGCGCTCGATCTTCGCCATCATTGAGAAGGGCTCGTGCTTCGCCGGCACGCTCATGGAGCTCGCGCTCGCGGCGGACCGTAGCTACATGCTCGATATAGAGGACGGTCCGCGCATCGCACTCTCCGCGATGAACTTCGGCGCATATCCGATGGCGAACGGCCGTTCGCGGCTCGAGACCCACTTCTGCGGCGAGATGCCTTCGTTGGAGAAAGGAAAACCGTTCTCGACCGACCAGGCAAGGAAGCTGGGATTGGTCACCTCCACACCCGACGATATCGACTGGGACGACGAGGTGCGCATCGCTATAGAAGAACGCGCGAGCCTCTCGCCCGACGCGCTCACCGGCATGGAGGCGAGCCTGCGGTTTGCCGGACCGGAGACGATGCTCACGCGCGTCTTCGGCCGCCTTACGGCGTGGCAGAACTGGATCTTCAACCGGCCGAACGCCGTCGGCGAACAAGGCGCGCTCAAGGTCTACGGGACCGGCGCGAAAGCCAAGTTCAACTGGGAGCGCGTATGAAAAAGGGGTCAGGACCCTTTTTTCGCGTGGCAGCGCGCAGCTTCGAAAAAAGGGTCCTGACCCCTTTTTCAGAGGTATCTAATGAGCGGGATTAATTACAGCGAGAAAATTCCGAACAACGTCAACCTGGTGAACGACCGCACGCTGCAGCGCGCGCTCGAGCACTGGCAGCCCCACTTCCTCGATTGGTGGAAGAACATGGGGCCGCGCGACTTCCAGGCGGCCGACGTGTATCTGCGCACCGCGATCTCGGTCGACGCGCAGGGCTGGGCGCACTACGGCACGGTAAAGATGCCCGACTACCGCTGGGGCATCTTCCTCGCCGACCCGGTCGCCGAACGCAAGATCGGCTTCGGCGACCAGATGGGGCAGCCGGCATGGCAGCAGGTACCCGGCGAATACCGCTCGACGCTGCGCCGGCTCATCGTCACGCAAGGGGACACCGAGCCCGCCTCGGTCGAGCAGCAGCGCCTGCTCGGGCACACCTGCCCTTCCCTCTACGACTTGCGTAACCTCTTTCAGGTCAATGTCGAGGAAGGCCGCCACCTTTGGGCGATGGTGTACCTCCTGCACGCCTATTTTGGCCGCGACGGCCGCGAGGAAGCCGAGGAGCTGCTCGCGCGGCACTCGGGCGACGCGGACAAGCCCAGGATCCTCACCACGTTCAACGAGCCGATCTCGGACTGGCTGTCGTTCTACTGCTTTACCTACTTCACCGACCGGGACGGCAAGTACCAGCTGAAGAGCCTCGCCGAGAGCGCGTTCGATCCCCTGTCACGCACGTGCCGGTTCATGCTCACCGAGGAGGCGCACCACATGTTCGTGGGCGAGACCGGCATCGGCCGCGTGGTGAAGCGTACGCTCGAAGTAATGAAGGAGCTCGGCACCGACGACCCGGACAAGGTGCGCGCCGCCGGCTCGGTCGACCTGCCAACGATGCAGAAATACCTCAACTTCTGGTGCTCGAGCTCGCTCGACCTGTTCGGCTCGGAGATCTCTTCCAACTCCGCGGCCAACTTCGCCAACGGGCTCAAGGGGCGCCCGGACGAATCGCAGTACGAGGACCATGTCCTTCGTGAAGCGACCATGACGCTCCCGACTCCAGAAGGCAATCAGACGGTGCCGATGCTGAACGCGCTGAACGAGGTCATGCGCGAGTCTTACCTCAAGGATTGCGAGATCGGGCTCAAGCGCTGGAACCGTCAGATCGAGCGCGCCGGCTTCCCATTCCGGCTCACCCTGCCCTCCAGGCGCTTCCGCAGATCGATCGGCGCTTGGGCCGGGCAGCCGGTGGATCCGCAAGGCAACATGATTTCAAAGGAAAGCCATGAAAAAAGCCTGGCAAACTGGATTCCGTCGGAGTCCGACAAGGCGTTCGTGCACTCGCTGATGCAGAAAGTCGCCGCCCCGGGCAAGATGGCGGCTTGGATCGCGCCGCCGGAGCGCGGCATCAACAACCTTCCGGTGGACTACGAGTACGTCAAACTCCACTAAATTTTTCAACGAGATGCTCGAGGCCGAGCGCGCGGGCGCGAAGGCGCTCGTCGTCTACATGGACGACTTTCCGCGCAATTCCGAAGCGTGGAAGATCCTGCGCCAGATCCAGGCCGACGAGGCGCACAACTGCGCGCTCATCGGCAAGCTGCTCGAGAAGTCCGGCACGCCTTACAGCCATGCCACCGGCAAGTTCTATGACAAGGCGGTGGCGGTGAAGGGGCGGCGCGAGCGCATCGAATTTCTCGTGCGGGGATTGAAGTGGGCCGTGAAGAAATTCGAGCAGGCCCTGCCGCAGCTCGACCCCGAGGCGCGCGACGTGTTCACTAAAATGCGCGACTCGCACCTGCGCACGATCGCCGCCTGCGAGCGGCTCGCTCAGGCGCTGCCGACGTAGGTACCTTCCTTCTTTCCGATATAGGCGGTGCTCGACACCATCCGGATGTCGCGCTGCGGGAAGGGAATCACGATGCCGCGCCGGCGGAATTCCTCGAGGATCGCCTGGTGCAGCTCGCCGCCGGCGACGCCGTAGTCGGGCACGCTGACCCACGGCGCCGCCGTGATGACCACGCTCGAGTTGGCGAGCTTGATGACCCGCACGACGGGCGCCGGGTCCTTGAGCACGCGCGGATTGGCGCGCAGCACGTCTTCGGTCACTTTCAGCGCGACCGTGATGTCGGTGTCGTACGCCACCCCGACCTCGATCCAGTGCTGCCGGATCCTGCCGTAGTTGTGCAGGATCTCGCCGACGATCTTGCGGTTCGGGATCACCACGCGCGAGAGGTCCGGGTGTCCGAGCGTGGTGTTGAAGAGCTTGATCTCGAGCACCTCGCCCTCCTCCTTCACGATCGAGATGTAGTCGCCGACCCGGAACGGGCGCGAGAAGATGACCGTCAGCCCTGCAACTGCGTTGCCGAGGACGCCCTGCATGGCGAGCGCGATCCCGGCCCCGGCGATGCCGAGTCCCGCGATCAGCGGCAGCAGCTCGACGCCGAGGTTCTGCAGCGCGATGATGACGAAGAGCCCGAGCACGATGATGTGCGCCGCTCGCTCGATCAGCGCGAGCACCGGCGGCTCGAGCTTGAACTTGGCGAGCGCACGCTTGATCGCCCGGCCGGCCCAGCCCCCGGCGAGAAAGCCCGCCGCGAGAATGAGCAGGGCGACCAGCAGCTTCGGCCCGAAGCGTATCGCCATGTCGATCGCCACATTGGCGAACTGGTCCATGAACCTCAGCTGTTCTTCCATCGCAGCTCCTTTCCGGCTTCTCTTAGAATGTCGATCCAGGCATGGAGCGAAATCTAAGATTCGCGCCGGCGAAAGTCGAGGTCGAAAAGCGCGCCGACGGCAGCATGCTGCTGCGCTCGCCGCAGAAGCTCGGCCCCTACCCGCGCTGCGTCACCGAATGGCTCGTGCAGTGGTCCGAGCGCGCGCCCGACCGGGTCTTTCTCGCCGAGCGCAAAGGTGATTCGTGGCGCAAGATGACCTACCGGGAAACGTTCGGCGCGGTGCGCCGCATCGCCCAGGCGCTGCTGGATCGGGGCCTCGGGCCCGAGCGCCCGATCGCCATCCTGTCGGACAACGGGGTCGACCATGCGCTTCTCGCCCTGGGCGCGATGCACGTCGGCATCCCGGTGGCCCCCGTCTCTCCCGCCTACTCGCTCATGTCGAAGGACTTCGGCAAGCTCAAGTACATCTTCGACCTGGTGCGGCCGGGGCTCGTGTACACCGCCGACCCGCAGAAGTTCGCCCCTGCGCTCGCTGCCGTAGGGGCCACTTCGACGCCGGTCGCAGAGCTCCTCGAAACGAACCCCGGCTCGACGCAGGAAAGAGAATTTTCGAAAGTCAGACCGCAGAGCGTAGCGAAGATCCTGTTCACTTCAGGCTCGACCGGGATCCCGAAGGGTGTGATCAACACCCACCGCATGCTGTGCGCGAACCAGCAGATGCTCGCGCAGGCCTGGCCGTTCGTCGAAGACCAAGCCCCGGTGGTGGTCGATTGGCTGCCGTGGAACCACACGTTCGGCGGCAATCACAACTTCAACCTCGTTCTGCGCAACGGCGGCACGATGTACGTCGACGGCGGGAAGCCAGTGCCTGGCCTGGTGGAGACCACCGCGCGCAACCTGAAGGAAGTGGCGCCGACGCTATATTTCAACGTGCCGCGCGGCTACGACCTGCTGTTGCCCTTCCTCGAGAAAGACGCCGAGCTGCGCCGCAATTTTTTCCGCGACCTCGGTGTCCTCTTCTACGCCGCGGCCGCCTTGCCGCAGAACCTCTGGGACAGATTGAAGCTACTTGCGACCACCGAGGGCCGCGCGCCCGCCATGCTCTCAGCGTGGGGCTCGACCGAGACCGCGCCGCTCGCGACGTCGGTGCACTTCCCGATGCAGCGCGCCGGCGTGATCGGCCTGCCGGTGGCGGAATGCGAGCTCAAGCTCGTTCCGTCGGCGGGCAAGCTCGAGGTGCGCGTACGGGGGCCGAACGTCACGCCCGGCTATTACAAGCGCGAAGACATCACGCGCGCAGCTTTCGACGAGGAAGGCTTCTACCGGATCGGTGATGCGGTGAAGTTCGCCGAGCCGAACGATCCGGCGAAGGGCATCGTGTTCGACGGCCGGGTCGCCGAGGATTTCAAGCTCTCCACCGGCACCTGGGTGCACGTCGGCGTCGTACGAGTGAAGCTCATCGCCGCCGCCGACCCGCTGATTCAGGACGCGGTCATCACGGGCCAGGACCGCACCGAGATCGGCGCGCTGGTGTTTGCGAGCCCGGGCACCAAGGACATGTCGCCCGACGCCATCCGCTCGCGCCTCTCCGCCGTACTCGCGCAGCTGGCGCAGGAGGGCGGCAGTTCCATGTACCCCCGGCGGCTCCTCCTCATGACCGAGCCGCCTTCCATCGACGCCAACGAGATCACCGACAAGGGCTACATGAACCAGCGCGCAGTGCTCGAGCGCCGCGCCGCGTTCGTAGAAAAATTGTATGGCGACAGCGCGGACGTCATCCTTTAAGCATTACTTCTTCACACCCAGCCACGCAATCGCGCCGACGGTCAGGAAGGCGCCGACAATCTGCAGGGGGCTCAGCGTGTGGTCGAGCAGGAGCCACGTCAGGACGAGCAGCGCGATCGGTTCGAAATTGAGCGCGGCGGTACTCGTCGCAGGCACGCGCGGCAGGACGTAGAAGAGCAGCATCATCGCGACGCAGTAGAACACCGCGAGCAGCGCGAGCCCGGTCCAGCCGGCCCCGTCCCGTGGCAGTGCCTGGGCGCCCGCAGCGCCAGCTAAGACAATGACGAGCACCGCGGTCACGGCCGTCATGGCGAAAGTGCGCAGGCGCCCGTCGAGCGGCTTGAGCGCGTTCGCGTTCAGATAATAGACGACGGTCATGCTGAGCCCGCTGGCGAACGCCCAGGCGACGCCGGCAGCCATGTGGTCGGCGGCACGGACATTCAAGGCAAGCGCCAGCCCCACCAGCGCCAGCATCATTGGCGGCAGGGCGCTCCAGCGCGGTGCCTCCTTGCCGAGCGCCCACGTGAGCAGCACGTAGAGCATGGGCGAGGTCTGGAACACGAGCAGCGCCAGCGCCGGCGGAATAATCGCCACCGCCGAATAGAGCGTGTAACTCTGAGTGGCGATGAGCATGCCGGCGACCAGCGTGGCGCCGCGCAGCTCGCGGGGGATGGCGATGCGCACGCCCTGCAAGCGCATCATGAAGAAAAGGAACAGCGCAGTGAACGTGGCGCGCACGCTGACCCCGGTCGCTACACTCGCGCCGTGATCGAACGCGATGCGCGCGCACAGGTGGTTCGAAGCGAAGGCGCTCGCCACGCCGAGCAGGATGACGATCGCGGTGCCGGGTGATAGCTTTGCCTCCATGCGGGCTGCGATTATCGTTTGCTTGCTGGGGGCTTCGCTGCCCGGTTTCGCTTGCGACTATCCGGACGAGGGAGGCATGCCCCTGCGCCGTGCTGTTACCCGCGTGGAGATGCTCCCCGAGGTGGATGCCTGGGCGCGCTCCATGCAACAGAACGGCATCAAGCCGCAATACGTCGTTAAGCTCGACGCACCAGTGCGCGAAGGACAGCGCTGCTACTGGCCTGTCGAGGTACGCGCCGGGGGATGGCTGTGGCGCCGCTACCTCGTCACGCCCGACGGCAAGAACGTGCTTCTCAAGGAATGAATTGCGGGTCGACTGGCACGCGCAGGCCGTTCGCGAGGCGGTTGGTCTGGTTCGCGAGGCCGACCACGGCCATCAGCTCCAGGAACATGGCGTCGGTCATGCCTTTCTTGCGCGCAGCGGCGGTGTGCGAGTACGTGCAATACTCGCAGCCGTTGGTCGCGCTCACCGCCACGTAAATCATCTCCTTCACCAGCGGATCGAGCGCGCCGGACGCCATCACCTGCTTCACCTGCGCCCATACGCGCGCGAGAAGCGCCGGGTCGTTGGCAAGCGCCTTCCAGAAGTTGTTGACCCAGTCGACACCGCGCGTCTTCATGATGTCGTCGTAGACAACTCTTACCTCGGCGCTCGCTTCCGCGTACTCGATAATCCTGACAAGTGCCACGTGTCGATCTCCTCTCATCTATATTAGAAACATGCTGCTCAAAGGCTCCTGCCACTGCCGCGCGGTGCGCTTCTCCGTCGAATCGGAGACGCCCTACCCGTATCTCTGGTGCTACTGCTCGATCTGCCGCAAGACCGCGGGCGGCGGCGGTTACGCCATCAATATCATGGGCAAGGCCGAGACCTTCAAGGTGAAGGGCAGGACTCGCATCTACAAGGCGAAGCCATCGTGGGGCGAGCGGCACTTTTGCGGCAAGTGCGCGTCCGCCCTCTGGGTGTGGGACAAGCGCTGGCCCCAATGGGTCTATCCCTTCGCGGCGGCGATCGATACGCCCCTGCCGGTCCCACGCGAGCGCCAGTACATCTTCCTCGGCTCGAAGCCGAACTGGGTGGAAGTACCCAAGCGCGGTAAGCGTTTCCGCGAATTCCCTCGCGAGGCGATCATCGACTGGCATCGCAGCCGTCGGCTTCTCGTCCCATGATCGACTCGCTCGCCCGGCTCGACCCGCGAGCGCTGATGATCGGCATCGGAATCATCGGCGTGCTACTCGCGCTGCCGCTGGAGCTCGCCGCGTTTCGGCGCCTGCGCCGCCTCCAGATCGCCCGCGGAACAATGCTTTTCCTCTCTGGAGCATTTGTCATCGCGCTTGCGGCCGGCGCGGCGCTCTTGGCGATGAACCTCTACACCTACGCGCGCCTCACGCACGAGCAGGAGGCGGCGCGCGTGTCGATCCGCCAGCTCGGCGATCGCCACTACGTGCTCAGCGTGGACACGCGCGCGGCGCGGACGCGCCATTTCCAGGTCCACGGCGACGAGTGGCAGATCGATGCACGCGTGCTGAAGTGGCGCGCGCTCGGTAATCTGCTCGGCTTTGACACGGTGTACCGCTTCGAACGCCTGTCGGGGCGCTATGCCGACATCACGCAGGAGCGCCGCGCCGCGCGCACCGTGCACTCGCTGGCGGAGGACCCGGGCCTCGACTTGTGGTCTTTACTCAGAAAGCACCATCAGTACGTGCCGCTCGCGGACGCGCTCTACGGCAGCGCCGTCTACGTGCCGATGGCCGAAGGTGCGGAATACTCGGTGACCGTGTCGACGAGCGGGCTTGTGGTGCGTCCCGGCAACGAGGCCGCACGCAAGGCAGTGGGCGGGTGGAAATGAGAAACTTTTTCGCTCTGGTTGCGGTAGTGATGCTCGCGGGGTGCAGCACTACATACTTCAAGAACGCCGGCGCTCCTCCGCGGGCCGGCGCCATCACGCTCGAAAGCTGGCCGCACCGGGATGTGTGGACCGGAGTGGTATTCAACGGCGACAAGGTCGGATTCACTCGCCGCCAGCTGCGCGCTGCCGCCGATGCGTCCGGGCGCTGGGAAATCGAGTCGGAGGCCGTGATACGGCTGCAGTTCCTTGGCGTCGACAAGCGCATCCGGCTGCACGCCGTAGACCGCGTCCGGCCCGACCTCACGCTGGAGGCGTTTCGCTATGAGCACGAGATCGACGGCAGCATCATGCGGGTGACAGGGACTGCACAGGGCGGCGTTGTCACGGTCGATATCGCGGCCCGAGGCAGCTCGGAGAAAAAGACCTTCAAGATGGAAAGACCGCTTTACCCCTCGAGCGCGCTCGCCTTCCTGCCCGAAACCGACGGCCTGCGCATCGGCCGGGCCGCGCGCTACGCGGTGTTCCACGGCGAGACGCAGGCGATCGCTGAGGCGGAACAGGAGGTGCTTTCCTACGAGACGAGCGGCCTCTTCGACGGCCCGGCGTTCAAGGTGGCGACGCGGCTTCTCGGCCTAGAGACGACCACATGGATCGCCGCCGACGGCCGCCCGCTCCTCGAGCTTGCCATGCAAGGCGTGCTCGTGTCGGCGCTCGAGGACGAAGCGCGCGCGCGGCGCTATCTGGTAGAGGCGAGCCTCAACAAGCGCGACGCCCTAGTCGAGTTCAGCCTGCTGCGCGCCGGGCCTATCGAGCAGCCGCGCCGGGTGTCGCGCATGGAGATCGTCCTCGCCGGCGTTCCCGAGACTTTCGACGTGGCGGATCCCGCCTGCCGGCGCGCGGCCGACCGGCTCGAGTGCCGCATCGACCGCGCGCAGCCGCTCCCCGGCGGCGATCCTGCGCGCTACCTTGCGCCGACGCTCGCGGTGCCGAGCGTGCTCGGCGAGATCTCCTCGCTTGCGCGCGAGATCACCGCCGGCGCAACGAGCGACGAGGAGCGCATCGCGCGCCTGATCGCGTGGATGGACGCGAACATCGCCAAGGAGGCGATCGACGCGTTCAGCGCTGCCGATGTACTGCGCGCGCGGCGCGCCGAGTGCCAGGGGCATTCCTATCTCTTCGCCGCGTTCGCACGCGCGCTCGGCGTGCCGGCGCGCGTCGTGAACGGCATCGCCTACTCCGAGGAGCACGGCGGCTTCCTGTACCACACGTGGAACGAGGCGTGGATCGCGGGCCGCGGCTGGCGACCGGTCGATGCGACGTTCGGCCAGGCGCACGCCGACGCCACGCACGTCAAGCTGATCGAGGGCGAGACCGCGGCCGAGCTGGTGCCGCTCGTCAACCTCGTCGGGCGCGTGCGCGTTGCGTCGGTGTCGGCGCTCGCACGCTGGTAAACTCGGCTAAATGAAATTCCTGTTCGACTTCTTCCCGGTGATCCTTTTCTTCGTCGCGTTCAAGCTCGCCGACATCTACGTCGCGACCGGGGTGGCGATCGCCGCGACCTTCCTCCAGGTAGCGTGGCTCAAGCTGCGCAGCCAGCGCGTCGAGCCAATGCTGTGGGCGAGCCTCGGCATCATCGTGCTGTTCGGCGGCGCGACGCTGCTCTTGCAGGACGAGACGTTCATCAAGTGGAAGCCGACAGTGCTCTACTGGCTGTTCGGCGCGGTGCTTGCCGGCGCGCTGGCATTCCGGCGGAACCTGATCCGCGTCATGCTGTCCGAGCAGGTGCAGCTGCCCGAACCGGTCTGGGCGCGGCTCAACTGGAGCTGGATCGGGTTCTTCCTCCTCATGGGCGCGCTAAATCTGTACGTGGCTTACAACTATTCGACCGACCATTGGGTCAATTTCAAGCTCTTCGGCGGCATGGGGCTGATGCTGCTCTTCGTGCTCGCCCAGGCGCTCGTGCTCGCCCGCTTCATCGAAGAGAAGGATGAGCATCGCGGCGAGAATCCGTGAGCGCCTGGCGGCTCTCGAACCGCTGGACATCGAGCTCGTCGACGAGAGCTCGAAGCACGCCGGCCATGCCGGCTGGCGTCCCGGCGGCGGAACTCACTGGCGGCTCAGCATCGTGTCGCCGCGCTTCGCCGGGAAGACGACGCTCGCGCGCCACCGCATGGTGTACCAGGCGCTGGGCGAGCTGATGCACAATCCCATCCACGCGCTCGCGATCATCGCGCGCAGCCCCGAAGAAACGAAAGGATCCCCGTGAAGACTCGAATCCTCGCCGCAGCGCTTCTTGCCCCCGCCCTGGCGCTCGCGCAGGTGCCGGAGAAGAAGGACGGGAAGGCCGCGGCGGCAAAGTCCGCCCCGGCCAAGCCCGGGAGTGGGAAGCCCGTCGCCACCGTGAACGGCGTGCCGGTCCCGCAGTCGCGCGCCGACTACCTGATGCAGCAGCAGCTGAGCCGCGGCGGCGCGGATACCGAGCAAATGCGCGGAATGGTGCGCGACGAGCTTGTGAACCGCGAGATCCTGATGCAGGAGGCGCAAAAGGCCGGCGTTGCCAAGCAGCCGGAAGTGCAGGCCCAGCTCGACATGGCGCGCCAGGAAATCATCGTGTCCGCCTATCTTCGCGACTGGGTGCGCAAGCATCCGATCACCGACGCCGAAGTGCAGCAGGAGTACGAAAAAGCCAAGGCAGAGCAGGGCGACAAGGAATACAAGGCGCGCCACATCCTGGTGGAGAGCGAGGACGAAGCCAAGGCGCTGATTGCGCAGCTCAAGAAAGGCGGCAAGTTCGAGGACCTGGCGACGAAGAACTCCAAGGACGGCGGTAGCGCTCAGCGCGGCGGCGAGCTCGACTGGAACGTGCCCGCCGGCTACGACAAGCAGTTCTCCGAGGCGATGGTGAAGCTCGAGAAAGGCAAATACACGGAAACGCCGGTGCGTACGCGCTTCGGCTTCCACATCATTCAGCTCGACGACGTGCGCGCGGCCAAGTTCGCGACCCTGGCCGAGGTGAAGCCGCGGATCCAGCAGAAGCTGGCGCAAAACAGGATCGAAGAGCTGGTACGGGGGCTAAGGGCAAAAGCGAAGATCGAGTAGATCGACCGATCGAATTTAGGAGTCTCTATGGCGCGGAAATACGGCAGGAAGGCGTCCCAGAAAGTCCGCCAGGCGATGCGCGAACGCAAGAGAGGCACGCTTCGCAGCGGGCGCTCCGGAAAGAAGGTGAAGAGCCGCAAGCAGGCGATCGCAATCGGCCTCTCGCAGGCGCGCCGCGCCGGCGCGAAAGTGCCACGCAAGCGCAAGTCCTCGCGCAGGAAGAAGTAGGCTTTTCCGACCGGACGTTCCTCGTCGTGCGGGGCAGCCTGCTCGATGAGCCGGTGGACGCCATCGTCAACGCGGCGAACGGCCACCTCGCTCACGGCGGCGGTGTGGCCGGAATCATCTCGCGTGCGGCCGGCCCGGAATTGCAGGCCGAAAGCGATGCGCTTATCCGCAAGCTTGGTCCCCTGCCCGCAGGCTCCGCGGTCGTCACGACGGCCGGAAACATGCCCTTCAAGGGAGTCATCCATGCCGTCGGACCCCGTCATGGGGAAGGCGACGAGGAAGCCAAGCTTCTTCAGGCTCTAAGGGAAGCTTTCAAGCGCGCCCAGGAGCGGGGCTGGGCGTCGGTTTCCTTCCCGGCGGTGTCGAGCGGTATCTTCGCGGTGCCGCTCGACGTCTGCGCCCGCGCCTATGTAAAGGCGGCGCGCGCCTCCCCTTTGCGTAATGTCCGGCTATGCTTGCGCGACCAACCGGTCATCGATGCCGTCATGAAGGAGCTATCCAGATGAGAAGCGTCCTCTTCGGGCTGATCCTGGCGCTTGCAGCGCCGGCTCTCGCGCAGCAACAGAAGCCCGAAAAGGCGACATTCGCCGGCGGCTGTTTCTGGTGCACTGAGGAAGCGTTCGAAAAGGTGCCCGGGGTGATCTCCGTGGTGTCCGGCTACATGGGAGGAAAGCTAAAGAGCCCTACGTACGACCAGGTTTCGAGCGGCCGCACCGGGCACACGGAGGTCGTCGAGGTGACCTACGACCCTGCGAAGGTGAGCTACGAGAAGCTGCTCGATACGTTCTGGCTCAACCACGACCCGACCGTCAAGGACCGTCAGTTCTGCGACTCTGGCTCTCAGTACCGGCCCGAAATCTTCTATCACACCGAGGAGCAGAAGCGCCTCGCCGAGGCGTCGAAGGCGAAGTGGGAGAAGCAGAAGCCCTTCCGCCAGCCGATCGTCACGCCGATCACCAAGGCGAGCGAGTTCTGGCCGGCGGAAGACTACCACCAGGACTACTACAAGAAGAACGCGCTTCAGTACCGCTACTACGTCACCGGCTGCGGACGCTACGCGCGCCTCGACGCCCTATGGGGCGCCCTAAGAAAGCAGCAGTAGTTTACTTTTTAGCCTTCTGCTTGCCGATGCGCTCGGCCTTCTGCATCGCGTGCTTTTCCTGCTCGGACTTGGGCTGCGCTTCCTTTGCAGCCTTGTCCACCTTGCCCGACTTGATGAACTTCTCCGTGCGCTCGTTGTAATCCCTGGTCCCGCTGTAGCTGCCCTCGCCTTCCACGCCGTCCTTGCCTTCCTTCTCGTCTTTGCGATCCTGTTCCATTGTCGCGCTCCTAGAGGGAAATCGGGCTTCTCCGAGCAAGGGACGTGCCCGAAGGAGCGAGCGCGTCGTTACAGGCAAAGCATAGTTCGCGCGACAGAAATGGCGCGGTCTGCGGCGTAGGCTTTGATGTTTTGGGGGAGGCGGCATTGACAGCGGACCATGCGGACTTCATCGCCAAGCTGCGCCAGATCGAAGAGCAGGCGAACGCGCTGGGCGCCGAGATAACGCCGGGGCTGGCAAGCACCCGGCTGCAGCACATCCTCGTGCTCGCGAAGATGTTGCGCGGGCGGCTGGAGTTCGGCGGCGCCTCGATCGTGCGCCGGGCGACAAGCGCGCCGCCGCCCGGCGACGCGGGCAACGCTGCTGTCTAGAACTTGCGCACGCGCTCGATCTGGCTGATGCGCCCGCTGATCACGAGGATCGTGGTGGTGAAAGGATCGACGGTGGTGGGAAGGTAGGTGTAATGCTTGACCGCGAACACGTCCGAGAACAGCAGGTCGGGCGCTCCTGCGATCGTGATGAGCTCGCCTTCCGACATGCCGCGGGATAGCGAGAGGTAGCTGCGGAAGTCGAGGCCGCGCGGGCGCGGCGGCATCGCAGCGGTGCGCTCTGCCGCCAGCCGCGTATCCAGCTCCTGCTGGCGCGCGAGCCGCTGCTCGAGGCGCTCGCCTTGGCAGCGCACGGTGTAGCACTCCGCACTGTCCGGGGAGGGGGGCCCGGCCTTGGCTTCGCGGTCGAACACGGTCGCCTGCACGCCGTTGGGCGGCGAGGAGTTCGAGTAATGCACCGTGCCTTTCTCGTCGACCCAGCGATAGATCTGCGCGGACGCGCTGGTGGCGCAGAGCAGAAAAGCGAGTGATAGCGCGCTTCGCATGACGAGCCTATCTTGAATCAGTCGTAGCGTCCCAGCCGCACCATTGTATTCCCCGGCTTGACGTGCGCGGTGGAAGGCATCACCAGTACGCAATCGTCGTACGGCGTTCGCCAGATTTTGTCGCCGTCCATCGCAACCACGGTGCCTGCCTTTTCGACCACTTCCAGCCCTTTCCACGGCTTTGCGAAGCGGAAGCTCGCGCTCGACGCGGTGATCGGCTCGGTGACCCGCACGACGCGCTGCTTCCCAGCAGGCGTGAGGCGCAGCCGCGGCTGAACGAAGGCTGGGTCAAGCGTGCCGGTAACCTGCAGGAACCTCAGCGTCGTGTCGATCGAGACATCGACCGAGCTCTTCTCCCAATGCTGTCCGGCCTCGATCAGAAGCGCGTTCTTCGGGCTGGCGGGATCGCCGAAACCGCCGCGGTCGCGCATGCGCAGGCCCGCCGGGTGTCCGGTGTCGATCAGCAGGTCGGCCGGAACGCCGACGCGGCGCGCGAATTCGGCACCCTTATCTAGCATGCCGCACACCATGATCGGGCGGCAGGGCTCGGTCATGGTGTGAAGGTCGAGGAGGTAGTCGGCCACGTCGACGAACGGCCGCAGCTCGCGCGCACGCCCGAGCTCTGCGGAGTCGCGCGGACCGAGGAGCACCCCATCGGCCCAGACGCGGTTGTAGTCCTCGTCGATGCAGCGCGAGCGGTCCGGGTCGGCGAAGTCGAAACGCTCGAATGCAGCGACATTGGCGAAGGCGAGAACCAGTTTCCCACGGGAAGGCCGAACGGCCTCACGGAACAAGAAATCCAATGCGATAGCGCCAGAGAATTCGTTGCCGTGCGTGAGCGCCTGCACCATCACGCTCGGCCCGGGCTTGCCGGAGTCCATGACGTGCACGTAGTCGACGCCGGTGTTGCCGCTGCGGTAACGCGAGATGTCGGGCGGCTTTATCTCAATCCGATATTTCATCGATCAGCACGCGGAGCAGCTCGCCGAGGCTCTTCTGGAGGGCGCAGAACCCGGCGTTTTTCTGCAGCGTGCGCTCGTCCATGTAGAGCCGCTTGTTGATCTCGATCTGCAGGCTGTGGCGTCCGGCCTTGGGATTCGAGTACGCGCGGATCAGCTCGACGCCCTTGTAGGGATCGTTCACCGTCACCCGATAGCCCATGCCGGCGAGCGTTTCGCGCACGAGCTCGGTGAAGCGCGGCTCGCAGGTCGTGCCGTCGCGGTCGCCGATGACGAAATCCGGGCGCACGCTGCCCGCGCCGTCCTCGCTCTGCTTGCCGGCCACCGAGCGCATGGAGTGGCAATTGATGTGGTAGACGCGCCCGTGTTTCCGGACAGCTTTTTCGAGCAGCTCCTGAAGCGAGCGGTGGTACGGCGCGTGCACGCGATCGATGCGGCGGCGCACGGCTTCCGGGGCGAGCTTGCGCCCGTAGATCGGCCGGCCGTCTTCCAATGTGCGCCAGAGGAGCGACTTGCCGATACGCGCCTTGCCGCTCGGCCGGTACCCCCACGGCCAATCGGCAGGAAGGCGCCCTTCGACGAGGTCGAGGTCGATGTCGCCGGCATTGCGGTTGGGGTCGAGGTACGTGCGCGGATACGTCGCGGCGAGGAGCGGCACGCCCAGCTCGTGCGCCGCGGCATAGAGCTCGTCGACGTAGCAGTCCTCGGACTCGCGCAGCTCGGCCTCGGTGACGATGGCGCCGAAGTCGGCCGGAAAATCGTGACCGGAATGCGGGGAATCGAGTACCAGCGGCGCCATCGCTGTAGCATACTTGAATGGAAAGCTATTACGCCCGGCGCGCCGCTGAGTACGAAAAGATCTACGACAAGCCGGAGCGCCAGGCCGATCTCGCGCGGCTGCGCAACGACATCCCGGCGCTTTTCAAGGGCGAGCGGGTGCTCGAGATCGCGTGCGGCACCGGCTACTGGACCCCGCTCATCGCCCAGCAGGCGAAATCGGTCCTCGCCGTCGACTATAGCGAGGAGACGCTGGCGATCGCGCGAAGCAAGAAGTATCCCGAGGGCAATGTGCGCTTCGAGCGTGCTGATGCTTATGCCCTGCCGGACTGGCAGGAACAGTTCTCCGCCTGCTACGCCGGCTTTTGGTGGTCGCATGTCCCCCTCGCCAGGCTGGACGCGTTTCTAAATGGGCTGCAAGCCAGGCTCAAGCCGGGGGCGAGGGTAGCGTTCATGGACAACCGCTATGCTGAGGGATCGAGCACCGCCATTTCCCGCAAGGACCCGCAGGGGAACACCTACCAGCGCCGCCGCCTCGCCGACGGCTCGAGCCACGAGGTGCTGAAAAATTTCCCCACGGCAGCGGAGCTGCGCGCGCGCCTGGGCCGGTTCGGGACCGAGCTGACGTTTTCGGAGTACGAGTACTACTGGCTCGCCACCTATCGCATAATGGCCGGGACAAACCCGGGAGGAGGGAAACGATGATTCGGTTCTTGCTCGCAGTTCTTTTCTTTCTTGCGACCACGGCCACCGCCCAGGAGCTGCGCATCGGCCTCGCGTCCGAGCCGACGGCGATGGATCCGCACTACCACAACCTGTCGCCGAACAACTCGCTTCTCAGCCACATCTTCGAGAGCCTGGTGGGTCAGGACGAGCGCCAGCGCCTCACCCCGGACCTCGCCGAGTCCTGGAAACCCATCGACCCGACGACCTGGGAGTTCAAGCTGCGCAAGAACGTGCGCTTCCATGACGGCACCCCGTTCACCGCCGACGACGTCATCTTCAGCTTCGAGCGCGCGCCGAACGTCGAGGGCAGCCCGTCGAGTTTCGGCATCTACGCGCGCGGCAAGACCTTCGTCAAGGTCGATGACCACACGCTGCACGTGAAGACCGCTGCTCCCTACCCGCTCATGCCGAACGACGTTTCTCAGGTCTTCATCGTCTCACGCAAGCACGGCCAGGGCGCGAAGACGCCCGACTACAACTCGGGCAAGGCCGCGATCGGCACCGGCCCGTATCGCTTCGTCGAGTACACGCCGGGCAACCGCATCGTGATGCAGAGAAACGAGCAGTACTGGGGCGACAAGCCCGTATGGCAGCGCGTGATTTTCCGCGGCATCAAGTCCGATCCCTCGCGCGTCGCAGCGCTGCTCGCGGGCGACGTCGACATGATTGACGAGGTGCCGGCAGTGGACATGGAGCGGCTCAAGAAGGACCCGAAGCTCACGATCGCGCAGACCGTCTCGAACCGCATCATCTACCTGCACCTCGATCATTTCCGCGACGATTCGCCTTTCGTGCGGGCGAAGGACGGCGGCGCGATCAAGAACCCCCTGCGCGACGTGCGCGTGCGCAAGGCGATTTCCATGGCGATCGACCGCGACGCCATCGTGAGCCGGGTGATGGAAGGCCAGGCGATCAAGGCCGGCCAGCTCCTGCCTGAAGGCTTCTTCGGCGTGAGCAGCAAGCTGAAGCCTGTGGCGTACGACCCGAACGCGGCGAAGAAGCTCCTCGCCGAGGCGGGCGTGCCGAACGGCTTCCGCCTCACCATCCACTCGCCCAACGACCGCTATCCGAACGACGCCAAGATCGCCGAGGCGGTCGGGCAGATGCTTTCGCGCGTCGGCATCGACACGCAGGTGGTCACCATGACGCAAGGCGTGTTCTTCCGCGACGCCTCCACCGGATCGCCGGAAAAGGGGCCCAAGTTCAGCTTCATCCTGGTCGGGTGGGGCTCGGGAACGGGCGAGGCGTCCTCGCCGCTCAAGTCGCTCATCGCGAGCTTCGACCGCGAGAAGGGCATGGGTGCATCCAACCGCGGCCGCTATTCAAACCCGCAGGTCGACAAGCTGATCAACGACGCGCTCGCCACGGTGGAAGACGCGAAGCGGGCCGACCTCCTCGCGCGCGCGACCGAGATCGCGATCGAGGACGTCGGCATCATTCCGCTCCACTACCAGGTGAACACCTGGGCGATGCGCCGCGGCTTCGCCTACAAGCCGCGCACCGACGAGTACACGCTCGCCACGGGGGTCAGCAAAGCGAACTAATGGTTTTCGTTATCCGGCGGATCATCCAGAGCCTGGTCGTGGTTCTGGTGATGTCGCTCGTGGTGTTCGTCGGCGTGCACGTGGTCGGCGACCCGGTGCATATCCTGATCTCCGACGACATGACACAGGAGGAGATCGACCGGTTCATCCAGCGGCTCGGCCTCGACCGGCCGGTGCACGAGCAGTACTTCCACTTCCTCGCCAACGCGGTCCGCGGCGACCTGGGCAACTCGTTCGTCCACGGCGAGCCCGCGCTCAAGCTCATCCTGCAGCGCATGCCCGCGACGCTCGAGCTCGCGCTTGCCGCGTTCCTGCTCGCCATCGTGTTCGGCATCCCCCTCGGCATGTACGCGGGCCTCAAGCCCGACTCGCCGGCGAGCCGCGCCATCATGGCGGGCTCGATCCTCGGCTTCTCGCTGCCCACTTTCTGGGTCGGCCTGATGCTCATCATGGTGTTCGCCGTGATGCTCGGCTGGCTGCCCTCGACCGGGCGCGGTGACTTCATGACCTGGGAGGGGCTGCGCCACGTCGCGCTTCCCGCGTTCAACCTCGCGCTCTTCAAGATGGCGCTCGTGACGCGGCTCGCGCGCGCCGGCACGCGCGAGACCGCGCTGCAGGACTATGTGAAGTTCGCGCGCGCAAAGGGGCTTTCCCCCTCGCGCGTGGTGCTCGTCCATGTGCTCAAGAACATCCTGGTTCCGGTCGTTACGGTGCTCGGCCTCGAGCTGGGCGGCCTGATCGCGTTCTCCGTGGTCACCGAGACCGTGTTCGCATGGCCCGGCATGGGCAAACTCCTCATCGACTCGATCCAGCGCCTCGACCGCCCGGTGATCGTCGCCTACCTCGTGATCACGGTGCTGATGTTCATCGTCATCAACCTGATCGTGGACATCGTGTACTCGATGCTCGACCCGCGCGTCCGGCTGAAGGAAGCCAAGGCATGAGCGCTGCGGCCGAAGCGCTGCCACTCGCAAGGGCCGAGACGCCGTTCCGCCGGCTCGCGCGCGAGTTCTTCTCGAACCGCGTCGCCACCGCCGCATTCGCCGTGCTGCTCACCCTCATCTTTCTCGCGCTGTTCGCGCCGCTGATCGCGCCGCAGAACCCCTACGACCTCGCCAAGGTCACGGTGCTCGACGCGCGCCTCGCGCCGGGCGAGCGCGGCTCGGCGGGGTTCGTGATGTGGCTCGGCGCCGACGGCGCGGGCCGCGACATGTGGAGCGCGATGCTCTACGGCCTGCGCATCAGCCTCGGCGTCGGCGTTGCCTCGGGTGCGGTCGCGCTCGCGATCGGCACCGCGATCGGGCTGCTTGCGGCCTACCGCGGCGGCTGGCTCGACGCGCTGATCATGCGCCTCGTAGACCTGCAGCTCTCGTTCCCCGCCATCCTGGTGGCGCTGATCCTGGTGGCGATCCTCGGCCGCGGCGCCG
>DATFEI010000204.1:0-11979 GCA_035251315.1 Burkholderiales bacterium | reverse complement strand
GCGCTCGGCGGCGACGGCCAGGTCACGCTCGGCCAGGTCGTGCTCAAGGGCGGCGCGCGCAAGGTGCGACGCCTCTACCAGGACCGCATCCTCGCCGGCTTTGCCGGCGGAACGGCCGACGCATTCACGCTGTTCGAGCGCTTTGAGGCGAAGCTCGACAAGCATCAGGGCAACCTGATGCGTGCGGCGGTCGAGCTCGCGAAAGACTGGCGCACCGACCGCGTGCTGAGGCGCCTGGAGGCGATGCTCGCGGTCGCCGACAAGGAGCGCTCGCTCATCATCACCGGCGCGGGCGACGTGCTGGAGCCCGAGTACGGGATTCTCGCCATCGGCTCCGGTGGTCCTTATGCGCAGGCCGCGGCGCGAGCCCTGCTCGAGAACTCTTCGCTGCCCCCCAAGGAAATCGTGGATAAAGCGTTGGCGATCGCCGGCGACATCTGCATCTACACCAATCAGCAACGATCCATAGAAACCCTGGAATGAGCGGCCTCATTTCCGTGATGACGCCGCAGGAAATCGTCCACGAGCTGGACAAGTACATCGTCGGACAGGGAAAAGCCAAGCGCGCCGTCGCTATCGCCCTGCGCAACCGCTGGCGCCGCCAGCAGGTCGCCGAGCCGATGCGCACCGAGATCACCCCCAAGAACATCCTCATGATCGGGCCCACGGGCGTCGGCAAGACCGAAATCGCTCGGCGCCTCGCCCGGCTTGCGGACGCGCCTTTCATCAAGGTCGAGGCGACCAAGTTCACCGAGGTCGGCTACGTCGGGCGCGACGTCGACACCATCGTGAGGGACCTCGTCGAGATCAGCGTCAAGCAGACGCGCGAGCAGGCGATGCGCCGGGTGCGCACGCGCGCGCAGGACGCGGCCGAGGAACGCATCCTCGATGTCTTGGTCGGCTTCAAGCAGAACGAGGAATCCGCGGCGCGCCAAGCGTTCCGCAAGAAGCTGCGCGAGGGGGAGCTCGACGAGCACGAGATCGATATCGAGGTCGCGGCGAGCCAGCCGCACATGGAGATCCTCGCGCCGCCAGGCATGGAGGAGCTCACCTCGCAGATCCAGGGGATGCTCTCGGGCCTGGGCGGCGGACGACGGCGGCTGCGCCGCATGAAGATTCGGGAAGCGGCGCAGATCATCACCGAAGAAGAGGCGGCTCGCCTGGTGAACGACGACGAGCTGAAGGTGCGCGCGGTCGCCAATGCCGAGCAGAACGGCATCGTGTTCCTCGACGAGATCGACAAGATCACGAGCCGCGGCGAGGTCGCGGGCGCCGACGTCTCGCGCCAGGGCGTGCAGCGCGACCTGCTTCCGCTTGTCGAAGGCACGACGGTCTCGACTCGCTACGGCATGGTGAAGACGGACCACATCCTATTCATCGCTTCGGGGGCCTTCCATCTCGCCAAGCCGTCGGATCTCATTCCCGAGCTGCAGGGCCGCTTTCCGATCCGCGTCGAGCTCGATTCGCTGTCGGTCGACGACTTCGAGCGAATACTGGTCGCGACCGACGCTAGCCAGGTGAAGCAGTACCAGGCTCTGCTCGGCACCGAAGGCGTGGCGCTGGAATTCCGTCCCGAGGCAATCCGCCGCATCGCCGAGCTCGCTTTCCAGGTGAACGAAAGGACCGAGAACATCGGCGCGCGGCGGCTTTACACGGTGCTGGAGAAGCTGCTCGAGGAGGTGTCGTTCGAAGCCGGCAAGCGCGGTGCCGGCACCGTGACGATCGACGCGACTTACGTCGATGCGCGCCTTGCCGATCTCGCCCGGAACGAGGACCTCGCTAGGTTCGTTCTCTAGGCGATTCTCTCAGTTCTTCTTCCAAGCACTTGCGGCAGAGGCACGCGCGCCCAGGAATGGGTAGGAGCGCCGGCAGGCTCGCGCACCAGCACTCAGGCTCGTTTCTGCCGCAGTGAAACGGCGCCCCGCAGCGGGCGCACTTCTCAGGGTTTTGGCTGTTCTGCAAGCCGCGCGAGGGCCTTGCGCAGGAAAAGCATCTGCTTCTTGAAGTTGGTGCAGCCGTCGCAGATCGCGAGGTGAATGCGCACGCGCACGCGCTCCGACCAGCCGAGCCGGCGGTCGAGTCCCTCGGAAACGAGGCGTGACACTTCCTTGCACGTGAGCTTCATATCTTGCTGAACCAGTCCTTTTCCAGGCATTCGCGCAGTGCCATGCGCGCGCGATACAGCAGTACCCAGCAGTGCGTCGGCGTGATGGCGAGTTCCTTACAGATTTCGGCTGTCTCGAGCCCCAGGTGCTCTCGCATCATGAAGGCCTGCGCGGTCTTTTTCGGCAGCCGCTCGAGGCAAGCCTCGAGTGCGGAAAAGAAGCGCTTCTGCTCGAGCGACGCGTCCGGGTCTGCCCAGGCGGCAGGCGGGTCGCCCCAGTGGCCATTGTCGACGAAAAGCGCGTCGAACTCGGTAGTGTCTGCCTCGGCCGGCGCTGCCGCGGTATCGCGCGCGAGCCGCCGGATGATGTCGATGATCTTGTGCTTCAGGATTCCGGTGAGCCAGGTACGCAGGTTCGCGCGTCCCTGGAAACCCGCTTCGCCGGCAAGCGCCGCGACCAGCGTCTCCTGCACCGCGTCCTCGGCGAGGCTCGGATCGCGCAGCTGCAAGCTCGCGTAGCGCAGGAGGTACGGCCGCTCGCTCTGCAGCCGGGTCCGGAAGTCGTTCACCGACAAGAGTTTACCGGGGGCTTGAAACCCGGCTTGCAGCCCCTACCTGCAGGGTACTGGCTCAGGAAAGGAGAGCGCACACATGGCAAACATTACGAGGTTCGATCCATTCAACGATCTGGTCGATGATCTGTTCAAGGGCTTCTTCGTCCGCCCGGTCGCCTATGAGGGCCGCGGCGGCGAGACGCTGCCGCGCATGAAGGTGGACGTCGCCGAATCGAATGGCGCCTACACCATCGTGGCCGAGTTGGCCGGGGTGAAGAAAGAGGACATCCAGGTCACGATCGACGGTTCGCAGGTCACGCTTGCCGCCGAGGTGAAGCGTGAGAAAGAAGCTTCGCAGGAAGAGCGCGTGCTGCACACCGAGCGCGTCTACGGCAAGGTTTCGCGCAGTTTCACGCTGCCGCAGGAAGTGGACGAAGCCAAGGCAGAAGCCAAGTTCAGGGACGGCGTGCTCGAGCTGAAGCTGCCCAAGAAGGCGGCGGCGCAGCGCAAGCAGATCTCGATTCAGTAGGTTTTTCTGTAGTATGGGGGCGTTCCGATGAACGCTCCCCACCCTCATTCTCCGGAAGCCGCCGAAAAGGCGCGCATCCTGGCCGAGGCGCTGCCCTACATCCAGCGCTTCCACGGCAAGACCATCGTCATCAAGTACGGCGGCAACGCCATGACGGACGAGCTGCTCAAGAGCTCGTTCGCGCACGACGTCGTGCTGCTCAAGCTCGTTGGCATGAACCCTGTCGTGGTGCACGGCGGCGGACCGCAGATCGAGCAGCTGCTCGCGCGGCTGGGCAAGAAAGGCGAGTTCGTCCAGGGCATGCGTGTCACCGACGCGGAGACCATGGACGTGGTCGAGATGGTGCTCGGCGGACAGGTGAACAAGGAAGTGGTCGAGCTCATCAACCAGTCGGGCGGCAAGGCGGTCGGCCTTACCGGGCAGGACGGCGCCTTCATCCACGCGCGCAAGATGAAGCTGTCATCCCAGGAAAACGGCCGCGTCGACCTCGGCCAGGTGGGCGAGATCGAGTCGATCGATCCGGCGGTGATCGAGGCGCTCGAGGCAGGCGGGTTCATCCCGGTGGTCGCACCGATCGGCACCGGGCGCGACGGGACCACGTACAACATCAACGCCGACCTCGTCGCGGGGAAGCTCGCCGAGGTGCTGCGCGCGGAAAAGCTCGTCGTGCTCACCAACACCCCGGGCGTGCTCGACAAGGACGGCAAGCTCCTCACCGGGCTCACACCGAAGAAGATCGACGAGCTGGTCGCGAAAGGCGTGATTTCCGGCGGCATGCTGCCCAAGATCGGCTCGGCGCTGGACGCCGCGAGGAGCGGCGTGAAGAGCGTGCACATCATCGACGGGCGCGTGCCACACGCGCTGCTTCTCGAAGTGCTCACCGACCAGGGCGTCGGCACGCTGATCCGAAGCAAGTAAACCGTGAGGATCGCGAGGTTGCCGCCATCGCGGCGGGTGTGGATCTTCGACCTCGACAACACGCTGCACGACGCGCGGGTGCACATCTTTCCCTCGATGCACACGCAGATCCAGGATTACCTGAAGAGGCAGTTCGGGCTGAATGACGAAGACGCCGGCCGGATGCGGCGCGACTTCTGGCTGCGCTATGGCACTACGCTCGCCGGCCTCATGCGCCACCACGGCACCGACCCGCGTCACTTCCTCGCCGAGACGCATGTCTTCCCCGAGCTCGCCGACATGGTCGTGCGCGAGAACGCACTCAAGCACGCGCTCGCGCGGCTGGGCGGCACGCGGCTCGTCTTTTCAAATGCGCCACGACACTACGTGGAAGAGGTGCTGCGCGCGATCCGGCTACGCCGCTTCTTCGACGCGGTCTACACGATCGAGGACACGGGCTACCGCGGAAAGCCGCACGCGTGGGGCTTTCACCGGCTGCTGCGCAACCACGACCTCGACCCTCATCGCTGCGCCCTGATCGACGACATCCTGGACAACCTGCGCGCGGCACATCGCCTTGGCATGTCAACGGTTTGGGTGAGCCCGGTGGGGCGGCGCGCGCCTTACGTCGACCTGCGCATTGCCTCGGTCACCGAACTGCCGCGTAGAATCCCCTCCTGAAGCTTAAAATTCTTCTACTGTGCCCCGCGCCAAAGGCGAACGCCGGCTCGAGATCCTGAAAGCGCTTGCGCAGATGCTCGAGGCGCCGAGGTGGGAGAAGATCACTACCGCCGCGCTTGCCGAAAGGCTCGGCGTCTCGGAAGCCGCGCTCTACCGCCACTTCGCCTCCAAGGCGCAGATGTACGAGGGGCTGATCGAGTTCATCGAAAGCTCGGTGTTCACGCTCGCGAACCAGATCACCGCGGACGAGGCCGACGGCCACCGCCAGTGCGAGAAGCTGGTCGAAATGCTGCTCGCCTTCGCCGAGAAGAACCCCGGCATGGTGCGCGTCATGACCGGCGATGCGCTGGTGGGCGAGCACGAGCGCCTGCAAGCGCGCATGAACCAGTTCTTCGAGCGCTTCGAGTCGACGATGAAGCAGTCGCTGCGCGTCGCCTCCGACGGCGACGCCCCCGGCCGCGCCGGGGCGCTCCTTCGCTACGCGCTCGGCTGCCTGCATCAATACGCAAAGAGCGGCTTCGCCAAGAAGCCGAGCGAGAGCTTCAGCGCCCAGCGGCGCTATCTACTAGCTTGAGCACCGCGACGCGCTTCGCGACCGTAGCGCTTGGCCTTGCCATCCTCGCGCTCTCTGCCTGGGCGCAGACACCGATTCCCCGCATCGGGTTCCTCGGCAACTCGACCCCGGCGCTCGAAGCGAACCTCGTGGGACCGTTTCGCGACGGCCTGCGCGACCTCGGGTACGTCGAGGGCAAGTCCATTGCGATCGAGTACCGCTGGGCCGAGGGCGATTACACGCGCTTTCCGACGCTCATCAAGGAGCTTATCGCCGCCAAGGTCGCGATCATTGTCACCGCGGGAACTCCGGCCACGCTTGCGGTCAAGAAGGCGACCACGTCGATTCCGGTCGTCATGATCGCGGTGGGCGATCCGGTGGGTACCGGCATCGTTTCCTCGCTGCGCCTGCCCGGAGGCAACATCACCGGCTTGACCTCGATCTCGCCCGAGCTCGACGGCAAGCGCCTAGAGCTTCTGCGCGAAGTCGTGCCGGGCATCTCGCACGTCGCCGTGCTGTGGAACTCGTCGAGCCCGTTGCAGGTCGTCGCGGAAAAGCAGACCCGCGCTGCAGCCGATGCGCTCGGAATGAAAATGCTTTCGCTCGGCGTGCGCAGCAAGGAGGATATCGAGGAAGCCTTCGGCCAGATGCTCAAGCAGCGCCCGCAGGCCCTGCTCGTGCTGGCCGATCGCCTGTTCCTGCATCACCGCGAGCGGATCATGGCTTTCGCGCTCGAGCATCGCTTACCCGGCGTGCACGCCTATCGCGAGCTCGTCGACGCGGGCGGATTGATGTCCTTCGGGCCGAGCTACGCGGGCATGCATCGGCGCGCCGCGATCTTCGTCGACCGCATCCTGAGGGGCGCCAAGCCGGGCGACTTGCCGGTTGAGCGGCCGGCGTCCTTCGAGCTGGTGGTCAATCTGAAGACTGCCAGGAAGTTCGGGCTGACGATCCCCGAGTCCGTGGTGCTGCGGGCGACCGAGGTACTTCGGTAACTCGCTAACGCCGGCTGCAAACCGGGCAGGCGGGGTCCTTCTTTACGCGTACCGTGCGCCACTCGGCGCTCTTGGCGTCTATGACCTGAAGCTTGCCGTTCAATGAATCGCCCACCCCAGTTAGGACCTTGATCGCCGCCATCGCTTGCGAGGCGCCGATCACGCCGGTGAGCGGCGCGAAGACGCCCATCATCGAGCACTGCGCCTCTTCCACCTGCGCGTCCTCGGGGAAAAGGCAGGCGTAACAGGCGGATTCCCGTGTCCTGAGGTCGAAGACCATCAGCTGGCCGTCGAAGCGGATCGCGGCCCCCGAGACAAGCGGCTTCGCGTGGCGTACGCAGGCGCGGTTGATTGCGTGCCGCGTGGCGAAGTTGTCGGTGCAATCGAGGATCACATCTGCCTGTGAAACCAAGGGAGCGAGACTGGCGGCGTCGAGCCTTTTCTGCACTGAAACGATGTCGACCTCCGGATTGACCGCGTTCAAGGACTGTTTTGCGGCCTCGACTTTCACCGCGCCGACCGACTCGGCGCGGTACAGGATCTGGCGCTGCAGGTTGGTGAGGTCGACTTTGTCGCCGTCGGCGATCGTCAGCCGGCCGATGCCGGCCGCGGCGAGGTAGAGCGCGGCCGGGCAGCCGAGGCCGCCCGCGCCGACGATCAGCGCGCTCGCTGCGCGCAGCCGCTCCTGGCCCTCGATCCCGAACTCGGAAAGAAGGATGTGCCGGCTGTACCGGAGGAGCTGCTCGTCGTTCAGGACGCGATGAAGCCGCTTCGCAACCTAGTTAGTCGGCTTGGCCTTCGGCGCTTCGGTCTGCGCGACCGTGGGCGATTGCGACTTGACCGGCTCGCCCTTGAGGAATGCGATCGCCTGCGTGAGCTGGAAGTCGTCCTTCGACCCGAGCTCGGTCGGCTTCGTTTCGGCGGGTGTCGCGGGCGGCTTGGTGCGCGTGACCGTGGACTCCTTCTTCTCGGTCTCACGGCCATTCTCGAGGTGGCGCTGCAGGTCGGCTTCGCGCACGCGTACGAGGGTGTCGCTCGGGTCCTCGACCATGATGTCGGGCGTGATGCCGAGCGCCTGGATCGAGCGGCCGCTGGGCGTGTAGTAGCGAGCGGTGGTGAGCTTGATCGCGGTGTTGTTGCCGAGAGGCATGATCGTCTGCACCGAGCCCTTGCCGAAGGTCTGCGTGCCCATGACCTTGGCGCGCTTGTGGTCCTGCAGCGCGCCGGCGACGATTTCGGAGGCCGACGCCGAGCCGCCGTTCACGAGCACGACCATCGGAACGGTCTTCGTCGCCTGCGGCAGACCCTTCAGCACATCATCGCCGCGGCGCGCATAGTCGTCGGGGCTCGCGTAGAACTTCCGGCGCGCGTCCTCAGCGCGGCCGTCGGTCGACACCACGAGCGACTTCGCCTGCAGGAAGGCCGAAGAAATGGCGACCGCCCCGTGCAGCAGGCCGCCGGGGTCGTTGCGCAGATCGAGCACCAGGCCCTTGACCGCTCCCTGCTTGAAGAGGCCCTCGAGGTGCTTCACCAGGTGCTCGGCGGTCGCTTCCTGGAACTGCGACACGCGCACCCAGGCGTAGCCCGGCTCGATCACTTTCGACTTCACGCTCTGCACGCGGATGACGGCCCGCGTGATCGTGACCACCATCGGTGCGGTCTCGCCCTTGCGCGAAATGGTGAGCGTGATCTGGGTATTCGGCTTGCCGCGCATGCGCTTCACCGCGTCGTTCAGGGTCATGCCCTTGACCGGAGTGTCATCGAGCTTGATGATGAGGTCGCCGGGCTTGATACCCGCCTTGTGCGCGGGGGTGTCCTCGATTGGCGAGATCACCTTGACGAATCCGTCCTCCATGCCAACCTCGATGCCGAGGCCGCCGAACTGACCCTGGGTGCCGACCTGAAGCTCGCGGAAGGCTTCGGCGTCCAGGTACGACGAGTGCGGGTCGAGGCCGGTGAGCATGCCGTTGATGGCCTCGGTGATGAGCTTCTTGTCCTCCACCGGCTCGACGTAGTTCGTCTTGATGGCGCCGAACACCTCGGTGAACGCGCGCAGCTCCTCGATCGGGAGCGAGGAACGGCTCGCGCGATCCGCGATCGCCTGGAAGTTGAGGCTGATGAGCACGCCGGCGACGGCGCCGACGATAATGAAGCCGATGTTGCGAAGCCTGGTGTGCATGACGCTCGCTTATTTCTTCTTGACCCAGGACAGTGGGTCAAAGGCGCGGCCCAAGTGCCGCATTTCAAAGTATAAACCGGTTTCTTCGTTGCCACCGCTCGATCCGGTCGTGGCGATCGGCTCGCCCGGCGCGACGGTCTCGCCCAGCTCCTTCAGAAGCGACTCGTTGTTGGCGTAGATCGAAAGGTAGCTTTCGCCGTGGTCCACGATAAGAAGGTTGCCGAATCCGCGCATCCAATCGGCGTAAACCACCTGGCCCCGGGCGATCGCGCGTACCGGCTGCCCCCGAGGGGAGCGAATAAACACGCCTTTTGCCTCCGTCCCGGCCGATCCCCTTGGAGCGCCGAAGCGCTGCGTCAGTTCCCCCCGAGCCGGAAGGACCAGCTTGCCGCGCAAGCCGGAAAAGGCCCCCTTTGCCGAGGGGAATTCACTGCGCCCCAGCGCCTCGACAATGCGCGCGAGGCGCGCCTCGTCCGCCCGCAGCACGCGGATTTCCTTGCGGTTTTTGCGGATCTCGGCCGACACGCTGGCGAGCACCCGGGTGCGGCTGCGCTGCTCGCTGAGCAATTTGTCGCGATCGGCGCGGCTCGCTTGCTCGATCGCGCGCAGGCGCTCGGCACGCGCCTTTGCATCGGCTGCGAGCCGCTCGAGCTCGGCGGCGGCGGCGCGCTGCTCGGCGAGCAGGCTCGCCGCCGCGCGCGAAATGTGGCCGAGGTAGTGGAGCGCGCGACCAATGTCCGCGGGGTCGTTTCCCGAGAGCACCACGCGCAGCGCGTCGGGCGAGCCGCCGGCTGCCCACGCGACCAGCATGCGCGCGATCACGGCCTCGCGCTGCGCGACCTGAGTTTGCAAAGATTCACGTTGCTGCGCAACGCGGGCACCCTCGGCCCGCACCGCGCGCGCTTCAGCGGCGAGCCGAGTGAGCGCGCGATTCGCATTCGAGATTGCGCGCTCGGAGTCGCGCAGTGCGTCACGCGCCTCGCGTTGCGACGATTCGCTGCGCCGGACCTCCTCGTTCAGCTTGTCGATGCGCCCGCGCAGCGCCTTCAGCTTGTCCTCTTGCGTCGCTCCCCAGGCCGAGAACGCGGCCAGCGCGAGCGCGACACACGCGGCGCGGCTCAGACTTTCACTTTCCCCTGGGTGGCGACGGAGGCGGTGCGCCGCGCCACCTCGTCGGGGTCGCCGAGGTAGTAGTGACGAAGTGGCTTGAGCGATTCGTCGAGCTCGTACACGAGCGGAATGCCGGTCGGAATGTTGAGCTTCACGATCGCGTCGTCCGACATCCCGTCGAGATGCTTCACCAGCGCGCGCATCGAGTTGCCGTGTGCGGCGACGAGCACGCGCTTGCCGGCGCGCAGGGCAGGCGCGATCCTCGACTGCCAGTAGGGTACCGCGCGTGCCACGGTGTCTTTCAAGGACTCTGTCAGCGGAACTTCCACGCCGGCATAGCGCCGGTCGCTGCCTTCGTACCGCGGGTCGTCGGGCGTGAGCGCAGGCGGCGGCGTCTCGTAGCTCCGCCTCCAGGCGAGTACCTGGGCCTCGCCGTACTTCGCCGCCATCTCGGCCTTGTTCAGCCCCTGCAGCGCGCCGTAATGACGCTCGTTCAGGCGCCAGCTTTTCTCCACCGGCAGCCACATCCGGTCGAGCTCGTCGAGCGCGATCCATAGCGTGCGAAGCGCGCGCTTGAGCATCGAGGTGTACGCGACATCGAAATCGTAGCCCTCGCTCTTGAGCAGCCTCCCGGCGGCGCGCGCCTCGGTGATGCCTTGCTGGGACAGGTCGACATCGGTCCAGCCGGTAAAGCGGTTTTCGCGGTTCCAGTCCGACTCGCCGTGACGCAGAAGCACGAGCTTGGCCATCGCGCTTCATTATAATGGCCGGCTTGCAGTTGCCTCCCCGACCCCATGGACTTCGTTCGCAACAATCTCCTTCTTTTCGTGGTCGCGTTCGTTTCGGGCGCGATGCTGCTGTGGCCGCTTTTCCGGCGCGGCGCCGGCGGCCCGTGGGTCAACACCGCCGAGGCGACGCACCTCATCAATCGCGAGGACGCGCTGGTGCTTGATGTACGCGATCCCGGGGAGTTCGGCGCGGGCCACATCCTCGGCGCGAAGAATGTGCCGCTGTCGCGCATCGACGACGCCGGGGTAGCAAAGCGCAAGGATCGTCCGGTGATCGTGTATTGCGAAGGCGGCGAGCGCTCCTCCAAGGCAGTCGCCGCTCTGAAAAGGCAGGGCTTTGCGCGCGTCGTGAACCTCACCGGCGGGCTGCGCGCTTGGCAGCAGGCTGGCCTGCCAGTTGAGAAATAGTGGCGCGAGTCCTCATGTACGCGACAGCCGCGTGCCCCTTTTGCCAATCGGCAGAGCGGCTTCTCGTCGCGAAAGGCGTAACCATTGAGAAGCTCCGGGTCGACCTCGAGCCCGGGCGGCGCGCGGAGATGATGCGCAAGACCGGCCGGCGCACCGTGCCGCAGATCTGGATCGGCGAGCGCCACATCGGCGGCTGCGACGAGCTCTACGCCCTCGAGCGCGAGGGCAAGCTCGACCCCCTACTCCAGGCGAACGGATGATTCCAGCGAGGTCATGACCACCGAACCCGAGAAGCCCCAGGCGACGTTTCAGATTGAAAAGATCTACGTGAAGGACGTGTCGCTCGAGATTCCGAACGCGCCGCAAGTGTTCATGCAGCAGGCGCAGCCGCAGCTCGAGGTGCGCATCGATACTGCGGCGGCCCCGCTTACCGAGGGCTACTTCGAGGCCTCGGTCAGCGCCACCGTGACAGCGAAGATCGGCGACAAGACGCTGTTTCTTGCCGAGGCGGTGCAGGCGGGCATCTTTCAGATGCGCAACGTCCCGGCTGACGATCTGCGCCCGCTGCTCGCGATCGCCTGCCCGACGATCCTCTTTCCGTACCTGCGCGAGACCATCTCGGACCTCGTGATCCGCGGGGGCTTTCCGCCGGTGCTGCTTGCGCCGGTTTCGTTCGAGGCGCTCTACATGCAGCGCCTGCAGCAGGAGCAGCAGGCCTCAGGCGCGCCGGGTAATCCCGCCGGTCCGAAGATCGAATTCACCCGGTGAAGCGCATCGCGGTGCTCGGCGCGGGCGCCTGGGGCACCTCGATCGCAACGGTGCTCGCCGCGCGCCTCGAAGTGGTGCTCTGGGCGCGGGATCCGGCGCAGGCCGCAGCGCTCGCGCGCACGCGCAGGAACGAGCGCTACCTGCCCGGCATCGAAATTCCTTCCGCCGTCAGGGTTAGCTCCAATCTTGCAGATACAGCGGGCGCGGAGCTCGTGCTCGCCGCTACTCCCGTCTCGGGATTGCGCGACGTTGTGAAGAAAATCGGAAAGCAGGCTTTCGTGTGGCTGTGCAAGGGCTTCGAGCGGGACAGCGGGCTCCTGCCGCACCAGATTGTCGAGCAGACGCTCGGTGCCGGTGCGCGCTGCGGCGCGCTCTCCGGACCGTCGTTCGCCGAGGAGGTCGCGCGCGGGCTG